>JAKACN010000184.1 GCA_021821365.1 Pseudomonadota bacterium | reverse complement strand
TGTGCAGCGTCGTCAGTATGCAATGCGGTTTCGGGCATCAGTTATGCCGACCATCCACTGACAGCCTGACCACTGACCAGCGTGGCGCCGCGGCCGGTCTTGTCGCCATGTCGCGCGACAGGCCGGCCGTTGCAAATGAAATGCTGCGCGCCGGTAATGATCGGGAATGGGCCGCCTTTGCACTTGGGGCAGGTCGCCCTATGTCCAACAAAGGGCTACCGGCTCGCTATGCGTGTCGAAGGTCGGATCGCCTTCAATGACCGTACCCCCATGCGATGTTTTGTCGTTCTTCACAATCCACTGTAAAAGCATGCATATCTCCCTTCATCTCCGCGTGGGACGACAGGCTAACAAAAAGTTGGCACACTGGAAATTGTAGTGAAATGAAATTCACGGTCTGGATGAGGGCTGTCATTCGGCAGCTGCCGGTTCTACTCGGGTCGGCGGCGGGCGTCCGGGGCAAATCCGGTTACGTTCGATCTTCCGGAATCAGGTTTGCGGATCGAGTGCGAACTCACCGCACAGCCCGGCCATCGCCGACCGCGCATCGGCGCTCGCGCCCACGGCGTCGCCCCATTCGGGGCCGGGTGGCGGAAGCACCGGACCGAGCGTGAATGCGATGCGCGTGCGGCGCGGCCACCAGGTGTCGCCGCGCAAGGCGGCGCGCGTGCCGCGCAAGCCGCCCACGACCAGCGGCGCACCGGTTCGCGCCGCCGCGAGGAAGGCGCCTGCGTGGAAGGGCTTGAGGCCCGCTTCGCGGCTGAACGTGCCTTCGGGGAAGACCACGATGTTTTCGCCGCGGCGCAAGGTTTCCGCCATCAGTTCGACATCCTCCATGCCGCGCCGTGGATCGTCGCGCTCGACGAAGATGCTGCCCAGACCGGCGAGCAGGCGGCGCATGACGGCCTGGCGAGCGAATTCGCGCTTCGCGGCAAACGCATAGCCCGGGATCGCGGGCAGCAGCGCGGTGAGCACGATGCCATCCAGGTAGCTTGCATGGTTAACCAGCAGCACGTGCGGCGCGCGCGGCAAGTGGTCGAGCCCTGTCGCAGACAAGGGCACGCCGGCGAGGTGGAACAGCAGGCGCGTGCCGAAGCGGCCGATGCGACGGCCTGTCGCGGGACGACCCAGCAGCATGATCAGGCCGCCGCAGGGCAGTGCGAGGGCACCGAACACCAGCCATGCATAGATGCCATAGGTCCAGGTCCTGGCACGGCGCGCCGCGACCCGGGCATCGGCCAGCAATGTGCTTGCCATGAAGCGGGCGGTGTTCAGCCAGGGCAGGGCGGCGGGCTGCGCTGCCTTGCCGTGCTCGTAGGCGTCCTTGCTGGCGAGGCGGCGGATCTTTCCGCTGGAGGTTTTGGGCACCGAATGCGGTGGAACCAGCACGATGTCGTCCGCCGGCATGCCGATCACGTCCACCGCTGTCCGGTTCAGCGTGTCGCGCAGGCGCGCGCGTGCGGCGTCGTCGCGTTCGCGCGTCTCGGCCATGATCACCAGGCGTTCGCTGCCGGTGGCGGGATCGGGGCTGGCAAACACCGCGACGCATCCCTTGCGGATGCCCGGCACGTTGCCGACAGCCTGCTCCAGGTCGTAGGGGTAGAGGTTGCGCCCGCCGCGCTTGATGAGATCCTTCACGCGGCCGGCGATGAAGACTTCGCCGTCGGCCAGGTAGGCGTAGTCGCCTGAATCAAGCCATCCGCCATGGAACAGCGTGGCTGTCGCGGCCGGATTGCGATAGTAGCCGGCGGTGGCGGACGGGCCGCGGAATTCCAGCCGCCCGACATGGCGTTCCGGCAGCTCGTAGCCGGCATCGTCGACGACACGAATCTCGTGCCCCGGCAGCGCGCGGCCGCAGGAGGGAATGGCGAGTGTGTCATCGCCGCTTCCCGGTGCGGCTTCGCCCCGGCGATCGAAGGCGTCGCGCGCGATGACGTCGATGCGCGGCCCGCGTTCCAGAGGCGGAAAGGCAAGTCCGACCGATGACTCTGCCAGACCGTACACCGGCGTGATGGCCTGCCTGCGCAAACCGCAGGGCGCGAAACGCGTGGCGAAGGCTTCCAGGGTGACAGGGCTGACCGGCTCGGCACCGTTGAGCGCAAGCCGCCAGCGCGACAGGTCGAGTTCCTTGATCGTGGCGTCGCTGACATGGCGTACGCACAACTCGTACGCAAAATTCGGCGCGGCCGACATCGTGCCCTGATGGCGCGTGATCGTCTGCAGCCAGAGCGCGGGCCGCGCCAGGAAGGCCAACGGCGACATGAGCACCAGCGGAATGCTGTGGTACATGGTGCCGAACCAGGCGCCGATCAGGCCCATGTCGTGATACAGCGGCAGCCACGAGACGAACACGTCGCCTGGACCGGCTTGCGCGGTCTGCCCGAGCGCGCGGATGTTGGCCAGCAGGTTCGCATGTGTGAGCACCACGCCCTTGGGATCGCCGGTGCTGCCCGAGGTGTATTGCAGGAAGGCGATATCGCCGGCCTGCGGACGGTAGCGTGGCGCCTCCTGCGCTGCTCGCAGCTCGAAGGGTGTCACGATTGCCGCGAGGCTCGGCACGGCGGCCTGCAGCATGAGTGCGACCTGCCTGGCCTGTTTCACTGTGACGATGAGCGCCGCTTCGGCATTGGAAAGAATACGCGCGTGGCGGCGCAAATGGTCTTCGAGCTGGGCCATGCGCGCCGGCGGATAGATGGGC
Source organism: Pseudomonadota bacterium (assembly GCA_021821365.1). Lineage (GTDB taxonomy): Bacteria > Pseudomonadota > Gammaproteobacteria > Burkholderiales > Burkholderiaceae_D > Noviherbaspirillum. The sequence continues at coordinate 7,670 of JAKACN010000184.1, read as the reverse complement.
ACCGGAATGCCGCCGGCCAGCATGACGCCAAAAAAGCAGGACAGGTAGTCGAAGCCGGTGGGCAGCATCAGCGCCACCGTCTGCCTCGGCTGCAAACCTTTCTCCTGCAAACCGGCGGCGATCGCGCGTGCGCCGTCGAGCAGATCGCGATAGCGGATCGGGTGTTCCCGGTGCTGTTCGTCGTGCAGCAGGATATGCACCGCGTCAGGCTGGCGGTCGACATGCCATTCGAGAACATCGACCAGGGTCTGCGCCTCCCTGGGAAGATCGCTCGTCCGCGCGCCGGCGAGGCTGACCGCTTCCGCGGCCGAGATTTCCGGGCGCGTCTGTGCCAGGAAGCGCAGCAGGTCGTGCGGCGTGTCGGCTTCGGAGAGTGCCTCGGCTGGCAGCTCGACACCGAACGCATTGCCCACGCGCTGCATCAGCTCGACGCGCGCCAGGCTGTCCAGGCCAAGGTCGCGCTCGAAGGAGGAGTGCAGGCCGACTGCCACGGCATGGTCGGGGTGCGAAGCGCGGTACGATTCCGGGTGCGTTTCGCGCGCGAGTTGCTGCACGATGGCAAGCAGTTGGTCTGCGGCAGGCCGGTTGTTTGTGATAGGGCGCTCGTTCACGGTGGCGGCAGGAAGGGAAATGTCATACGCCTGCAATGAGTGGCTATTGGCCGTTCACCGCCACCATAAATCTTCGGCGGACCGCATCCTTGTCATGGATCAAGCCCGCAGGCAGGGAAGGCTTTTCATCGGCCCGGGCCGGCCGTATCCTGTCCTTTCCACGGAGCCGGCGGCAAGCCATAAGCCATGCCCCAGACAGCCATGCCCCAGACCCTGCAAAAGGATGTTCCTGGCGCAGCGAGCGCCCTCGCGCCTGGCGTGCTGCGCCGGGAAGTGTGGAGTTGGGCGATGTACGATTTCGCCAATTCAAGCTACACCACGGTCGTCGTCACGGCGATCTTCAATGCCTATTTCGTGGCGGTCGTCGCCGGTGGCGCAAGCTGGGCGACGCTGGCATGGACTGCGGCGCTGGCTGCCTCCAACCTGCTGCTGATGGCCATCGGTCCGGTGCTCGGCGCCTATGCCGACCTGCGCGCCAACAAGAAACGGCTGCTGCTGGCATCCACCGTCGGCTGCGTGGCGACGACCGCATCGCTCGCGCTGGCCGAGCCGGAGACGTTGGGGCTGACCGTGGCATTGCTGATACTCTCCAGCGTCTTCTACGGCATCGGAGAAAACCTGGTCGCCGCCTTCCTGCCGGAACTCGCCGCCGGCGACAGCCAGGGCAAGGTGTCCGGCTGGGGCTGGAGTCTCGGCTACCTCGGCGGGCTGCTGTCGCTCGCCATCTGCCTTGCGTATGTGAACCGGGCCGTCGCGCACGGCGAACCGGCGCGGCAATACGTGCCGGTCACCATGCTGATCACCGCCGCCATGTTCGGCTTCGCCAGCCTGCCGACCTTCCTGCTACTGCACGAACGCGCGAGAAGACAATCCCTGCCGGGAGCCGGCCTGTCCCGGCAGACCTTCGGGCGCCTGTTGCAGACGCTGCATCACACGCGCCATTACCTCGACCTGCGGCGCTTCCTGGTCTGCATCGTGGTGTATCAATCGGGCATCCAGGCCGTCATCGCGCTGGCCGCGATCTATGCGCAGCAGGCGATGGGATTCTCGACCCAGGATGCGGTGCTGATGATCATCGTCGTGAACATCACCGCCGCGGCGGGTGCGTTCGCCTTCGGTTATGTGCAGGACCGCATCGGCCACGTTGCCACCATCGCGATCACGCTGGCGGGCTGGATCCTGATGGTCGTGCTGGCATGGCTGGCGCACGGGCGAGGGCTGTTCTGGGTGGCGGCCAACATCGCAGGACTGTGCCTCGGCGCGAGCCAGTCCGCCGCGCGTGCCTTCGTCGGCGTGCTCAGCCCCGAGACGCGGCGTGCCGAGTTCTTCGGACTGTGGGGCATGGCGGTGCGGCTTGCATCGATCATCGGTCCGCTGACCTACGGCCTCGCGACCTGGCTGTCGCGGGGCGATCATCGCCTCGCGATGCTGGTCACCGGCGGGTATTTCGTCGCGGGACTCATCCTGTTGCGGTCGGTGGATGCGGAGCGCGGCAGGCGCGCCGCGCGGACCTGAGCGACACATGGCATGACGGCATCGAGCGCGAAAGGCAGTGCAACATGACGCAGGAACAATCCGTGCAGCCGCCGTTCAAGCGGGTCATCTTCGGCGGCGATGTCATGCTCGGCAGGCTCGTGAAGGAGGCGATCCTGCGCTTCGGCGCTGATTACCCGCTGGGCCCGATTGCGGACCTGATGCGCGGCGCCGACCTGACGGTGGTGAATCTCGAATGCGCGATCACTTCCTCGAACGCGCAGTGGCAGGGCGCGCCCAAGGCCTTCTATTTCGGCGCGCCACCGCAGGCCGTCGATGCCTTGCTGCATGCGGGCGTGGATGTGGTCAGCCTGGCGAACAATCATATCCTCGACTTCGACGTGCGCGGTCTGCGCGATACGCTGCATGACCTTCGCAAGGCAGGCATCCGCTTTGCCGGGGCGGGGGAAAACCTGCGCGAAGCGTCGGCCCCGGTTGTCGTCGAATGCGGCGATCTCCGCTTCGGCATGGCCGCGTTCTGCGATCACCAGGAAGATTTCGCCGCGCGATCCGACCAGCCCGGCATCGCCTATCTCGACTTCAGCGACGAGGCCGGCGTGTTCGCCGCCTTCCGCGACGCGCTCGAACCACTGCGCCGTGCCGGGGTCGATTGGCCGATCCTGTCGTTGCACTGGGGACCGAACATGGTGCACCGGCCGTCGAAGACATTCCGCGCGCTGGCACATGCGGCCATCGACATGGGATGGAAAATCCTGTTCGGACACAGCGCCCATGTCTTTCATGGCATCGAGATCCATCGCGGCTGCCCGATCATCTATGCGGCGGGCGACCTGGTGGACGATTATTACGTCGACGCGGATTTTCGCAACGATCACCAGTTGCTGCTGGAACTGGAACTGACGCGCGACGACTGGCGGCGCATCGCTCTCCATCCGGTGTTCATCGAGGATTGCCAGGTACGGCTCGCGCGCGGCGCACACTTCGAACACATCGCGTCACGGATAGCAGGCTTGTGTGAGGAAATGGGCACCCGCGTGCGCAGGGAGGATGCGCAGCTCTGGATCGAGCGCAACGGCAAGTGAGGCGACAGCGCGCGTTCGCGCGCCGCCAGGTTTCAGGGGAAATCAGGCATTGCCGAAATGGCAGACGTAATGCACCGGCTCGTAGGCTTCCAGGTCGAAGCTCGTCCTGGCGGGCACCTGGAAGCGCTGGCCGCCAGCATAGTCCTTCCATTCGCCTTCCTCGCCGACGCGCGCGCGGCACGTCCCGTCGACGATTTCCATGATTTCCGGCACGTCGGTCGTGAAGGTCACCATCGACGGCATGATGACGCCGATCGTTTTTTTCGTGCCGTCGGGGAAACCGAGGTTGTGCGAAATGCATTTCCCGTCGAAATAGATGTTGCCCTTCTTGACGACGGAAACATGGTCGAATTGCGTGCTCATCGGTACTCCTTGTCGTTTGTTCGACGCCATCAATGCATGCCGGGAATCTGATGACCGGCCGTTACCCGCTTGGCCTGCAAGCCTTCCGCAGCGACATGTTCAAGGAACTGCACTTCGGTGCCGACTGCGATCGAGTCGAAATCGGGGTAGGCGACATTGTCGCGCTGGAAATAAAATTCCCGGCCGTCCGGCGTTTCGATGAAGCCGTAGCCTTCTTCAAACAATTGCGTCACATGGCCGTGCAAGGGCACCTCGTGCGTCTTGACGTCGCCGCGCTGCTCCCGCACATAATCCTGCAACCGCCGCACCGCTGCCTCGAAGGCATCGCGGATGACCACGAAAACATCCTCGTGGCGATGCACGTGGCTGACCGCGAGCTCGGTGCCCGGCAAGGTCAGGTCGACGCGGACTTCATACAGGCGGCCCTGGGTGTGATGCTTGCCAGCGGCATCCACCGTGACCTGGCAGTGCATGACATGCTCGGAGAAGAGATCCAGCTTTTCCGCGCGCTTGCGAATCTCCGCCTCGATGGCATCCGAAGGGGGAACATTCAGGAAGGTGATGTGAAGTGGGATTTTCATTATGTCGTCCGGTTCGTGAGCTGAATGGCAAGTTTCAGCTTAGGGCGGCCATTCTCGCCGGGCTTGATGCAGCGCAGAACGGGGAAGTTTTTCTTGCCGGCCCGGTATGCAGTGCCGCAAGAATTTCCGCACGCAAAGAAGGGGCAGCGACGGAATGGCGGCAAGCCGGCGCGGGCAAGCAGACGCCGCTTGTTCACATCCCCAGTGCATACCGGTGCGCGCCGTGCGGCAGCGAGGTGATCCTGCGCGCGCCATCCAGCATGACCCGCGCGGCAAAGGCGCCCAGCTCGAAACGTGCTTCCAGCAACAGGCTTTCGTGCACCCCGCTTGCGGGTGCGGAGCGGCGCTCCAGGACGACGCCTTCTCCTTCCTCCGCCTCCAGGCCGGCCATGCTGTCCACCTGGAAAACCTGCGTCTCTTCGCCGGCGAATAACGGATCGCCGGCAATGACCGCGCGCACCTGTTCGAGTTTGGCGCCTTTCTCGAGCTCAACGTAGACATAACGCTGTGGCCGGCCTTCCACGCTGCGCATTTCGCCCGCCAGCGCTTCCTTGACGCCGCGAACGTGCGCGACCGCCGCGCTGTGATGCAGGCTGACGCCGGGATGGCGGTGGAAGGATTCATGGCCCCGTGGGATCAACGTTGCGAACGCCTTGTTGAACAAGGGCAGCATGCCCGGATCCCAGCCGGCGCCGACCACCGCCGGCACGCGGAAGTGATGTGCCGCCGCATCGATGTCGGCATAATGCGCCTCGCGTGCCGCCCCCTCGAGTCGCGCGCATTCGACCACGGGAATGCGTGCCTGCAGCAATTCGCGCGCGATGCCCGTCGCACGGTCGGGCGGGACGCAGACCAGCGCGACATGGACAGCGGGAAGGTCGCGCACATGTTCCACGACCGGGGCACGCCGCAGTCTCTCCGGAATCACGGCAATCGAACCGGCGCGGTGCACGATCCCCGCAAGTACCAGATCGGCGTCGCCGATGAGCGCGTCGGCGCACGCCTTGCCAAGCCTGCCGGGACCGATTACCGCAACCTGGATTTTCTTCATGGCGTCAGCACGCGTTTTCCTGCGTCCATGGTAGGCGCGTGCCAGGATGGCGTGGTGAGCTGACGCAAGAACGAGGCACGCAGGCGCCTTCCGCCGTCGGCAGGGACTATTGGGAGAAGGGCGACATCAGCATGCTGCCGCGGCCTTCCTCCTGGTTCTTGGCATGATGGCGCGGGAAGGCGATGAAGCCATGACGCCTGCCGTCGGCATCGAGATAATCCCCCACGACTTCGCCCTTGTTGTTGATGCCGAATACTTCGGTGCTCGTTGCGCCGGGGTAGTCGATGGTGAGGTAGCTGCCGCTGGCCAGCACGAAGCCGTGGGTCGCGCCGGCTTCCCGGTAGGCGCCGGCGATCTGACCGCGGGCATTGATGCCATAAGGCGTTGTCGTATCCGCACCGGGCCGGTCGATGTTGGTGACGCTGCCGCCGCTGGACAGGTAACCATGCTGTTTCGCATCGCTGCCGATGTATTCGCCGACCACGTCTTCCGCGTTGTTGATGCCGTTGGCGTACGTCGCGATGGCATCGGGGACGTCGATGGTCGAGAAGTTGCCCTGCTTGAGCAGGTAACTGTGGATGTCGGAGATGCGCGTGGAGATGTAGGTACCGGCGATCGTGCCCGCATCGGTGATCCCGTTGGCGGACGACACATAGATAGTGGGGTCGGGCTGGGGGATGGTGCTGTAGACGCCGCCTTCGAGCAGGAAGGCGTAGTTGAAGCCGTGCCCGATGCGATAGCCGCCCGCGATCACGCCCTGGTTGTTGATGTCGTAGGCCGTCTCCGCGATGTCGGAGTCATCGCCGGGCGCGGGCGGGTACTGGATCGTCGTGAACTGGCCGTTCTTCAGCAGGAATCCATGGTTGAGGGAGAACTGTCCCGGCAGCTGCGGATGGAAGAAGCGTCCGACGACCGCGCCGGCGTCGTTGATGCCATAGGCGGCAGTGCCGGTCGCATCCGGAACGTCGATGGTCCTGAACCTGTACTTCCCGTCAAAGGGCGGATGGTGCCGGTCGGCGGGCGAATCGCTTGTGCCGTTTGCCATGGCCGCCGGCGGCAGGACTGCCGTGAAACAGAGTGTCGCCGCGCAATGGATAAGAATTTTTCTCACTGTAATCTCCTTCATGAAGATGCACGAATGGACAGGATGCAACGAAGCGACTCGTTGCTCTCTCCGGCACTTCACCGGCCTCCTGTGTCCCTTCGCGGGCGTGACTGATGGCGATGAAGGAGGGCGCCTCTGCCGGGCGCGTGGCTGGCCGCAGGAAACGAGGGAGGAGAAGTTCGTTCCGCGAGCACGGGATCGGTGATGTGGACGTGGGATAGGGCGGGGCGGTGCGCGGTTCCCGGTTTGGATGTGGGCTAAATGTTGCCGGCGTTGCATTCACGCGGGATGGCAATGCATGCCGGCAAAAAGGCCGTTCCGAATGTGTCCGGAGCGGCCTTTTTTTTTCTTTGATGGGGACGAGGAATCAGTCCGCTTCGAGGAAGCTGCGCAGCTTGTCGGCGCGCGACGGATGGCGCAGCTTGCTCATCGCCGTCGCCTCGATCTGCCGCACGCGTTCGCGCGAGGCATCGAGCTGCTTGCCGACTTCTTCCAGCGTATGGTCGCGCGCCGTATCGAGGCCGTAGCGCATGCGCAGCACTTTCGCTTCGCGCGGCGTGAGCGAGTCGAGCATATCCTTGACGATTGCGCGCATCGATGCCTGTACGGCGGCGTCTTCCGGCGCCTGGGCGTGGATGTCCTCGACCATGTCGCCCAGCTCCATGTCCCCGTCCTCGCCGACCGGCACGTCCAGCGATACCGGTTCCCGCACCACCTTCAGGATCTCGCGCACCTTCGCTTCGGAGAGCTTCATCCTGACCGCCAGCGTCGCCGGGTCGGGTGTCGTTCCGGTGGCGCTGCGGATCTCGCGCGAAATGCGGTTGAGCTTGTTCACCATCTCCATCATGTGCACCGGCACGCGGATGGTGCGGCCGGTGTCGGCCACGGCACGCATGATGCCCTGGCGGATCCACCATGTCGCATAGGTCGAGAACTTGTAGCCGCGGCGATATTCGAACTTGTCGACCGCCTTCATCAGGCCGATGTTGCCTTCCTGGATCAGGTCGAGGAAGGGCAGGCCGCGATTGACGTATTTCTTCGCGATCGACACCACCAGCCGCAGGTTCGCCTCGATCATCTCGTTCTTGGCGCGGCGCACGCGCGACTCCGCTTCCGTCATGCGGCGGTAGAGGTCGCGCAGGTCCGTCAGCGGGATCGCCGCGTGCTGCTGGATGTCCAGCAGGTTCTGCTGCTCGTCCTTCACCAGGGCGGCGTAGCGTGCGAGCCTTGCGCTATACGCATGCCGGGCCTCCGCTTCGTCATCCACCCACCGCAGATTGGTGGCATTGGACGGAAACGCCGAAATGAAATGCGCGCGCGGCATGCCGCACCTGTCCACCGCGACTTCCATGATGGCCTTTTCGCTGCGGCGCATGCGTTCCA
>JAKACN010000183.1 GCA_021821365.1 Pseudomonadota bacterium | reverse complement strand
CGAATACGGCGATGCATGCACTGAGAAGCGCCACCATGAACTACACGCCATACTGCCCCAGCAGCGGCGCATAGCCGCTCAAGACGGAATGAGGCACCTGCGAGTAGCCAAGCGACAGCCACGAAAACCCGCCTAACATCGCGCCACGGACCATCTCCGTCGCCGTCCACAGACAGGGAAACAGCAGCAAGGTATTCGCCGATCCGCGCCAGCGCGCGGCAAAATAGCCGAAGAGCGCCGGATACAGTGCAAAGAATGCGCAAAAGAGTACCGTGGCCGCCACAGAAAGCGCATCGGGCATGGCGCTGTAGCGCTGCAGGCTGATAAAAATCCAGCTTACGCCAACGCCGAACAGTCCCAATCCGAAACCGAATCCGGCCAGTGCGCCAATACGCGGCGACGATGCCTGCCGCAGCAGCAGCAACAGGCCTGCGAACGTGAAGAATGGGACGATGCCGGCTTGTATCGGTGCAAAGCCCGCGACGGTTGTCGCGCCCAATGCAGCCGCGATCGCGAAGAGAGTCGCCGGCTTCATCAACACTTGGGAACCATTGGGCAAACCACCGGCATCACCGGTTCAAACATCTTTTTCTTCGTGAGCGCGCAAGCCATGGGTACCGCGCACATGCGCCGCTCCGGCATGCTGCTCGGCTGTGATGCGGTCGGGCTCCGTGAGTTCCTGCAGGATCCCGCACTGCTGTACAGGACGCACCGCATCACAGCAACGGCGCAACTCGACGAGCTGCCGCTCCAGCGCCTTGAGCTCACGGATGCGCGTGGCGACGTGGCGGAGATGCGCGTCGAGCAGCGCATTCACCTCGCCGCACTCCCTTTCCGGCGCATCCTGGAACCGCAACAGGCTGCGAATTTCGTCCAGCGTCATGTCCAGGCTGCGGCAATGACGGATGAACATCAGCCGCTCGATATGGGCATCGTCGTATAGCCGGTAGTTACCGGTGCTGCGCGGCGGGACCGGCAACAGGCCTTCGGTTTCATAGAAGCGGATCGTCTGGACCTGGCAGCCGGTGCGCACCGCGAGTTCGCCGATTTTCAGCTTTTGCACGGCATTTCTCCAAAAAACACTTGACACTATAGTAGCTATAAGGTGTGAAATGCGCAATGTAAACTGAAAGGAGTTCTTGACATGGACAAATGTGAATCGAAAAGTTGCGGATGCGCAAGCACACCGTCGAACACCACCCCGCTCTTTCCCTCGGGCGCGGTAAACCGGGTAACTTACCGGATCGACAATATGGATTGTCCGACAGAGGAAACATTAATCCGTAACAAGCTCGGCAAACTCAATGGCGTCACCGATCTGGATTTCAACCTCGTGCAGCGCACGCTGACGGTAAGTCATGCCCTTCCTTCCCTGGAACCGGTGGAAGCTGGACTGGCAGCCATCGGAATGAAGGCGCGCCGTCAGGATGCCGGCAAAAGCGAGCGGGCTGTGTACCGTATTGAAAACATGGATTGCCCGACCGAAGAGGCGCTCATTCGCGACAAGCTCGGGAAGCTTGCCGGCATCACGGGTCTGGACTTCAACCTGATGCAAAGGACGTTAGCGGTGAACCACAACCTGCCCTCGCTGCAGCCGGTGGAAGCCGCCCTGGCAGGCATCGGCATGAAGGCGCGGCGCGAAGACGCGGGCGGCAGCCGAACCAGCGTGTTGCGCATTGCCAAGATGGATTGTCCGACCGAGGAAGGGCTGATTCGCGGCAAGCTGGCTGGCATGGCGGGCATTGCCGACATGCAGTTCAATCTGATGCAGCGCAAGCTGACATTGCAGCACGCGCCACAAGCGCTGCCCGCCGCGTTGGCGGCGCTCAAGTCCCTGGGTTTCGAGGCAGAGCTCGAAGATGCGGAAACCGCGGGGCCGGATGAGGTCGTGCCCCCGGCAAAAACCAACTGGTGGCCGATGGCGGTTTCCGGTGTCGCGGCACTGCTCGCCGAACTCGTCGAATGGACCGGAGGCAGCCAGTGGCTGGTTGTGGCGCTTGCCTTGGGCGCGATTTTCACCGGCGGTCTGCCGACGTACAAGAAGGGCTGGATTGCGCTCAAAAACGGCAATCTGAACATGAATGCCCTGATGTCGATCGCGGTCACCGGCGCGATGCTGATCGGCCACTGGCCCGAAGCGGCGATGGTGATGTTCCTGTTCGCACTGGCGGAAGTGATCGAAGCAAAGTCGCTCGACCGTGCGCGCAATGCGATACGCGGATTGATGGACCTCGCGCCCGAGACGGCCACCGTGCAACAGCCGGACGGCAGTTGGGCCGACATGCCAGCCAAGGAGGTGATGCTGGAAGCCGTGGTGCGCGTCAAACCCGGCGAGCGCATCGCGCTCGACGGCGTGATCGTCACCGGACAGTCCGCGATCAACCAGGCGCCGATCACCGGGGAAAGCCTGCCGGTGGAAAAAACCGTGGGCGACCCGGTATTCGCCGGCACGATCAACGAATCCGGTTCGTTCGAGTACAAGGTCACGGCCCGCGCGACCGACTCCACGCTGGCGCGCATCATCCATGCGGTCGAATCCGCGCAAGGCGCCCGCGCGCCCACGCAGCGCTTCGTCGACCAGTTCGCGCGCGTGTACACGCCGGCGGTATTCGCCATCGCGCTGCTGGTGGCCGTCGTACCGCCGCTGGCGATGGGCGCGGGGTGGATGGACTGGATTTACAAAGCGCTGGTGCTGTTGGTCATCGCCTGTCCGTGCGCGCTGGTCATTTCGACGCCGGTCACGATCGTCAGTGGCTTGGCCGCCGCCGCCCGCAAAGGGATCCTGATCAAGGGCGGCGTGTATCTCGAAGGCGGCCGCAAGCTGGCCACGCTGGCGCTGGACAAGACCGGCACCATCACGCACGGCAAGCCGGCGCAAACCGACTTCGTCGCGCTGCGCGGCGACGAAGTCGCGGTACGTTCGATGGCCGCCAGCCTGGCCGCGCGCTCCGACCACCCGGTCTCGCAAGCGATCGCGCGCGCGGCGCAGGAAGCCGGCATCGCTCTGCGCGACGTGATGGAATTTGCGGCCGTTCCGGGCCGTGGCGTGCGCGGGCAAATCGACGGCAAGCTGTTTCACCTCGGGAACCACCGGCTGCTGGCCGAACTCGGCCTCAGCACGCCCGATCTGGAAGCCAAGCTCGAACAACTCGAACGGCAGGGTAAAACGGCAGTGCTGCTCAGCAACCCCGAGGGCGTGCTCGGCCTGTTCGCGGTCGCCGATACGGTGAAGGAAACCAGCCGGCAAGCCATCGCCGACCTGCATGCGCTGGGCGTGCGCACGCTGATGCTGACCGGCGACAATCCGCATACCGCGGAAGCCATTGCCAAGCAAGTCGGCATCGATGAAGCGCGCGGCAACCAGTTGCCGGAAGATAAACTGAAGATGGTCGAGTCGCTGATCGGCGCGGACAAACAGATCGGTATGGTGGGCGACGGCATCAACGACGCACCGGCGCTGGCGCGCGCCGATATCGGTTTTGCGATGGGCGCGGCCGGTACCGATACGGCGATCGAAACGGCCGACGTGGCGCTGATGGACGACGATCTGCGCAAGATCCCGGCATTCGTGCGGCTATCGCGCGCGACCGCGGGTATTCTCACGCAAAACATCGTGCTGGCGCTCGGCATCAAGGCGGTGTTCCTCGTGCTCACCTTCAGCGGCCACGCGACGATGTGGATGGCCGTATTCGCCGACATGGGCGCGAGTCTGCTGGTCGTGTTCAATGGACTGCGCCTGCTGCGCCTTGATAAAACTGCTTGAACCAAAGGAGTTCCGCATGCTGTGCCCAATCTGCAAGAACGTCCAGCTCGTGATGAGCGAGCGCAAAGGGATCGAGATCGACTATTGTCCGCAATGCCGTGGCGTCTGGCTGGACCGGGGCGAACTCGACAAGATCATCGAACGATCGGCCGCCGAAGAAGCGCCGGCGCCGCAATCCGCGCCCGGCCCTGCCGTTGCCGATGCCGGCTGGGGTCATGGTTCCGGACACCATAGCAAACCGTACCGCAAGAAGAGCATCTGGAGTGAGATCTTCGATTGAATAGACAAGTTATGAACAAAATCAAGCCCCATCCGATCGCCGGCGAGGCAGCAGAACCGTCGGCGCGCGCGGACCGGTCCATGGACGATGCACCGGGGTGCCGATCGATATGAGCTGGAAAGCATTGCTGTACGACTGGAACGGCGCCAACCAGGCGCTCTTTTTGGCCGCCAACCAGGTGTCCGACATGCTTACGCCCCTCGCCTGGCTGGGCAGCACGCTGGGAAGCTACTGGGGTGCGCCATTGGTGTTGACTTCCCTCGGATGGTGGGCGCAGCGCGCGAGTCGGCTTGGCGCGTCGCAAGCGATTACGCTGCAAATGTGGCGTTTCGCCGTGGCCTGCCTGTTCGCATTCGTCCTGGCCAGCATGCTGAAATGGGGGCTGGATTTTCCGCGCCCTCCGGCCGTGTTCGGTGCAATCGTGCATGTCATCGGCGAAGCGGAATTGCATCACAGTTTCCCGAGCGGCCATTCGGTGTATGCCGCCCTTCTCGTCGGCACCCTGTGGCCTTTGGTGTCCGCGCCTTTGCGCAGTCTGCTGATGGGCTTTCTGCTCTGGGTCGGGTGGTCGCGTCTCGCGCTCGGCGCGCATTTCCCGGCGGATGTGCTGGCCGGATGGGCATTGGGGTTCGTCTGTGTCCGGATTGCCCGCCACCTTGTTCCAACAATAGCGGAAGCCGCGCACCGGCGACGCATCACCGCAGCGTCCAATGAAAAACTGCAGGCCGCGGCCTCGGCGTACCGGGCCGGCGAGCTGAACCTGGCCTTCGGACTGATGGAGGAAGCACACGTCCTCGGGCAACGCTATTTCGCTCCCCATTGGCGCACCCATGCGTGGATGCTGCGTGCAGGCATGGCGCGACGCGACATGTGCGAAGTCGCGGGCCAATTCGGCCGCCTGTTCATTACGCCCGCCGGGCACCTGACCGGACGGCTTCCCATCGGCAATACCGGTGGCGCCAATGTATCGGCATTCGTGCCAATGCCGATTCCCGACCATTTGCAAACCATACTTAACTACCAGGCAAACGATATGCATAGCGATATCCGCCCCCATAACGCCCCATCATGGCTAGCCCGCGGCGCCGGCTGGTGGACGTTGGCTCTTCTGGTGGCCGGCGCCGATCAGGCGATCAAGTACGCGGTCCATACCGGATTGCCGTATGGCGCATCGATCCCCTTCACTAATTTCTTCAACTTCGTCCATCGCTGGAATACCGGCGCGGCATTCAGTTTTCTGGCCGACGCTGGCGGCTGGCAACGTTATTTTTTCAGTGCCGTCGCGATCATCGCAGCGGTAGTGCTCGGCTGGATGCTGACCAAGCTGCGACCGAAAACCGAGGCATTCGGCTACAGCCTCATCCTCGGCGGCGCCCTTGGCAATGTCATTGATCGCATCCATCGTGGCTACGTCGTCGATTTTCTGGATTTCCACTGGCAGGGCTGGCACTGGCCGGCCTTCAATCTTGCCGATATCGGCATCTGTGTCGGCGCCGCGCTGCTGGTCGCCGGCACCTTCCACGCAAGCCGTAAGCATCAGGCATCACAGGGATAACGAACCATGCAGCACAAGAAATCCATCCTTCTCCAAAGATTTTGGGAACAAGCGTTCCTCGCTGTCGCGATCGCGTTTGCAGCCGCCTGCGCGCAGGCGCAATCCGGCGGCTTGCTGGAGAAATTGACCGGCAAGACGGCCGAACCGGTCGATCCGGCACTGGCCTTCAGCGTCAAGGCGCGCACCACCGGCCCGCAACAGGTGATGCTCGAGTTTTCCATCCGGCCCGACTATTACCTGTATCGCGAACGCATCAGCGTCGCCTTGAAGGATTCGCCGGCATGGCGCATCCAAAGCATCGCATTCCCGCCCACGACCATCAAGGAAGACAAGATATTCGGCCGTTCGCCGGTCTACACCCAGTCCTTTACGGTGCCGATCAAGCTGGAGGGCAAGCCCGGTTCGCCGGCGTCGCTGCTGGTGCAGTACCAGGGTTGCTTTGAGCCGCTGGGCGTGTGTTATCCGCCGGCGACGGCGACACTGAAAGTCACGCCATAAGCGCCGGACAAAACGCCAAGGGGAATCCCGGCAGCGCGAGCATCGCCGGGATGCGTGTTGCGCCGCCTACCACAGCGGGCCGGCAGCCGAAACCGGGATGCCGTAGCTGATTGATCAAGAAGATGGCTCGCGCCGCTCATGGCGAGTGATGACAACAGGAGGACAGCATGGCAGAGCAACGCAACAACGCCCCCCGAATCGTTCAATCGCTGCTGCGGGCGTGCGAACAGGTGACGGACCGCGCCGCCGCCATCGTGCGCTGGTCGCTGCTGATCGACGTGGTGCTGATCGCCGGTCACGCCTTCTCGCGCAAGTTCTTCGGTATCGCGCACAATTTCGTGCTCGACCTGCAATGGCATTTTTTCGCCGCCGTCGTGCTGTGCATGGCGGGCTACACGCTTAAGCGCAACGAGCACGTCCGCATCGATGTCTTCAGCCATCACCTGGGCGAGCGCGGCATGGCGTGGCTCGATCTGGCCGGCTTCGCACTGTTTCTGCTGCCGTTGTGCGTGGCCATGACCTGGTTTTCATCGCCAATATTTATTGCGGCATTCAAGGCTGGCGAATTTTCGCGCGAAGTTGTCGGTGGTGTGCCACGCTGGGTGATGAAAGGGCTGATCCCAGTCGGTTTCGGACTGCTCGCGGTCCAGACAGTAGCCGAGATTATCAAATGCGTCGGCTGCCTGAAAGGCTGGTGGCAGCGGCCGGTCGTTCGCAGCCAACTGGTCGAGGGCGCCTGAGATGGACGCGCATCCGCTCGCGCCATGGATGTTCGCCGGCCTGGTCGCTTGCCTGTTGTCCGGCTTCCCGGTCGCATTTGCACTGGCCGCGGTGGCCACCGTGTTCGGCATGCTCGGTCTGATCGCCGGCGCCTTTCATCCCGAATTCCTACTGGCAATGCCGCAGCGGGCGATCGGTATCTTCTTCAACGACAACCTGCTCGCCGTCCCCTTCTTCACCTTCATGGGAATGGTCCTGGAACGCACCGGCCTGGCGGAACAGATGCTCGATGCACTGGGGCGTCTTTTCGGGCGCGTGCGCGGCGGGCTGGCGTATGCAGTCATCGCGGTCGGCGCGATCCTAGCGGCGACCACGGGAACCGTGTCGGCGTCGGTGATCGCGATGGGCCTGATCTCGCTGCCGATCATGCTACGCTATGGCTACGATTCGCGGGTGGCGACCGGAGTCATCGCCGCCTCGGGTACGCTGGCGCAAATCATTCCACCGGGCTTGGTGCTGATCGTACTTGCTGAACAGCTGGAGGTTCCGCTCGGCGATATTTACCGCGCCGTGCTGCTGCCGGCATCGATGCTGGTAGCCGCGTATATGTTGTACGTACTGGGCATCAGCCTGATTGCGCCGAAGCGCGTGCCGCCGGCGCCAGCTGCTGCGATAGACGAGCCGCTGCGCGCGCTCTTGGCTCGCGCGGCGGCCTCGGCCCTGCCGCCGCTGCTGTTGATCGCAGCCATTCTGGCATCGATCTATTTCGGCGTTGCCACACCGAGCGAGGGCGGCGCGATCGGTGCGGCTGGCGCGCTGTTGATCGCGACAGCCAAACGGCGGCTGTCGCTGCGCAATCTGAAACAGGCGATGGATACGACCGGCATCATCTGCTCGTGCATCCTGTTTCTCGTGATCGGCTCTTCGTTCTTCACGCTGATCTTCCGCGGCTTCGACGGCCATTTGTGGATCGAAAGCTTGTTTGCGCACCTGCCCGGCGGCACGGTTGGCTTCCTGGTCGTGATCAACGTCCTGGTTTTCGTGCTCGCTTTCTTCCTCGACTTTTTCGAGATCGCGTTCATTGTCCTGCCGCTCATCGTACCGATCGCGGAAAAAATGGGCATCGACATGGTCTGGCTCGCAGTGCTGGTGGCGACTAACCTGCAAACCTCGTTCATGCATCCGCCGTTCGGCATCGCGTTGTTCAACCTGCGCAGCGTCGCGCCGGCGCAGGTCAGGACACGCGATATTTATTGGGGCGCGGTGCCCTTCCTGTTGATCCAACTGGCGATGGTGGCGCTGCTCGTCGCGTTTCCCGGCTTGGTAACGGCTGAGCGCGCGGTGGAAGACGCTGCGACGAGCGATCTGGAGTTGAAAATTCCCACACTTTTCGAACTTGAGCAAGCCGAAGGACCGCCAGAGCCGGCAAAGGAAGCAAGCAGATGACCGCGCGTGATTGGACCGGTGGCGCGCGGCTTTTGCCGGGATTTGGCGTATTCCAGGGCGTGGCGGGCGACAATGCGCCGCACGCGCATGGCGCGCACCAGATCGTGATCGGCAAGCGGGGCACGGTGGAAGTCGGCTTTGCGCAGCGTAGCGCGCGCGGAATCGTGATTCCCGCCAACATGCCGCATTGCGTCGCCGCAGCCGATGTGCTGCTGATCTACCTCGATCCACTGACCTTGGAGGGACGCGCCTTGTTCGGCGACGCCTCGATGACGGCAAAGGAGCTTCCGGCGTCGCTGTGCGACCGGCTGCTCGATGCAGGCCAGGCTTGTCAATCGGCCGACATGCTGCGGCAAAGCTTGCGTGCCACGCTCGGACTGCCAAGCGCCGCAACGCTCGACACACGGTTGACCACAGTGATTGCTGCATGGGGATCCATTGATTTCCGTGCAGTTTGCGATGGCAACCGCCCCTAGCATTCATGCGGGTTCCCGCCCGGCAATGATCGAGATTCCCTTGTAAATCAGTTACTTGCTGACGGGTCTCCGTCGCACAAATTTCCTCACCTTTCACCTCTCGCTGTCGCGGCCACGCCGGCGGCCGGGCCGCGCGTTTGCCATGTTTTACGATAATATTAGTTATCGTTAATTTCGCAGTTTATTTCTAGCGTCTAACGCTTACATAACGTTAGAAATGCATGTAATATAAACGCCGATTCCCCGCGTCCGGAGGCCTTCCATGCCGCGCGCCGCCATCGCCACGCCCGACCAGATCCGCTCCACCATTCTCGCCATGCTCGCCGAGGCGCACGACGCCGCGCCCGCCACGCGCGAGCGCTTCCGCCGCATCGTCTCGGTGCGCAAGCTCAAGGACCGCCTCGGCGGTGGCGACCCGGCCACGCTCGGACGCGCGATCAATGCGATCGAGTCCGAGATCGTGACGGCCGGCCTGGCCGACCTCGCGCTGCCGGACATCCCGGCCGAGATTGCCGAGCAGATGCGGCAACTGTGGCACGCCGCGGTGTCGGTCCAACTTGACGACGTCATCATGCTCAAGACCGAGGCCGCGCAATCGGTCGAGGCGGCGCAAGCGGCTTTGGCCGAGTCGAACCTGCGTGTGGAGGTGCTCCGGGAAGAACTGGCCGCCGTGCGCGGCCTGCTGGCTACGCGCGACGCCGACCTGGCGCAGGCGCGTACCGACCTCTCAACGGCGAAAGCGCAACTGGAATCGATCCAGGAGAGTCAGAAAGCCGTCCTGGTCGAATTGCAGGTCGCGCGCGAGCACGCCGCCGCCCTCGAACATTCCCATGCGGAAAACCTCGCGGCCACGCAACAGCGCTACGAAGGCTTGTCGAAGCAACTGCTCCAGGAAACGGCACAGCAGCGTCAAGCAATGCAGCAGGAGCAAGGCCGCCTCGCCTCGCAACTGAAATTCGCCGAGCGCCGCATCGCGACGCTGGAAGAAGCGGTCGCGCATGCCGAGGCCGAAGCGGCGGCCGAGCGCGACAAGCGGCAGGCGGCCATTGGCGAGGCGACTGCCTTGAAGGCGGTCAACGCCAGCCAGCGGGCGCAGCTCGACGAACTGATGCGTGCGGCAATCGTCAAGATGCCGGCGCCGAAACAGCGCGCCGCCACCGCGACGGCCGAGAAGTCGAGCGGTAAGCGCGCGGCACCGCGCCGCAAGGGAGGCGCCTGACCATGCAGCGCTGGCTCGACCACGGTGTCACGCCGCCGTCGCCGTTGCCAGGCGACGTCGACGGCGCGCTCGCGTATTTGTCGCATGTGCTCGGCCACGTCTGTTACGAACGCTGGACGCTGACCCGGATGAAGCAAGCTTTCCCGTCGTTTGGCGAGGCGAAAGCCGCCAAGCCGGCCGTGTTCCGACTGCTGCTCGATCAGACTGCTGTTATCGAATGGTGGGAAAGCGGCCGGCTCCACATGGCGCCCGCCGCCGAGACGCCGGACCCGGAGGATATCCTGGAATGGCTGTTGCACGCGCACCGGCGGCGCTTCCGGCGGATGGAAGGCACGATGCCGATGCTGCAGGACGTTGACGGTGCGCACGCGTGGCTGAGCGCTATCGAACCACAGCACACGGGCGCATTGGCCGCCTGGCTGGAGCGTAGCGGACGGTTCGTGAACCGGGACAGCGCCACGAACGCG
>JAKACN010000182.1 GCA_021821365.1 Pseudomonadota bacterium | reverse complement strand
GTTCTCGATTCGCTGCCGCCGCGCGAAGCCAAGGTGCTGCGCATGCGCTATGGCATCGATACCGGGAACGACCTCACGCTCGAAGAAGTCGGCAAGCAGTTCGACGTGACGCGCGAACGCATCCGCCAGATCGAATCCAAGGCGATGAACAAGCTGCGCCATCCGTCGCGCGCGGATCGCCTGAAGACCTTCCTCGAAAACGAGTGATGAAGGAATGCTCCCCCGACCGGGGGAGCATTTTCCCCCTGCCCTGTCCTGAGACCGACACGCTCAACAGGTTTTCAACAGCTCCCTCCGCACGGCAACTTCACCGCAACCAGTACCACTGCATGTACCTGTCGTAAAACAGGCTCTGCCGCGCCAGCTCATCCCTGGTGCTTGTCCGCACGACACAGTTGCGCCATTGCTCGCTTCCCTCCGAAAGGCCTTGCCTGACGCAAGCCGGTCCGTACTCCGCCGACATCGCCTTCACAGGATCCTCGCGATAGGCGGCCCGTTCTTCGGGAGTGCCGCAAGCGGCGAGCAATACTGCCATGGCGCAAAGCATCATTGAGGTACGCATCGCGATCTCCTTGTGATTGACCGGGATGCCTGCCGCCACCTCGGGTGCATGGCTGCATCCCGTTTCCAGCATAGGTGAGGCGCGACGAAATGCGAGGCCGATCGATACGATCGATTGATCTGGCCCCGCAAGCCAAGAGAAGCTCCGCGGCAGGCAGACGTGACGGAAACACGATGCAGCGGTTTTTTGTTTCCGGTAACACAGTTCGTCGAGCGATTGTTGTCCGGGGTCTCCTTCCGACCTCCAAGGTCAAAGGCTTGGCTTGCCGGATCAACCGGAAACGCAAAGCGCCGGCACCAGCCATGGTGAAATCAATCCCGGCCCGTTTGCGCCCCAGTCGCGGGGTGTCGAGCGGCCGCAGGGAATGACAAGAACAAGAATTCAAATTCAATCAGTTGGATACAAACCAAGGAGACCACAATGACGTTTGCCTTCAAGGCATGGAAGCAGGCATCGCGCTTCCTGGCCACCGCAACCGTCGCGCTGTCCGCGTTGTTGGCGGACGGAACGGCGATTGCAGCCAATAATGATCCGATCGTACTGGTTCACGGATTCCTGGGATTCGGCCCCAATGAATTGCAGGGAACCAATTTCAAGTACTGGGGCGGCTTCAACGACATCGAAGCACACCTGCGGACTTACAACGGCACGCACCAGGTGTACACCGCATCGGTCGGGCCGGTCAGCTCGAACTGGGACCGCGCCGTCGAACTGTATTACCAGATCAAGGGCGGCTGCGCCGACTATGGCGCGCAGCGCACCGCGCAGTTCGCGGCGTGGGGCAAGATCCGGAAACCGGCGGGAAAGTGCTGGGCAGCTGATCCGAACAACAATCCGAACCATTACCCGGTCGCCCTCTATCCGCAGTGGGATGCGGCCCATCCCATCCATTTCATCGCGCACAGCCAGGGCGGCCAGACGGTGCGCACGCTGATCCAGCTGCTGGAGAACGGTTCGCCGAATGGCGATGAAGGCGGCGGCGACGTCTTCATCGGCGGCAAGATCGGCTGGGTCAAGAGCGCGACCACGATTTCCAGCCCGCACGACGGCACCACGCTGCGCGACGTCATCGTCGACTATGTGCCGCAGGTATCCGACTGGATCGGCAAGATCGTCGAAGTGGCGGGCCTGGGCGGCTCCAGCGCGCTGTACGGTTTCGACCTGGAACAATACGGATTGGCGCAGGGGCCGACCGAAAGCCTCGGCGACTTCCTCGCGCGCACCAGCGGCGCACCCTTCTGGTCGCTGGACAACCACGATTCCGCCCAATGGGACCTCGGCCCCGACGGCGCGAAGGAACTCAATGGCTGGGTGACGACCTCTCCGAACGTGTACTACTTCTCCGTGGGCAGCAAGGCGACGGAACAAGGCAGTTTCTGCTGCAACGGCACCGACCGCCTGATCGCCCCGTTCCAGAGCAGCAGCTACCAGTATGCGCGCGACGACATGATCTTCTTCACGAAGAACACGGCCGGCGAGTGGGTCGTGCCTTCGCTCTTCACGCGCGGCATGGGGTCCTATGCGCAAACCGATCCGAGCCGCGTGGTCATCGACAGCAACTGGTTCCCGAACGATGGCGTGGTCAACACCATCAGCATGCACGGCCCGAAAGGGCAATACCAGCGCAACTACGACGGCACCGCCGTGCGGGGCGCGTGGAATTACCTCGGCTATTACAACCAGTACGATCACTTCGACGTGATCGGCTGGGAGCGCGCAACGTGGGAGGTCTATCCGATCTACCATTACCTGGCGGGCATCATCTACAGCCTGTAATACCGCCGGCAATGCGGCAATCCGGTTGGGTTCGGCGGCCGCCGCGACATGTAGAAAGAGGATAACGATGGGAAACAGGAACACCGTCATGCTGGCGGGCGCCACGCTGGTGGGCATTGCCATACTGGCCGGCTGGCCGCGGCCACGGCATGCGGACCCGGCACCGCAAGCAGCCGCCGAGCCCGACCTCTTCCCCTTTCTCACGCCCGCAGCGGACGCGCCAACGCAGGTCGAGGTTCGTCGGGACATCGCTGCCGTCGCCGTAGAAACACCGTCGGCGCCGGCGCGGCTTGCCGCCGCCCAGAAGGCGGCGCAGAGTCTGCGCGCGCAAGGCGCGACCGAAGACGAGGTGTATCGCATGCGGGCTGCCGCCTTGCCGGCCGGAGACGCCGACCGCCTCGCCGCGCTCGATCGCGCCGAAGCCGCATGGCAGGCGCGCGTCCGCGCCTATCTTGTCGAAGCCGGAAACCTGCCTGCGGATTCATCCGGTGCGAATCGGCAACGCGCACTGCAGCAATTGCGCGATGCGCGGTTCAGCCCGGAAGAACAGGCGCGACTGGCGGCGTATGAGCCGCACCGCGTGCCGCAGTTGACGATGGATCAGTAATCGTAGCCGAGCGACAGGCCGCCGCCCCAGCTCATGCTGCCGTCGGCGCGTGCTCCGGAGACATAGGTCTGCGTCTTCCATGAATTGTCCAGCCGCTGCTTGAAGCAGGCCGTCAATCTGCGCCGCACCGGAACGGCAGTGAAAGGTTTCTCCTGGCAATCGAGCGCAAAACCTTCGTCTTCCGCGGGAGCGAGCTTGAGCGGCGCGGCTGTCGGGGACGGAATGCGCGTCGTCGACAGCAGGCCCGTCCCGGTCGACGCCATGCCGGCCGCTCCGCTCCTCGTCAGGCTATGTATGTCGCCGCCAAGATGGCGCCTGTCGGTGATGGCGCCGCCAAGCTTGAAGACGGGATCATGGAACAGGTTGTAGGTGACGATCCTGCGTTGCCGCTCCTTCTCGGCATGCCTTGTTTTAGCAGCTTTCGTAACTTTCGTAGCGACGGGTTTCCTGGCGGGAATCGCCGTCATGCCGGCGCGTGCCTCGCCAGTCCGATGCAGCGCATGCGGCGCGGGTCCGATCGTCAGGTCGGAAGCAAGGGACGCGGTGCCCGGCAGTCCGCCGAGAACGCAAAGCGCGACAAGAAAAGGTATCGGTCTGGTTCGTTTACAGGTCATGGCCGGCCATCGCGGAACACGCGTGATCTGTGCAATATGCATCAACAGTTACATTCCGTCACCAAATTAGCGTAGTTCGGTCAACGTTTCTGTAAAGAAAGGTAACGGCCGTCGCTACAGTCCTCTGCGCTCTCGTGGTCACCCCGCATAACGGCCAAAAATCCGCTTGCCTGCGGTCACTGTTCGGCGTACATTCCGCCAGTTACTTTCCACGTGTAACCGCCTGTACAAACAGCCCTTGACCTGATATCGCCTCGCCTGTCGACCGCCCTGTCAGATCCCTTGTCAACGATACTTTTCGTTGCGAAAATGCAACGGTTAACCGATCAACGACAATAACCGTACTCGCAACAAGGTGAATTCCTGATAATGGGCTGTTCGCCGGGATTGCATGACAACCGAGCATTCATGGGAAATTCTTTCAGGTCCACTCTCTACCGCTCGCGCCTCTGCGTGGCGGTCGTCCTGCTGATTTACATCGTGATAGCCGGGGCGGTCATCTGGCAGACGGAAACGACCCGCATCCGGCAAGAGCGCGCCCGCGTCTCCTATATGGCCGGCGAGCGCGCTTTGGCGATCCAGGCCACGATCGAAGAGGCGATGTCCTCGGCCTATGCGCTGGCAAGCATGGTGCAACTGACCAAGGGCAATCTGAAGGAATTCGAACGCCTTGCCAACACGTTGCGCGCGTTCTACCCCGGCATTTCGGCACTCGAACTCGCGCCCGGTGGCGTGATCCGGCACATCATCCCGCTCAAAGGAAATGAAAAAGCCATCGGGCACAATCTGCTGACCGATCCGACGCGCGAGAAGGAAGCCCTGCTGGCGCGTGACAGCCACAAGCTCACCCTCGCCGGCCCGTTCCAGCTGATCCAGGGCGGACTGGGCGCAGCCGGACGGCTGCCTGTCTTCATCAGCGACGACAAAGGCGTCGCGCAGTTCTGGGGATTCGTGGTCGTGCTGATCCGCTTTCCGGAAACGCTGTCGCCGGCACGCTTGTCGGAGCTGGTGGACAGCGGCTACGACTACGAAATCTGGCGCGTGCATCCGGATACCGGCAAGAAGCACATCATCGATGCGTCCTCCGGCCGGAACCTGATCAATCCCGTGGAGCGGACCGTGGAGGTTCCGAATGCTACCTGGACCCTGAGCGTCGCCCCGGTCAATGGATGGTTCGACACCACGGCACTGTCGATCAAGATTGCGATGGCGCTGTTCATTGCCATCATCGTCATTATCATGACGGTCACATGGCGGCAATCGCATCCGGGCTGACCCGAATGGCGCCTGTCCGCAACCCACATTTTTTTGTTGCGCCCGAGAACTAAGCTTGAGTTGGGGAAACTAAGCTTATCTTTGGAGGCAACATGCAAGATCGCGACACGCACACCGCCGAGGGTACGAACCTGCTCGTACGCCTCATCAAGAAATTGTCCGGCCAGAAAACCGTCGTGCCGGAAAGCGAGCACCGCGTGGTGCGGCGCGAACCGCGCTCCCTCTCGATCGTCGAAGTCACCGAAGAACTGCTGCGCCAGACCGGCAAGTGAGAGGCGGTAGTCGCCGCACCGCGCCGGCATCAAGGACGCGCTTGCGAAAATGGCTATACTGGCACGACATTCAACGGAGGTAAGCCATGCCCATCACCCTGTACGCCGCATCCATTCCTGTTTTCAGGCAGATGCTGACCAGCCTGAACGACATCCTTGTCAAGGCTGAAGCCCATGCCGGCGCGAAAAAGATCGATCCGAATGCGTTGTTGCAGGCACGCCTGTTTCCCGACATGTTTCCGCTGCTGCGCCAGGTGCAGCTGGCGAGCGATTTTGCCAAAGGCACATCGGCGCGCCTGGCCGGTGCGGACGTGCCCGTTTATGAGGACAAGGAGCAAAGCTTTGCCGACCTGCATGCACGTATCGCAAAGACGCTCGCCTTCATCGAAAGCCTGTCGCCGGAGCAGATCGACGGACGGCCCGAGCAGGAAATCGTGATCCAGCCCGACACGCCACGGGAGCGCCGCTTCGCAAGCCAGTCGGTGTACCTGATGCACTATGGCCTGCCGCAATTCTTCTTCCACGTCACGACGGCCTACGCGCTGCTGCGGCACAACGGCATCGACATCGGCAAGCGCGATTTCGTCGGCACGTATTGAGGCGAAGCGAAAACCGTTCACGACATAAAAAAACCTGCGAGCAATCGCAGGTTTTTTTGTTGCGACCGAAAGCCGGATCAGAGCCGCTCGATCACGGCGGCAATGCCCTGGCCGCCGCCGATGCACATCGTAATCAGCCCATAGCGCTTGCCGGTGCGGATCAGTTCATACAGGCACTTGATGGTGATGATCGCGCCGCTGGCGCCGAGCGGATGGCCGAGCGCAATCGCGCCGCCGTTCGGGTTGGTACGCGCAGGGTCGAGGTCGAGCCCGCGGCATACACCCAGCGACTGGGCGGCGAAAGCTTCATTGGATTCGATGACGTCCATGGCGTCCAGCGCCAGGCCGGCGCGCTTCAGTGCAAGCTGGACCGCCGGAATCGGCCCGGTGCCCATGATGGACGGCTCGACGCCGGCCACGCCATAGGACACGAGGCGGGCCAGCGGCTTCAGGCCGGCGCGCGCCGCAGCGCCTGCTTCCATCAGTACACAGGCTGCCGCGCCGTCGTTCAGGCCGGACGCATTGCCGGCGGTGACGGTGCCGCCTTCCTTCTTGAACGCAGGTTTCAGCTTGCCCAGCGATTCCAGCGTCGTGTCGGCCTTCGGATGCTCGTCGGTATCGAACAGCACCGTGCCCTTGCGGCCCTTCACTTCCACCGGCACGATCTGCGACTTGAAGTGGCCGGCAGCGATCGCCGCCAGTGCCTTCTTCTGACTATCCAGCGAGAAGGCATCCTGCTCTTCGCGGGTGATGCCGAATTTCTCCGCGACATTCTCCGCGGTGATGCCCATGTGACCGGCGCCGAACGGATCGGACAGCGCGCCCACCATCATGTCGATCATCTTGAAATCGCCCATGCGCTGGCCCCAGCGCGCGGCCTGCGCCGAGTACGGCGCGCGGCTCATGGTTTCCACGCCGCCGCCGACTGCGACTTCCGTGTCGCCGAGCTGGATCGCGTTGGCTGCCGTCACGATGGCCTGCAGGCCCGAACCGCACAAGCGATTCAGGGTCAGCGCCGCCGACTCCCGGGCCATGCCGGCATTGATGCCGACCACGCGCGAGACGTACATGTCGCGCGGCTCGGTATGGATCACGTTGCCGAACACGATCTGGCCTGCCTGCGTTGCCTCGACGCCGGCGCGCGCAAACGCTTCCTTGACCACGAGGGCGCCCAGGTCGCAGGCGGAAATATCCTTCAGCGAACCGCCGAAGCTGCCGATCGCGGTACGCGCTGCGCCGACAATCACCACATCCTTCGTATTTGCCATCATCTCTCCATGTTTACATTGTTGTTGAATTTTCATGCTGCCCGCCATGCAGGACGGTGGCTTCGCCCCGTCTGCGGCAGTGCAACATAGAGATGATACGCGATTTGGCAATCCGGGTTCTGTCACGTGCCGGACATTTGCAGATCCGCAGGAAGGCCGCGGAGAAAACGGATACGGTAACCGCCGGCGCAACAAGTCCACCCGCTTTCCGCACTGCAGCGAAACGCGTCTCCTAACCGCCGTTCGCGCGGAACAGTTCAAGCGTGCGCCGGCGCGCAAGCTGCGCGCTTTCCTCGTGATAATCGCTGCGGCGATCCGAGTTGAAACCATGCCCGGCGTCGTACACATGAACCGGCACTTCCGGATGCATCGCCTTCACCCGGTCGACGCCCGCAAGCGGAATGCTTTGATCGTGACGGCCGAAATGGAGGATGACCGGGCAGCGCGGGTTGTCACTGGCCAATTTCGGAATCATGCTGCCGTAATAGGCCGACGCCGCAGACAAGCCTGTGCAGCGGCAGGCCGCCGCCCAGGTCACCGATCCACCGTAGCAGTAGCCGGTGAGGAAGACCGGCCCCTTGCCTTTCAACGTGTCGATGCAGGTTTGCGCATCCGCCACCGACAAGTCGAATGGATGGGCTTCACGCGCGATCTTGAGCGCCATCTGCCGGTCTTCGGCGCTGTAGCTCGCCTGCAATCCCGGCGCCTCGCGGTCGAAGATCGCAGGGGCAAGAACTTCATAGCCCTCGGCGGCGTACGCATCGCACTGCTCGCGGATATGCTCGGTGACGCCGAATATTTCCTGGATCAGGACCAGCCCGCCGCGCCGCGGCCCTTGCGGCTCAACGTGATAGACGCCGATGGTCGCGCCGTCGCTCATGGTCATGGGAATCATTTTTCCTGCGGCAGGCATCGCATCTCCGTTTTTCAGGCACGCCGAAGCCCGGCGCGTTCGCTTGATGAAGACGCGCAGTATATCGTCCAACGGAAAATGGCACGCAGCGCTACGCGCGCCGCACCAGCCGCAGTACCAGCAGGAGCACGATCGCGCCGACGGTCGCGACGATGATGCTCCCGAGCGTCCCGCCGCCCGAGGAGAAACCGAAGGTGCGGAACAGGTAGCCGCCGATGAAAGAACCGACGATGCCGACCACGATGTCGCCCAGCACGCCGAAGCCGCCGCCCACGATCGCACTGGCAAGCCAGCCGGCAATCAGGCCGATCAGGATGAACCACAGCAATTCCATGTTCGTCTCCTCAGGGAAGGTCACAGGCAGGCCTCGGAAATGGCGCCTGCAATAACATAGAAGACCAGGCCGGGAAACAGTTCACGGAATGCCGCGGGCCGTTGCGCGGGACGAATGCGTCAGGCGCGACGATCGACGGGCGCAACGTCTTTCGCAAATGCATCGGATGCGCTTGCGCGCCGCATGCCGGCAACCAGCCGGGCCGCGCGCTCCGCGACGAAGCGCCAGCCGACGGCGGGCAGATCCTTGAGGAATCCGCCCAGCATCACCGGGTCAAGCGCCATGGCGCGCAACAATCGCCCGCGCGCGCCGGCATCGGATACAAGCTGCTGCCAGCAGCCGGGACGAAGCAGCGGGAATCTCGTATAAGCCGTTCCCGAATTCAGGCGGCGAATGCCGCTCGTGCTCGGCGCAGGAATGATGCCTTGCGCGACAAAATTCAGGCCGCACCAGACGGAAGCCGTCAGCGATGCCCAGAAGCGCGGGTTCGATTCGATCAGGTAGACCTTGCCGGTCTTCGCATCGATGCGCGCGTCCACGTGCATCACGCCGTGGTATTCGCTGGCACGGCACATGTCCTCCGCCATCGCCTCCAGTTCGGGATTGCTGCAAAACACGATGCGCGCACCATGCACCTGCTGCACCGCGATAGCGGCCATTCTGCCGCCCAGCGCGAGGAAGCTCACATCGATGTCTTCGCCGTCGATGTATTGCTGTGCGATCAGCGCCCCGTAGTTGTAGGCATCGTTGTGCAGGATGGACTGCTCCAGTTCCGCCTTGCTGTGCACGATCTGCACGCCGGTCGATCCTGCCAGGTCGAGCGGCTTGACGACGAAGGGGCTGCCGAGTTCGGCGGCGATCGCATCATGGTCCAGCTCGCTCTTCGAGGAAATGAAACGCGTATCCGGCACGGAAAGGCCGTTGCGCATGCAGAACTGGTGGAAAGTCCACTTGTTGTCGAACATGTCGAGCGCATCCTTGTCCGGCATGGGCGTGACGGGCAGCATCAGGCGATCGCGCACACGATGGGCAAGGCGAACGCCGTCGCAGTCGACGGGGATCAGGATGACGTGCGGATGCGTCTTCACGATGCCATTGACTGCATCGACGAAGCGGTCATCGTCCGTTCCGTTCAGGTCGACGGTGATCTGCTGTTCGCAGAGCGCGGACCATCGCAGCACCGCCGTCTCCGGCCCGCCGATCACGATGCATTTGGCATCGGTAAAGCTGCGGATCGCCTGCAACACGGCCGATGTCACGCGCTTGCACTTCCCCAGGACGATGAAATTGATCATGTTCTTTGCAGTCTGATCTGTTGACGAAAAAATACTCCTCGAAAGTTAATGTACGCGGGAATGGATAGGCTCGATTGACGATCCGCAAGCTTGCTGCCAGGCGTCTCCGGCGGCCAAGCAAACGCATTTCGCTACTGCATAAGGACAGGACACAGTGCAACCTGACAATGACGCAGGGCAAGCGCCCGTGCTGCGCGGGAACGTTCCGGCCTGCATTGATACAATGCAGCAATAAAGAATCGGACAAGGACATGTGTCTTCTATCCGTTCCACAAGCTCAAGGGAGGCAGCGTTGAATTCCAAAGCACAAGGAAAAGTCATCGTCGAGAATCTGGCATTCGCGGAAGCGCCGCGCTGGCATGACGGCGCGCTGTGGTTCTCCGACTTCTACACGCATAAGGTGAACCGCATCGATGCAGCCGGCAGAATAGAGGCCGTGGCCGACGTGCCGGGCCAGCCGTCGGGGCTGGGATGGACACCGGATGGACGGCTGCTCGTGGTTTCGATGAACGACCGTCGCCTGCTGCGCCAGGATCCGGAAGGCATGACGGTCGTCGCCGATCTTGCCGCGTTCGCGCCGTCGCATTGCAATGACATGGTCGTCGACCGTCAGGGCCGCGCGTATATCGGCAATTTCGGTTTCGACATGATGATCAAGGAGCCGATGCGCTCAACGGTATTGATCCTCGTAACGCCCGACGGCAAGGCACGCGTCGTGGCCGATGACCTGCTCTTCCCCAACGGCTGCGTGATCACGCCGGATGGCAAAACGCTGATCGTCGCCGAAACCTTTGGTAAGCGCCTGACCGCCTTCGACATCGATGCGGATGGGTCCCTTTACGGGCGGCGCCTGTGGGCAGACCTGGGCGACGCATCGCCCGACGGCATCTGCCTCGATGCGGAGGGCGCGGTGTGGGTGGCCTCACCGCCGACCTCGGAATTCCTGCGCGTGCGG
>JAKACN010000181.1 GCA_021821365.1 Pseudomonadota bacterium | reverse complement strand
CACCTTGCCGTTCTTGTCCTTCACCAGGAAGGCCTTGAACGGCCGGCGGGTACGCTGCGAGATGAACCCGGGCAGGAGATCGGTGCGTCCTTCGTTGAGCAGCTTGGCCATCTGTTCCGGCAGGATATCCTGCTGCAAGATGATGCGGCCGCTGCGGAAGTCGCAGGTGTTCGGCTTGGCAACCGTGTTTTCGCACACATAGGACAGGCCCATCTCGTACACGCCGCCGCCGCATTTCGGGCAGGCGCCGAGCGGCGTCTGGTTGGAGAAGTCGACGCCTTCGCCGTCTTCATCGTCGCCCTGCGCCTGGCCGAAATCGAACTCCAGCTTGAAGTTCTTGATCTCTTCGTCGCGCACGATCTTCAGGATGGCAGCGAACGGGCGGCCCATCTTGGAGCGGAATCCCTGCAGCGGACCGATCTCGCGCTTGGCGAGCAATTCCTCGACTTCCGCGATTTCGAACTGACGGCTGCCAGGAATCTTGGTGATCGAGAACTCGCACTTGGTGCATGCAAAGCGCCGGTAGTTCTCCTTCACCACGCCGCCGCAGTTCGGGCAGGACGTCTTCAGCGTCGCGTAATCGCCGGGGATGGTGTCCTTGTCGTATTCCTTCGCGCGCTTGACGATGATCTGCGTCATCTGCGCGATCTCGCGCATGAATTCCTCGCGGCTGATCTGGCCGCGCTCCATCTGCGCCAGCTTGTATTCCCATTCGCCGGTCAGTTCGGGAAGGGTCAGCTCGTCCACGCCCAGGCCGCGCAGCAGGGTCGTCAGCTGGAAGGCCTTGGCCGTCGGGATCAGTTCGCGGCCTTCGCGCAGCAGGTATTTTTCGTTCAGCAGTCCTTCGATGATCGCCGCGCGGGTGGCCGGCGTGCCGAGGCCCTTGGCCGCCATCGCTTCGCGCAACTCTTCGTCCTCGACCAGCTTGCCGGCGCTTTCCATCGCCGACAGCAGCGTCGCTTCCGTGTAGCGCGCCGGCGGCTTCGTGACCAGGCCGTTGGCGGCAACCTTGTCGGTCTTCACCTTCTCGTCCTTCGCAACCGGCACCAGGGTCCCGGCGTTTTCCTTGTCGTCATCATTCGCAGCTTCCCGGCCGTAGATGGCCAGCCAGCCCGCACTGGTCATCACCTTGCCTTCGGTCTTGAACGTGTGCCCGGAGACTTCGGTGAAGCGCGTGGTCACCTGGAATTCGGCGGCGGGGAAGAACACCGCCATGAAGCGGCGCACCACCAGGTCGTAGAGTTTCTGTTCCGGTTCGGACAGACTCTTGGGCGCCTGCAGCGTCGGGATGATGGCAAAGTGATCGCTGATCTTGCTGTTGTCGAAGATGCGCTTGTTCGGCTTGACCCAGTTCTTGTCCAGGATCTGCTTGGCGAACTGGTGATAGTTGTGGTTTTCCGCGACCACGTCCAGCGTTTGCCGAACCGTGCTCATGTAGTCTTCCGGCAGGTGGCGCGAATCGGTACGCGGATAGGTCAGCACCTTGTGCTTTTCATACAGGGCCTGCGCCAGCCCGAGCGTGTTCTTGGCGGAAAAGCCGAAGCGGGCATTGGCTTCGCGCTGCAGGCTGGTCAGGTCGAACAGCGCAGGCGAAAGCTGCGTGGCCGGTTTCGATTCCTCGGTGACCGTGCCCTGCTTGCCGCGGCAGGCAGCCACGATGGATTCGGCGGCAGCCTTGCTCCACAGGCGTTCCGCACGCCTTTCCGGATCGGTTTCGTCCTTCTTGAATTTGGTGTCGAGCCAGCGGCCTTCATAGATGCCGGCGGCGCATACGAATTCGGCACGCACTTCCCAATAGTCGCGCGGCACGAAATTCTTGATCTTCTCTTCGCGCTCGACCACGATCGACAGCGTCGGCGTCTGCACGCGGCCCACGGTTGTCAGGTAGAAACCGCCGTCCTTGGAATTGAAGGCGGTCATCGCGCGCGTGCCGTTGATGCCGATCAGCCAGTCGGCCTCGCTGCGGCAACGCGCGGCGTCCGCCAGCGGCAACATTTCCTTGTCGTCGCGCAGGCGGGAAAAGCCGTCGCGAATCGCGGCCGGCGTCATGGACTGCAGCCACAGGCGCTTGATCGGCTGTTTGGCCTTCGCATACTGCATGATCAGGCGGAAAATCAGTTCGCCTTCGCGGCCCGCGTCGCAGGCATTGATGACGGCGGTGACATCCTTGCGCTTGAGTAGCCTGTTCAGCACTTTCAGCCGCGATTCCGTCTTGGCGATCGGATTGAGCGCGAAGTGCGGCGGAATCATCGGCAAGTGCGTGAATGTCCACTTCCCGCGTTTGACGTCATATTCCTCAGGCACGGCGATTTCGACCAGGTGGCCGACGGCGGAGGACAGCACGTACTCGTCGGATTCAAAGTACTCATCGTGCTTGGTGAAGCCGCCGACGGCCTTCGCGATATCGTTCGCGACAGAAGGCTTCTCTGCGATGATGAGGGTCTTAGTCATATATAGATCTCGAAAGTGGCGCCGGTGCCTGCGCCATACAAAGCGTATGTGCTTCCCGGAAAGCTTGCTGGAACGAAATACCTATTAATATAACAACGATCCGGGGGATTGAGCGGCCAATGATAAGCGCGTTGCGGCGAAAACCGCAAGGAGGAGGCAGACTAGTCGCTGTGGCGAGACAGCTTGGCGATTCGACAACTGGCGCGGGCGCGCGGTGAAATTAATGCAGAAGACGCGGTTCGTCGTCTTCGTCGGAGAACAATTCGTCGAAAATCAGGGCGTCCGGCTCCTTGCCTTGACTCCACAGTACCATCAGGACAATGACCTTGATCTTGTCGAGCGACACTTCCGTATCGCTGACCGCCAACGCCCGTTCGATAATGATCTCGCGCTGCATCGGATCGATGATCTTGGCGGATTCCAGGAATTGCAGGAATCCAACAGCTTCCGTACCCAGCACATCGAGTTCCCGCTGCGCATAGATGCGGATGCCAAAGGGAAACGCGGTTTGCTGCGGGGAACGATCGGAATAGTCGTTGGCGGCTTCTGCGAGGTCGGTCAGCCAACCCAGCGCCTGGGAAATTTCATCTTCCTCGAAGCCGACAGCCGAAAGCTTCTTGACCAGTACTTCCGCATCGGGGCAGGCCTCGGGGCGGTAGTAGGTTTCGTAAAGGTAAACGAGAACGTCAAACATGATTTACCGTAGCGTGAAGGTCAATATGCCACAAGCGACATCGCGACCAGGTTTCGAAAAATGACACTCTCGTGATTCAGTTTTCCTTACCTGCGGCATTGTGTCAAGCAAGAAAAAGTGTCATGCCGGCGACAGTACAACGTACATCGAGCCCTCTTTTACAGGATATCCGAAAAACGGAGCGCTGGCAGCAAGAAATGCGTATCAGGGTGTAGTCAGTCGACGCACAGCGCCGCCCGGTAGCATTTCTATCAAGCCTTCCAGCTCGAGCGTTAACAGTTGCGCATTGACATCGGCGATATCGAGTTCGCAACGCGCAGCCAGGAGATCGGGGGCGACCGGATCGAAGCCCATGGCGCCAAGCAGGTATGACGGCGCCGCAGTCGACGCGACCGTCGATGGGGCAGGCATGACAGGTGTGGCAATGGGTCGCCTGTCATGATGCCTGATTTCCTCCAGCACATCCTGTGCGGATTCAACCAGTTTCGCGCCCTGCTTGATCAGCAGGTGGCAACCCTTGGATAGCGGGGAATGAATCGAGCCGGGAATCGCAAACACGTCGCGCCCCTGTTCGGCCGCCATGCGCGCGGTGATCAGCGAACCCGATTGTGCGGCTGCCTCGACCACGAGCACACCGCGCGCGAGTCCGGAGATGATGCGATTGCGGCGCGGGAAATTGGACGCGATTGCCGGCGTACCGAGCGCATATTCAGAGACGATGCACCCTTCTGCGGCGATCCGATGCGCGAGAGCCCGGTTGCGGGCAGGATAGACAATGTCGGCGCCGGTGCCGATCACCGCCACCGTCGACCCCGGGCCGCGCAGGCTACCGTCATGCGCGGCCGTATCGATTCCGAGCGCCATGCCGGAGATGATGGTCAATCCTGCCTGGCTCAGAACTTCGGAAAATTTCTCTGCATTGAGCACGCCCTGGGCGGTCGCGTTGCGGCTGCCGACGACGGCAAGGGATGGCTGCGACAACAATTCGATCCGACCCTTGGCGAACAGCATCATGGGCGGATCGGGGATGTCGAGCAAGGCTTTCGGGTAATCCGCATCCGCAAGCGTGAGGACGCGATTGCCGGCTTGTTCGGCCCACGCAATGGTTTTGTCGATCAGTGCCGAGAGTTCGCCGGACTGCGGGGCAAGCAGCGCCTGTGCGACCCGCTCTGAGACGACTTGCCGCAGGGCGGAAAAATCCGCCGTGAAAATATTTTCCGGCAGGCCGAACTGGGTCAATAACTTGCGCGCGGTTTCCGGGCCGACGCCCGCTGTCTGCTCAAGCCGGATCCACTGCGCAAGCTCCTGCGCCCAATCGCGTTGCGTCATCGATGGCGTGGCTGGTTATTCCGGCGATTTCGCGATGTCGCCGATCTGGACGGAATCCGTCACCTGCATGACCAGGCCATACGAAATATTCTCGAAGGTGCGGAAGATGAAGAGGCTGCCGTATTGATTGTCCGGCAGTTTCACCTTCGGACGGCCGAACGAACCGAAGGCCCAGAAGGAGGTCTTGTCGGTGCGATCCGCGACCACGGCGCCCAGCCGATACAGCTCCAGAACGGTGCCGAGATCGATGCCGTCCTTCTTGCCGCGATTGATCGACACGATCTGGTTCTGTCCGGCTTGCGACACGCCGCCATAGACCGACACGATGCGGGCGTTGACCAGGTGGTCGGGCGGATGTGGAACGTAGTTGAGGATCGGCGTGGGCGGCACCGGCAGCAGGCGGTCGCCGACGGCCATTTCTTCCTTGGCGCTCACCACTTTGAAGACGTGCGCTTCATCGGGGGAGGTTGCGGGTCGTTCCAGCTTGATGGTGCCGAGATAGGACGCCTCATGCGCGATGACCTGGTTGGTCTCGGGATCTTTCAGGGCATTGCCGGGCCGGAACACCTGGAACGAAGTGCCGACGCCAAGCTCGCCGCGCACATAGGCCTTGTCATCCTTGCCGAGCATGACGCGGTTTTCCTGCGTCGCCACGATACGCGCGGCATGATCCAGTTCATCTTTCTCGATCACGAGCGGTTGCGACAGGAAGGGTTCGATGGCATTCGACGGAATCGCGGGCACGGCTTCGTGGCCAAGTCCTTCGGTGCGCAATTGCGGTTCCAGCTTGACGGTCGGAACGCCATGGCTGTCCATGCCGCCACCCGCGTTGGTGCCGCTGGCGACCGGCGTTCCCAGGCGCAAGCGTCCCGCAGCGCGGTCGAGGTAGACGACCTGGCCCGGATAGATCCAGTGCGGATTGTGGATCTGCTCCTTGTTCATGCCCCATACTTGCGGCCAGCACCATGGATGTTGGAGGAACTTGCCGGAAATTCCCCACAAGGTATCTCCGCGTACGACGGTATGCTGATCCGGCGCATTCGGAAGAAACGCACAGCGCGGCGATTTCGTGGCTTCCTCAGCCGCGGCCGCAAAACTGCCGGACGCGGATGCAAGAGCGAAGATAAGGGCTGCTGTGCTAAACTTTTTCATGATCTGTCCGGTGAACGTGGCTCGAATACAGATAACAATGATCGCCACAGCGGTTGCCAGCATGTAAACAATTGCCAGGCAAAACTTGTCAAATTGAATCAAATTCTGCACATAAATCCTTGAACTAGCAAGATAAACGACACTCTTAGACCTCGGTGTTGTTGCACAAAAGCCGTATGCCTCTATTGAATATCCTTCGCTATCCCGACCCGCGTTTGCACAAGATTGCCAAGCCGGTAACCGTTTTCGACGACCGTCTGAAAAAGCTCGCCGCCGACATGGCCGAGACCATGTACGCCGCGCCAGGCGTCGGTCTCGCGGCCACCCAGGTCGACGTGCACGAGCAACTGGTCGTGATCGATACTTCGGAAACGCACGACGACCTGCGTGTCTTCATCAACCCCGAGATCGTCTGGGCCAGCGAAGAGAGGCAGTTGTATGACGAGGGCTGCCTGTCGGTGCCGGGTGTGTACGACGGCGTCGAGCGTCCGGCGCGCGTGAAGGTCAGGGCGCTGAACGTGGAAGGCAAACCGTTCGAGATCGAGGCGGATGGCTTGCTCGCCGTATGCATCCAGCACGAAATGGATCATCTCAAGGGCAAGGTGTTCGTCGAGTACCTGTCGCCTCTCAAGCGCAATCGCATCAAGACCCGGCTGCTGAAGGAAGAGCGGGAAATGACGCGCGAGAAGAAGAGGGCGGTTGCATCCGCGCGTTGAGTATCACTGAGTATCACCGCGCGCCTCTGCGCGCGATGTCCCGCCGGGACATGCACTGGCCGCCGCGGCCGCAACAAGATCAATAACAATCATGAAAATCATCTTTGCAGGCACGCCGGAATTTGCCGCAGTCGCCCTGAAATCCCTGCATGGTGCAGGATTCGATATCCCCCTTGTCCTGACCCAGCCCGACCGCCCTGCAGGACGCGGCATGCAATTGCAGGCATCGCCGGTCAAGCAGTTCGCCGTCGCGCATGACATCCCGGTCGCGCAGCCGGTATCGTTGCGTCTCGATGGCAAGTATCCTCAGGTCGCCGAAGAGGCACACGCATTGCTGCATGCAACACCGCATGATGTCATGGTGGTCGCCGCCTACGGCCTGATCCTGCCGCGCAGCGTACTCGACATTCCGCAACGTGGATGCATCAACATCCACGCCTCACTGCTGCCGCGCTGGCGCGGTGCGGCGCCGATCCATCGCGCGATCGAAGCGGGCGATGCGGAGACCGGCGTGACCATCATGCAGATGGAAGAGGGGCTCGACACCGGCCCGATGCTGCTGATGGAGCGCATTCCGATCGGCGTCGAAGATACCACCGGCAGCCTGCACGACAAGCTTGCCGAACTTGGTGGGCGGATGATCGTCGACGCATTGCGCAAGCTCGAACAAGGCAACTTGCTCGCCACCCCGCAACCGGAAGAAGGTGTCACCTACGCGGCCAAGATCGCGAAGGAAGAAGCTGCGCTCGATTTCGCATTGCCGGCTGAAGCCTTGTGGCGCAAGATCCGCGCCTTCAATCCGTTCCCCGGCGCGTTTGCGAATTTCAACGGCACGCCGGTCAAGTTCTGGCGCGCCGAGCTGGCGACATCCACCAGCCGTGCGACGCCCGGCCAGGTATTGGCGGCGAACGCGCAGGAAGGCGTGCTGATTGCCTGTAGCCAGGGCGCTTTGCGTGTGCGTGAACTGCAGAAGCCCGGCGGCAAGCGCCTGCCGGCAGCGGAATTCCTCAAAGGCTTTCCGCTCGAGGGTGGAAATTTTAACTAGACGTGGATCTGCCGGCCGCCGGCGAACGACCAGTTTTCCCACGTCGTCTCCTTGAAGCAGACCATCACGTTCTCCGGATCGATGCCGGGCGAACATGACAGGTGCGCGATGATGTCGGCCAGGATCTTTTTCTTCACCTTGACGCTGCGACCGACCGACAACAGGATCTCGATCAGTACAAAGTTGTTATCGCGCGGTGAACCCGCGTCCGGATAACGGGCATCGAAGCGGAAATCGTCCGGCCCGAGTTCCAGCACGCGCTGGAAGCGATCCGTCTCCGGAACGCCGGAAGCAACGAGCGCCGCATGGACGCCGTCCAGCACTGACGACTTGAATTCGCGCGATTTTCCGTTAAGAGTGGTTACGGTCACCAAAGGCATGGCAATCTCCTTGTTGTACATTCAATCCACGGCAAGTGCCGTGATCGCATCGGTCCGTAATACCTCGGCAAAGCCGTCGGACAAGGCGGTCAATGCGGCGCGATGAAAGTCTGCATGGCCGACCTTGCCGCCATCCCATGCATCGATATCGCGCGTTGCGCACGCATCGCCTGCCACCAGCGCCTGATAGCCAAGCGGCCGCGCATCCCGCGTCGTCGTCGATACGCACATGTGTGTCATCAGGCCGCAAATGATCAGCGTCTTGATGCCGCGCGCCTGCAATTGCTCGTGCAGGTCGGTGCTGGCGAAGCTGCTCGCCGTCGTTTTCTGCACAACGATATGCCGCGAGTCCGGGGACATTCCGGGGTGGAATGCCGCGGTGTTGCCGCCATTCGCGAACAGCGGCCCGTTGGAGGGGCCGAGGTGCTGCACGTGAAAGACTGCCATGCCATGGGCATCTGCGAAGTCGACCAGGCGCCTTGCCTGCGACATGGCTGCGGCGCCATCCGGAATGAACAGCCGTCCGCCGTCGAAGTATTCCATCTGGAAGTCGATGACGATCAGGGCAGTGCTCTTCGCGATGAGGACTTGCGTGGCGGGGGCGCCGGCGATGGCACGCATGGTGGGATGGGACATGATGGCTCCTCGAAAGTGGGTACGGCGTATCGTAGCGTCCGGCGGGCGCGTGGGGGAATTGGCTGTTGAACACAGGATCTGTGCACGGCCTGCACAAATCCGTCTGGGGACCGGCATGGGTTCGGGACATGCGTTCGTCCTTGCGCTGCGGAGCATTGGGGAAATGTTCCGGACAGATTCAATGGTGTTGATTAAGAGTTAATCATTGCCCCGGCTGCAACTATTCGTGCCAATCTTGCGTTTCCCCAACCACGCCGTGATAGCGAATGCGCAAGCCATTGATTCGACGTATAATTTTGAGTGCGCCGATTTGATTGAAAAGTCAAAACCAGCTTGCGGGCGCCGTGGTTCACATGACCATGAACAAATACAGCTAAAGCGGGCAAGGAATAACCCGGTCTCGCTTCCAGACCGGGTTTTTTGTTTTTGAGAGAGAAAAAAATGAAACGCGAACCGATTTCCTCCACCGAAGCGCTGCTGCGCGACCTGTTGGCTCAACGCATTCTCATCCTCGATGGCGCGATGGGCACAATGATCCAGCAGTACAAGCTGACGGAAGAGGATTATCGCGGTACGCGTTTCGCCGACTATGCCGTGCCCGGCAAGGAGTTGTTCGTCAAGGGCAACAACGACCTGCTCGTGTTGACGCAACCGCAGATCATCGGCGAAATTCATGAGAAGTACCTGGCCGCCGGCGCCGACCTGATCGAGACCAATACCTTCGGTGCGACCAGCGTGGCGCAGGAGGACTACCACATGGGACATCTCGCCTATGAGATGAACGTGGCAGCCGCCAGAATCGCGCGCGCCGCCGCCGACAAGTATTCCACGCCGGACAAGCCGCGCTTCGTCGCGGGCGCACTCGGGCCGACGCCGAAGACCGCGTCGATCTCCCCCGATGTCAACGATCCCGGCGCGCGCAACATCACTTTCGATCAGCTCGCTTCCGCCTATCTGGAGCAGACGCGCGGCCTGGTCGAAGGCGGCGTCGACGTGCTGCTGGTCGAAACCATTTTCGACACGCTCAACTGCAAGGCGGCGCTGTTTGCGATCGATACCTTCTTCGAGGAATCCGGTCAGCGCCTGCCGATCATGATTTCGGGCACTGTCACTGATGCATCGGGCCGCATCCTTTCCGGCCAAACCGTGCCGGCCTTC
Organism: Pseudomonadota bacterium; assembly: GCA_021821365.1. Classification (GTDB taxonomy): domain Bacteria; phylum Pseudomonadota; class Gammaproteobacteria; order Burkholderiales; family Burkholderiaceae_D; genus Noviherbaspirillum. Next base: position 955 of record JAKACN010000181.1, on the reverse strand, counting down.
TGGCATTCGGTGCGGCATGCGAAGCCGCTGACCATTGGCCTGAACTGTGCGCTCGGCGCGGCCATCATGCGCCCCTACGCCGAGGAGCTGTCGAAGATCGCGGATACCTTCGTCTGCATTTATCCGAATGCCGGCCTGCCCAATCCGATGGCCGAGACCGGCTTCGACGAGACGCCGGACGTCACGTCATCGCTGCTGAAGGACTTCGCGCAGAGCGGTTTCGTCAATATTGCCGGCGGTTGCTGCGGCACGACGCCGGCGCATATTCAGGCGATCGCCGAGACGCTGCGCGACGTTCCGCCACGCAACGTGCCCGAGCCGGACCATCGCATGAAGCTCTCCGGACTCGAGCCGTTCATCATCGATGACGAATCGCTCTTCGTGAACGTCGGCGAGCGCACCAACGTCACCGGCTCCAAGGCCTTTGCGCGCCTGATCCTCAACGAACAGTACGACGAGGCGCTCTCGGTGGCGCGCCAGCAGGTCGAGAACGGTGCGCAGATTATCGACGTCAACATGGACGAAGCGATGCTCGATTCCGTCGCCGCCATGACGCGCTTCCTCAACCTGATCGCTTCCGAGCCGGACATCGCGCGCGTGCCGATCATGATCGACTCGTCGAAATGGACCGTACTGGAAGCCGGCCTGAAGTGCGTGCAGGGCAAGGCGGTCGTCAACTCGATCTCGATGAAGGAAGGCGAGGAAGAATTCCTGCGCCAGGCAACGCTGTGCCGCCGCTACGGCGCCGCCGTGATCGTGATGGCCTTCGATGAAGAAGGCCAGGCCGACACCTTTGAACGCAAGACCGAGATTTGCGCGCGCGCCTACAGGCTGCTGACGGAAAAGGTCGGCTTCCCGCCGGAAGACATCATTTTCGACCCGAACATCTTTGCCATCGCCACCGGCATCGAAGAGCACAACAACTACGCCGTCGATTTCATCAACGCGACGCGCT
>JAKACN010000180.1 GCA_021821365.1 Pseudomonadota bacterium | reverse complement strand
GGCAGGGCATCTACTTCACCATGATTACGCTCGCGCTGGCGCAGATGCTGTTCTTCGTCTTCCTGCAGGCGCCGTTCACCGGCGGCGAGGATGGCTTGCAGGGTGTGCCGCGCGGCAAGCTGCTCGGCCTCATCTCACTCGAAAGCGACATGGCGTTGTACTACGTCGTGCTGGCTATCTTCATCGCCGGCTTCGCGCTGATCGTACGCACCGTGCATTCGCCCTTCGGCCAGGTGCTGAAGGCGGTAAAAGAGAATGAGCCGCGCGCCATCTCGCTTGGCTATGACGTCGACAAGTACAAGTTGCTGGCCTTCGTGCTGTCGGCGGCGCTGTCCGGTCTTGCGGGTGCGACCAAGACGGTGGTGCTCGGTTTCGAGACGCTGACCGACGTGCACTGGTCAATGTCGGGTCTTGTGGTACTGATGACCCTGGTCGGCGGTCTCGGTACTTTGGCTGGCCCCGTGGCGGGAGCAGTCGTCATCATCGCGCTGGAAAACAAGCTGGGCGACCTGGGGAACTGGCTGGCGACGATTACCAGCATCGAATGGTTCCGTTCTATCGGCGAGTCGGTCACCATCGTCACCGGTTTCATCTTCATCGTCTGCGTGCTGGCATTCCGGCGCGGCATCGTCGGTGAATTGGTGGAGCTGGGCAAGAAGAAGGACAAACCCGTTCCCGCCCCGATGACTGCGACGGTGATCAAGACAATGGAGGGATAGCATGAACAAGCCGCTTGTCTGGTTGCGCCTGGCAACAGCATGCCTCGGATTGTCCTTGACCATGCTTGCATGGAGCGCGGAGGACATCACCGTCGGACAAGTGGCGCCCCTGAGCGGCGTGTTGGCAGATACCGGCAAGGACATGGTTCTTGGCGTGAAGGTTTATTTCGACTATGTCAACGATCAGGGCGGTATTCATGGGAAGAAGATCCGCCATGTGGTGAAGGATGACGGCTACAAGATCGATGAAACGGTGCTCCGCACCAGGGAGCTGGTCGACAAGGACAACGCGCTGGCACTGATCGGATTTGCCGGCACGGGGAACGTCGGCGAGCTGCTGAAACAGAAGATCCTGGAAAGGGCCGATATCGCGCTGGTTGCGCCTTATACCGGGGGCGACATCCTGCGCACGCCGTTCAACCCGTACATCTTCCACATCCGGGCCGGATATGAGGACGAAGCCGAGGGCATCGTCAACCAGCTTGTGATGCTGAACATGAAGCGCATTGGGGTGATGTACCAGGACGACGCCTTCGGCAAGGCCGGTCTGGCCGGCGTTGAGGCGGCATTGAAAAGGCGCGGCCTGGAAGTCGCGGTAACGGGCGCCTATGAAAAAAACACGGACAACGTCGCCAACGCAGTGACGGAAATTGCAAAGGCGAACCCGCAGGCGGTGGTGATGATTTCCGTGAACAAGAGCACCGCTGCCTTCAGCAAGGCGATCCGCCCGGTGTCGACCGTCGCGCAACTGGTGAATATTTCGGTGGTGAACCCGAAGGAAATTGCACGGCTGATCGGCTACGACAATGCGCGCGGAATCGGCATTGCGCAGGTGATGCCCTTTCCCTATTCGGCAACCCTGCCGATCGTGAAGGAATATCAGAAGGCAATGAAGAGATATGCACCGGGAGCAGAGCTGTCCTATACGAGCTTCGAGGAATTCATCGGTGCGAAGGTGCTGGTGGAAGGATTGCGGCGTGCCGGGCCGAACCCGACGCGGGAGAAGGTAATTCGGGCGCTGGAAACCCTGCATGCGTTCGACACTGGCGGGTTCACGGTCACTTTCTCGCCGAATAATCGCATTGGATCGCGCTTTGTCGAGATCACGGTGATCGGCAAGGATGGGCGCTTGTTGCGATGACGCATGGCGTCTGATGGATTTCGGATAGGGACACAGGATTCAAATTCAACAACCAGAAAAGACGTATGCATATCGGAGACTTGATCACACATCACGCGCGCTATCGTCCGTGCCACCCGGCGGTCGTGTTCGGCGACACGCGCTTGAACTATGCGGCCTTCAATCGCCGCGTCAATCGACTAGCCAATGCAATGCAGGGGCTGGGTATCGAGAAGGGGCAGACGATTGCCACGCTGCTGCCGAATTGCCTTGAGCTGCTTGAGATTTATTGGGCGGCGGCGAAGACCGGTGTGGTCGTCGTCCCCTTGTCGCCGATGCTGCTCGGCGCCGGGCTGGCGAGCCTGCTCGGCGATTCGGATGCGGTTCTCCTGTTCAGCAATAGTGCTTTGCGCGGCGTGGTCGATGCGGCGCGAGAGAGCATCGGCCGATTGGCGGACGGACGAGTCGTGCTGGTCGACGGCGTTGCGCCGGGGTGCCTGGACTACTCGACGTTCACGGACACCAGCGACGAGGAGCCGCGCAATCCAGAGCTGTCGCCGGACGATATCTACAACATCATGTACACCAGCGGCACCACGGGCCTGCCGAAAGGCATTGTGCATACGCACCGGATCCGCGCGAACTATTGCACGCTGATGGCGAGTGCGTTTCGCATCAATCCGGAGTCGGTTGTGCTGCATACCGGCTCGATCGTGTTCAATGGCGCGTTCACGACGCTGATGCCGACCTTCTACAAGGGTGCGACCTATATCCTCCATCCGCAGTTCGATGTCGAAGCACTGATCGAAACCATCAAGCGCGACAAGGTGACGCATACCATGATGGTGCCGTCGCAGATCATTGCGATGATGGCGTCGCCGCGTTTTGATCCTGCGGAAATGCGGTCGCTGGAGATGATCCTCTCGCTCGGCGCGCCATTGCATAACGAGTACAAGGATGCCCTGAACCATCACCTTCCCGGCCGGTTCTACGAACTCTATGGCCTCACCGAAGGCTTCGTTACGATTCTCGACCGCAACGATGCCGTGCGCAAGCAGGGATCGGTCGGCGTGCCAATTCCATTCTCGGGGATGCGCATCGAGCTCGAAGACGGCAGCATTGCCGGGCCGAACCAGATTGGCGAGATCGTCGGGAGCAGCCCCCTGCTGATGCCGGGCTATTTCAAGCGTCCGGACCTGACGGCGCACGCCATGCCGGATGGCTGGCTGCGTACGGGCGATCTTGGGTACACGGATGAGGACGGTTACCTGTATCTCGTCGACCGCAAGAAGGAAATGATCGACAGCGGCGGCGTGAAGATTTACCCGCATGACATCGAAGAGATTCTTGTGCGGCATCCGGATGTGCAGGAAGCGGCTGTGTTCGGCGTGCCTCACGAAAAATGGGGCGAGACACCTCTGGCTGCCGTCGTGCTGAAACCTTCACGTAGCGTGACGGCGGAGCAGCTCAAGGAGTGGACCAACTTGCGCGTCAGCGCGCGCTACCAGCGTGTCAGTGATGTCGTCATCATGACTGCGTTTCCCCGCAATGCGGCCGGCAAGACGCTCAAGCGTGAATTGCGCGATGCATACTGGCAGGGAAGGGACGGAAAAATATGAGTGCGTATCCGGCAATGATTTTGCAGGTGCAGTTGTTGTTGAAGTAGTGGAAGGTAATCTTTTTTCCCCAGCAGCTTTTAAGGGCTACGTTTTCGTAGCCCTCTTTTTTTTTGTGCGTCGAGGCGTGCTGGCGATTCGTCATGGCGGGCGCGGAACGACAGCCTTTCCTTGTCGCGACGCTGTACTAGACTGAGCTGCATCAAGACTGCATCAAAGTTGCGTCTTGACGGTGAATCGTTGCCGGACGGTGTCGATTCGCGGCGACAGCGAAAGGAGATATTGATGCAAAGAATTTCCGAAGTCATGACACGCGATGTCCGCAGCATCGCGCCACGCGAGAACGTGCGGCGTGCTGCGGAAATGATGGAGCAGCTGAACGTCGGTGCACTGCCGGTATGCGATGGCAAGCGTTTGATCGGCATGATTACCGACCGGGACATTACGGTTCGTGCAACGTCTGCCGGTCGAATGCCCGATCAGACCTCGGTGGCAGACGTGATGACGTCCCCCGTGCAATGGTGCTTCGATAACCAGACCGTGGATGAAGTAATGCAGAGGATGGGCGATACGCAGATCCGGCGCGTGCCTGTCGTCGACCACGACACGAAGGAGCTGGTTGGAATCGTGTCGCTGGGCGATCTCGCGACCAGGCATTCGGCGCAAGTCGATCGCGCGCTGGAGGAAATCTCCTCTCCGTCGCAACCAGATCGTAGCAGGTTCCATTGAGCGGCCGGCAGGTGGAGATTGACGGCCCGGGAAAGAGAAAGGGTTACAGACCGGAGTCTGTAACCCTTTGATTTCATTGGTCGGGGCGGCGGGATTCGAACTCGCGACCCCTTGCACCCCATGCAAGTGCGCTACCAGGCTGCGCTACGCCCCGACGAAGCTCAACATTATAGCAGACTCGGGCGGCTTTTCACCATTGCAAGTTTGAACATACGCTTTCGCCTTTCGGGAAGCATTCAAAAGCCGCAAAATAGCAGCCAGTCATATGATTAACATTGCAGCCCCGGCGCTACATCAGGTGCGAGGCTTGACCGAGACCCACAGCATGACAATAAAAATCAGCGATCAATTCGATGCGGGTGCCATTGAAGTCGTCGACGCGAGCAAGCCGGAGGCCATTACGCTGAACATCCGCAAGGACTCGCAGGCGAACTTCCTCCAGTGGTTCTATTTCCGGCTGCAGGGCGCGCGCGGCCAGCCATGCACCATGCGCTTCCTGAATGCGGGGATGGCGGCTTTCCCGCAAGGCTGGAGCAACTATCGCGCGGTGGCCAGCTATGACAGAAGGCACTGGTTCCGTGTTCCGACCAGTTACGACGGCAATGTGTTGACGGTGGCGCACACGCCGGAGCGCGATAGCGTCTACTACGCCTACTTCGAACCATATTCCTGGGAGCGGCATCTGGAATTGCTGGGCAAGGTGGAAGATGCGCCGTACGGCCGCGTGGCCGACCTCGGCAGCACGATCGACGGGCGGGATGTGAATCTGGCCGTCATCGGCGATCCTGCCGCGACGAAAAAGGTTTGGGTGATCGCGCGCCAGCATCCGGGCGAATCCATGGCGGAGTGGTTCGTCGAAGGCATGATCGACGCCTTGCTCGACCGCAGTAGTTCCCTTGCCAGGACATTGCTGGGGAACGCGGTCTTTTATATCGTACCGAACATGAATCCGGATGGTTCGGTACGCGGCAACCTGCGCACCAATGCCGCCGGCGCGAATCTGAACCGCGAGTGGATGTCGCCATCGATGGAGCGCAGCCCGGAAGTGTTTGTCGTCAGGAACAAGATGCACGAGGTCGGTTGCGACCTGTTCCTGGACATCCATGGCGATGAAAGCCTGCCCTACGTGTTCGTCGCCGGCTGTGAGATGCTGGAAGGATTCACTGCAGAACAGCAGGCGGAACAGCAGGCATTCATTGAAAGCTTCAGCCGGTCCAGCCCGGATTTTCAGACGAAACACGGCTATGAGCCGGGCAAGTACAAGGAGGAGCTGCTGCAGCTTGCATCGAAGTATGTCGGGCATACGTTCAAATGCGTGTCGCTGACGCTGGAGATGCCCTTCAAGGACAATGCGAACCTGCCCGACGACGACGCAGGATGGAATGGTGAGCGCAGCGCAAGGCTCGGGCAGGCGATCCTGCAGCCGATCCTGCACAGCCTGCGAAAGGGGGGAGCATGGGAATAGAAATCGAGCGGAAGTTCCTGGTTCGCCACGACGACTGGAAGTCGATGGGCAAGGGCGTCCTGCTGCGCCAAGGCTATTTGTCGTCGGTGCCGGAGCGTACCGTGCGCGTGCGTATTGAAGATGACAAGGCGATGCTGACGGTCAAGGGCCGCAATCGCGGCGCCACGCGCGCTGAATGGGAATACCCGCTTCCTGTGGTCGATGCGCAAGCCATGCTCGACACCTTATGCGAACGGCCGGTCATCGAGAAATATCGCTATCGCATTCCCTGGCAAGGCATGTTGTGGGAAGTGGACGAATTCCTGGGCGAGAACGCCGGGCTGGTGGTAGCGGAGATTGAACTGGCATCGGAACACCAGGACTTCGTGAAGCCGGAGTGGGTCGGCGAGGAGGTGACGCACGATCCGCGCTATTTCAACGCAAACCTGCTGCGCCACCCCTTCACGCGCTGGTAGAGCGGCCCGCTCGTCTTAGTGGAAATGGCCAGTGCCGGCCGGCGCGTCCTCCGGCATCTCCGCATGCACCAGTTCAGCCTCCGCATCCGGGTACAGGGGCGCGCCGCAATCGTCGCAGAATTCGAGAGGAAAGTGTTCGTTGTGGCGCTTGATGTGCGTGATGCCGCAGGCGCGCAGAAGGGCGACGATTTCTTCCAGCGGCGTCCGCAATTCGGTTTCGAGCACTTCCGGGGTCGTGATCGATTCGAAGCTGGTGACGGCGGACTGGTCTTCGTCCTCCTGTCCGTACAGCGGCCACACCACGCCATAGAGAACTTCCGGACTCTGACGCAACGTGAAGCCGATGCGATATTCATCGACTCTGCCTGCGACCGGATCTTCGGCGAAGCTGCCGATGATCGCGCGCAGGCCATTCGCTTCGACGCTCAGTGTGTTGGTGAGGAAATGTACTGCCGCGCGAATCGACGCCGGACGGATTTGCTTGTCGGCTTCCCGGCAGGCGACGAAATAGGCTTCCGGCAGCAGCAGTTCGACGCCGCATCCCGGTAACAGCGAGGTGATGTTCGGCGCTGCCTGCGCGCGCCAGGCCTCCAGGGCCTGAGTGCGGTCGCCGGGATGCAGTGTCGTCTGCCAGCGGAACAATGCTGCTCCGGCCGGCGCGACCACTGCAGCAATGAGATAGCGCGTATCGGCAAGAAATGGTGCTGTCTCGGGCGCGTTGGATGGCGGACGAACCTGGGTTCCGGTCATGGCCGCTTTCGCCAGGCGCTGGGTCAGCGCGAAGGTTTCGACATGATTGCGCGGCAACTGGTCGATCGAGTACAGAGTCGGGACCATTGCCAGTCGGACGCCGTCTGCCAGAAGATGCCCATGCATGTGTGCGCACAGGGTGTTGCGCAGCTCTTCGCTGATTGTGCCCGACGAAATCGCAAAGCGTGTCCATGCAAGAACCGGCGCGGCAATCAGGAGCGCGTGGTATTGAACGCCCTCATGTTCCATCAGGCAGGATTCTCCGCCGGCCTCGACGGCTTCCATCAGTACGTCATAGGCGTCGAGATCGGTCTTGAATAGATTCTCCAGTGCGGCGTCGATCGTCGACTGGTGCGCGCCTTTCAATGTCTTGTGGATCTGGGTGTCAAGGGAATGTTCCCACACGCGTTCTTCCAGGCGGCTGGCCGCCTGCGCCATGCCTTGTGCAAGGGACGCCAGGCGCTGGCTGTCGGCGGACAGCTTGTTGGAGGAGCTTTTGGAGGGACGGCGCATGAGGGATCAAGAGTGGAGCCAGGGAATCGTGTATTGTAGTGTATTCGACAATTACCTACCAAAGCATACGCGCCCGGAGAGGCTGGCCGGCATCGCGGCTGCTTTGCGATCCTGCAGGAATCGATATCCCGGATTCCGAATCACGCAATAAGCTCAGTATATCCGCAAAAAACAAAAAAGCCGCATGGATGTCCATGCGGCTCTTGCGGGTAGAGTGTGTTACTTGGCGGAGGCCGCTGCTTCGGCTGCCGGTGCAGCAGCGGCCGGTGCCGCGATTGCGGGCGCTTCCGGCGCCGATGCGGACGCCGTAGGCGTGTCATGGCCGGCTTCACCTTGCATGTCGACCTTGTCTCCGCCTTTCATGATGACCAGCAGCGCAATAAGTGCAAAGGCGAAAAAGCCTACGAGAATCTTCCACATGATATGTCTCCAGGATGAAATTGGACAAAGAAAACGCCGGTCGAAACCGGCGTTTCTCATGCGGAAAGCATACCCACGCATTCTTACAGCTTGCTTGCACAGTTCGCGTGTCCCGCCGTCGCGCTGACGGGGTAACCTGGCTGCAACCTGCGACGCCCGTCGTTCAGGCGGCCAGCAATTGCCTGAGGACGAAAGGCAGAATGCCGCCGTGCTTGTAGTAATCGACCTCGATCGGCGTGTCGATGCGCAGCAGGACGCTCACTTCCTTCGCCTCGCCGTTGGCGCGATGAATTGTCAGCATCACTTCCTGTTGCGGCTTGATGTCGCCCTCGAGTCCCTTCAGATCGAAGGTTTCGTTGCCAGTGATGCCCAGCGACTGGACGCTGTCGTCGTCCAGGAATTGCAGCGGCAGGACACCCATGCCTACCAGGTTCGAACGGTGGATGCGCTCGAAGGACCGCGCGACCACGGCTTTCACGCCCAGCAGTTGCGTGCCCTTCGCAGCCCAGTCGCGGGAAGAGCCCGTGCCATATTCTTCGCCGGCGAAGATCATGGTCGGCACATTGTTGTCGATGTACTTCATCGCGGCGTCGTAGATGGACATCTGCTCGCCGCTCGGCTGGTGGATGGTCAGGCCGCCCTCGATGCGCGAGCCGTCTGATTTCGGCGGGATCATCAGGTTCTTGATGCGTACATTGGCGAAGGTGCCGCGCATCATGATTTCATGATTGCCGCGGCGAGAGCCATAGGAGTTGAAGTCGCCCTTCATAACGCCGTTGTCGATGAGCCATTTGCCTGCCGGGCTGGTTTCCTTGATGGAACCAGCGGGCGAGATGTGATCGGTGGTGATCGAATCGCCGAACACGCCCAGCGCGCGCGCGCCGCTGATGGCGCTGGCGGCGGCCTTCGGTTGCATGCCGAAATCCTGGAAGAACGGCGGTTCGGCGATATAGGTCGATTTCGGCCAGTTGTAGACTTCGCCCGTGGCAACGCCCTTGATCTGCTCCCACAGCTGGCCGGGCGCTTCCTTCACCTCTGCGTAGTTTTCCTTGAAGGTCTTCGCGTTCATCGCAAACCGCATCAGCTTGCCGACTTCCACCGAGGTCGGCCAGATGTCGCCGAGGAAGATGTCCCGCAGTTTGCCATCCTTGCCCTTGCCCTTGCCGACCGGCTCGGTCATCAGGTCCTTCGTCATGTTGCCTGCGATGGCATACGCGACGACTAGCGGCGGGGAGGCGAGGAAGTTGGCACGGATGTTCGGATGGATGCGTGCTTCGAAATTGCGGTTGCCCGACAGCACTGCTGCGGCAACGATATCGTTCTTCACGATGGCTTCGTTGATTTCCGGCGTCAGGTCGCCCGCGTTTCCGATGCAGGTGGTGCACCCGTATGCGGCCACACCGAAACCGAGTTGTTCGAGGTAAGGCAGCAGGCCGGCGGCTTCCAGGTACTTGGTCACGACGCGCGATCCCGGAGCCAGCGAAGTCTTGATGTGCGGCGCGACAGTGAGGCCGGCGTCCACCGCCTTTTTCGCCAGCAGGCCGGCGGCGAGCAGCACGCTCGGATTGGAGGTGTTCGTGCAGGAGGTGATTGCAGCGATCAGCACGTCGCCGTTCCTGATCTTGATGCCATTGGAAATTTCGACCACCGCGTCGAGGTCCTCGGCCTTCTTGTTGAAGCCGTTTTCGGAAACCGGCTTCGAAAACAGCTCGGAGAAGGTGTTCTTGACTTGGCCGATTTCGATACGATCCTGCGGTCGCTTCGGACCCGCGAGCGAAGGTGCGACGGTGCCGAGGTCAAGCGTGACGACGCTGCTATAGTCGATCTCGCCGGCCTTTGGAATGCCGAACAGTTTCTGTGCCTTGAAATAGCCCTCGAACGCGTCAATTTCCTGGGGGCTGCGGCCGGTGCCGCGGAAGTATTCGAGTGTGGCGTCGTCGACCGGGAAGAAGCCCATCGTCGCGCCGTATTCCGGCGCCATGTTGGCGATGGTCGCGCGGTCGGTGGTCGACAGAGATTCCGTACCCTCGCCGAAGAATTCGACGAACTTGCCGACGACCTTGTGCTTGCGCAGCAGTTCGGTAATGGTCAGCACGAGGTCCGTCGCGGTAACGCCTTCGCGCAGCTTGCCGGTCAGGTTGACGCCGACCACATCCGGCGTCAGCAAATACACGGGCTGACCGAGCATGCCGGCTTCCGCTTCGATGCCACCCACGCCCCAGCCGACCACGCCGATGCCGTTGATCATGGTCGTGTGAGAGTCGGTGCCAACCAGCGTGTCCGGATAGAACACGCCGTCCTTGCAATGCACCCCGCGCGCAAGGTATTCCAGGTTCACCTGGTGCACGATGCCGAAGCCCGGCGGCACGACGCCGAAGGTGTCGAATGCCTGCATGCCCCACTTCATGAACTGGTAACGTTCGTTATTGCGCTGGAATTCCAGCTTCATGTTGAGGTCGAGCGCGTTCTTGTCGCGGTAGTAATCGACCTGCACCGAATGGTCGACCACGAGGTCGACCGGAACCAGCGGCTCGATGTTCTTCGGCTTCTTGCCCATTTTCGCTGCCACGCCACGCATGGCGGCGAGGTCGGCGAGGAGGGGAACGCCGGTGAAGTCCTGCAACACCACACGTGCCACGACAAAGGGAATCTCATCGACGCGTGCAGCGGTCGGTTCCCAGTTCGCAAGCTGCCTGACATGCTCTTCCGTGACTTTCTTGCCGTCGCAGTTGCGCAGAGAT
>JAKACN010000179.1 GCA_021821365.1 Pseudomonadota bacterium | reverse complement strand
TCGAAGGAGTCGAATTTCGCGCCGATTTCCTGATTCGTGGTTTGTTCCGGCGCGATCTGCGCATTGCTGGCAGCGAGAGGGAAGGCTTCGGCGGAAGGCTGGAACGACTTGCTGTACGACGCGTAGTAGGACTGGCTGTCGTTCGGCTGGTACACCACGCCGGCACGCGGGCTCCACGCGCGGTCGGTGCGGTTCAGGTTCGGCTGTCCGACGCGCCGTTCTTCCGTTTCCTGGTCAAACTTATCGTAGCGGACGCCTGCCAGCCCCTTCCAATGTTCGGACAGCGTGACCAGGTCCTGCGCGTAGGCGCTGGCCACTTTCAGGATGCCGAGATTGTCGGTCGACGGCGCCGCGGTGACGGTAAACGGCAAGACCGGTGACACCGGGTTGAACAGCGACACGGTGGCGATATTGTTCTGCGTGCGGAACAGCTGGTCCTTGTTCTGCTTGCCGATCTCCACGCCGTACAGCAGCTGGCGCGCCATGCCGGCGATCGTGGTCTTCTGCACCAGTTCGGTCTGGTTGAAATAGCCGTCTTCGTCGCGCCGCACATTGCTGCGGTTGAGCGAGGCCGTCAGGGCGGCTTCGTTCACCGAACCGACCAGGGTATTGTTGCGGTCGAGTGAATAGTCATAGTGGCGGAATGCGTTGCGCAGCTTCAGCGCGTCGCTGAAGCGATGGTCCAGCGTGAAGCCGAGTGCTGTGACGTTCGCCTGCGAATAGTCGAGATCCTTCGCATTGGCGCTGCCGTAATAGGTACCGACCGGCACATCGACCGGCCGGCCGCGATAGGCCGGGATGCCGAAGTCGGTGACGCGGCGGTCGGACAGGTATTCGCCTTGAATGAGCAGGTTGGTGTCCCGGCCCAGCTTGATGGAAAGAGACGGCGAGAGCGCTTCGCGATCGAGGAATTGCTGGTTGCGGTAGCTGTCGGCACGTTCGATCGCACCGGTCACGCGGAATGCAATGCCGTTGTCGCTGTAGTTGCGCGCGAGGTCGAATTCACCGCGCCGTTGCGCCCAGCTGCCGACGGTGAGACTGACTTCGTTCTTGTCGACGCCGGGTTTTTTCGTGATGCGATTGATCAGTCCGCCCGAGGAGCCGCGCCCGTACAGCACCGAGGCGGGGCCTTTCACGACTTCCACTTGTTCGATGTTCGACAGGTCGCGGAAATACAGTGCATCGTCGCGCAAGCCGTCGATGAACTGGTCGCCGATCGCGGTGAAGCCGCGGATGGTCACTTGGTCGCGCTGGCCGTCGCCGTGCGACAAACCAACGCCTGGTACCGTCTTCATGACGTCCTGCATCGAGTGCACGCCCTGGTCGCGCAGCAGGCTTTGCGGCACGACGTTCACGGTTTGCGGAATGTCGCGCAGCGGTGCTTCGATCTTGGTGGCGGTCGAAGTCGTCGGCGGATTGTAGGTCGGCGGCATTTCGCGGCTGCTCTTGACGCTGACTTCGGGCAGGTCGGCTTCGGGCTGGGCATCCTTGTTTTGCGCGAAGGCAGGAGCGGAGAATTGTTGTACGGCGAGCGCCACCACGAGCGTCAGCCTGGTTTTTTTGAGAGTCATGATCATGAAAAAAGTGTGAACGGGCCTTCCCGCGCACCGGAGGGTGTGCGGTTGACCATGGGGTTGAAGGAATCCTTACCTGTTTTGCGGGTCGGTGATGAAGCCGATTTTTGCGAGACCGCCGGACTGCGCCGCGGCCATCACCTGCGCGACCTTTTCATAGGGTGTGGTGCGCTCGGCGCGCAGGTGCAGTTCGGGCTGCGGCGCCTTCTGCGCGGCATCGGCGATGCGCGTCTTCAACTGGGCTGCGTCGATGACATCCGCGTTCCAGTAGACCTTGCCTTCGGCATCGATGACAAGGTTGATATTTTCCGGCCGGGGCTCGTTGGGCTGGTTCACCGCCCGCGGCAGATCGATCTTCACGCTGTGGTTCATCACGGGAATGGTGATGATGAAGATGATCAGCAGCACCAGCATCACATCGACGAGCGGCGTGGTGTTGATCTCCGGGGTGAAGGCGTCTTCCGAATCGGAAAGGGTGCCCATTGCCATCATGCACCTCGGATCGCGACGAGTTTACTGACGCCGGCGCAGTCGCTTTCAGCGGGTTCCGCACGGGCACCCGTGACGAACAGCGCGTGCAGGTCGAAGCCGAACTTGTGGAGCCGGGCACTGATGGCCTTGTTGCCGCGGACCAGCGCGTTGTAGCCGAAGGTGGCGGGGATCGCTACGGCCAGGCCGAGCGCGGTCATGATCAGGGCTTCGCCGACCGGTCCGGCGACCTTGTCGATGCTCGCCTGGCCGGCCGTGCCGATCGATGCGAGTGCATGGTAGATGCCCCACACCGTGCCGAACAGGCCGACAAATGGTGCGCTCGAACCGACCGATGCCAGCACCGCCATGCCGGCCTGCAGCCTGCCGGCGGCTTCGTCAATCGCCTGGCGCAAGGACAGCGTGATCCAGTCGCTGACCGATAGCTGGTCGTGCAGATGTCCCTTGTGCGCCTCATGATGGCGCATTGCGCCGATGCCGGCGTGGGCGATGTCGGCGAAGGGATTGTCATGGCCGAGCGTCGTCAGCCCGTCGGCGACGCTGACGGCGTCCCAGAAATGCGTGCCGGCCGCCGCGCCGGCACGCCGATAACGCCATAGTTGCAGTGCCTTCGTCGCGATCACGTACCAGGACGAGATCGACATGGAGATCAGCAGGATGGCGACGCCCTTGGTGACGAAGTCGCCTTGCGTCCACAGGGTTTCCAGTCCATAGGGGCTTGATTGCATGATTGGAGCCTCTCAGTTGTCTAGTTGAAATCGGATGGGGACGATGGCGTATGCCGCCACCGGCTTGCCTTCTTCCATGAAGGGCTTGAACAGGGCGCGCAGCACCGCCTGGCGTGCCGCCTCGTCGAGGCGGGGGAATCCGGAGCCGGTTTGTACCTCGACGCGTTCAGGGCGGCCTTTGTCGCTCACCAGCACACGCAGGACGGTCTTGCCTTCCTCACCCATGCGGCGTGAAATGGGCGGATACGCAGGTTGCGGCGCTTGCAGATAGGCGATGCCGGTCGTGACTGTTTTCGGGAGCGTCGGGGCGGTTGGGGCGGACGCGGCGGCAACGGGCTGGGCCGGGGTTTCCGCGATGGGCGGAGTGGGCGACTCGGACGGCGCGTTGATCGCCTGCGGTGACGGCGTCGCGTTCACGGCCGTGGCAACCGGACGGGGTTGGGCAAGGGCCTTTTTCACGACGGAGACGGTTTTCGGCGCCGTGTGTGGCTTTGGTGGTTCCGATGCGTCACGCTTCGGTTCCGGCGTAATGAAGGTGGCGATGACTTCCTTTGGGATGGCTCTTGCGGCCTGCTGCAGCAAGCCGTTCTGCAGCGCGTAGAAGAAGGCGACGTGCAGGAGCAGGATCGCCGCGAAGGGCGCAACATGCCCGGAGCGATGGCGCTCGCGTGGGACTTCGGGCAGTGTCTGGTTCAGCCAGTCGATGGGCATCGAAAATCCTGTGTTAATCATTAAATGAGAATGATTCTTGTTTACGATTATTGTCGATCTTCACAGGATTTGCAATCTTTTTCCATTTTGCGGCATTCGCGTCACAGACCTGCGGTCGATGTCACATCGAAGAAGGAAGGCGGGAAACGCAACCTGTCCAGCGAGGAGAAGTCAGGAAGCCTGGGCGGTGCAGTGGTTGAAGCTTGCGGGGAACTATTGCGGGAACGGGTGCGTTGTCCGGGCAATTCCCGGCTGCGTCATGTTTGCGGCTGATGCGCGCAAGGATTTCAGGTGGCGCAAAAATATGCGGATATCGTCGAGCGCGTGTACATGGCGCCGCGCTGAATGCGGGTTGTCATAGCAGCCTGAGCTTGTCGGCAAGCGCTTCATTGGACAAGGGCGCGGAGGCGAATACCTTCCGTTCCCGTTTCCCGTCGCGGATCAGGTCGACACCATATCGGTCGACCCCGAGCGCCCGGAGATTTGCCGGCAGGCGACCATCCAGCGCCGCAATGATCCTCGCTTCATCCGCGAGCGGCAGCGGCTTCACGTCGAACCATTCGTTTTCCTCGATCCATCCCATCTGCGCGAAACCGGCGATGTAACGCACCCGCTTCGGCGACAAGGCATAGAAGGAAAAATCGCCCAGCGCAAGATATTGCTCCGCTTGCGGCTGATAGCGCACGAACCGCGCGATCAGCTCCGGCGATGCCTCCAGTTGCGTCGCATCGCCGATGATCGTCATGCGCGGCGCATCCAGCACGTCTTGCGCATGCGGGTCCGTGACAAGAAGACTGGCATGGGGATCGGCGGCCAGGTTCTTCGTGTGTTCTGCGAGCGTGCTGACCAGGAAGACCGGCCGATGCAGTTCGTCCGGCGCGAAGGGCAGGGCGGTGGCGAACGGGTAGCCCGGCATTTGCGCGGCATGCGTCGCCAGCGCACCGAACGACGCGCTGTGGAGCAATTGAAGGGCTGTGGCGGGAGTGGGCTTCATGGTTGTCTCGAATTCGAAATATGGTGAAGCGATGACGTCATGTTGCATGATACGTCCGCCAGGCGCAAACGATGGCTGCAGGGCTTGGTGCTTGTTGGCATGTCCGCTTCGCATTGCGCATACTGACACGGCAAGGTGGTCGCGGACGGAAAAGGAAGCGAAACGGCGCGCTTCTACGATACGGAAGGAAGCAAGGGACCGTTCCTGGTCGTCATCCTCCGATCTCGGCTGGTTCGACATATATGGGTGCACCGGCGGCCTCGGGCGGCGAGGCCGTGCGGTGGATATCGGACGTGGAAAGCGGGACGCAATGAATGCAGGAATCCCGGCAAGCTCGAGCGCGAGCGGGGCTGAGTCCCTCTACAGGTGATCCGTCCTCTTTTCGCCGCGCCGCACCCACACGCCACGCTCTTCGCAGTGCAGCAGCTCGCTTCCGCTCAGGACATATTCACCGATGGGGTAACCCACGTTATTGAAATAGCAGGCGCCGGCTTCGAACTCCATGTCCAGCGATGCCTCGTCGTATTCGTCGAAGATGGGAGAGGTCTTGAGTGCGGGATCGGGGGCGCCGACCTGCGTCAGATGCGTGCTCATATGTTCCTCCTGTGTGCGAGGCCTGTTATTCCCTCGGCGGGGCTTCCCGTGCGTCCATCGCCTCGATCTGCGGAATGGCGCGTCGCGGATGCTGGCGGATGATCTGCTTCAGGGTGTCGTGCTGCCATGCGCCGTGGGCGCCGCCCTGCTGGACGTCGAGTGCGGCCTCCTCGATTTCCGTTGCTTCGATTTCCGCCGCTTCAGGCGGCTGCGCAAGGCGCCGGCGGGCTTCGTCTCCGAAGAGTTCGGTTTCCGCCGCGAGCCAGTCATCGAGTTCGTGACCCGGGGCAAATCCGCGCTGGACAGCATGAAAATAGGCGGCCTCACGGATTATCTGTTCACGTTGCCCGGGGGAGACGTTTCCTTGGGCGGATGCCGCCGGGCGGGATGTCATATCAGCCATTGCTGCCTCTCCTCTGGTGAAAGAAGGTTTCAGGCAGTAAGCATCATAGCAAGTGCATGGCGGCATGGAACCGGCTAGAAAGCTGCCTGCTGATCTACTTCAGAATTTGTGCAGGTAGCGTGCAGCGGATTCGCGCGCCGCGCTTTCGCGAGCGGGAAACGAGAATTGTTCCATGCGAACCGTCCATTTCGTTAATGCCGCACGTCCCACTGCCGCGCCGGCATGGCGATGATTTTCGTTGCACCCGGCTGCCCCTCGGGCATATTGAAGGCGCTGATCCTCGCTTCAAGAATGCCGTTCGGCAGCGTCGCTGTATCGACGTCCAGCCAGGCGAATGTCTGGTCGAAGGAAACGTTGAACACGCCCAGTCGCGGCGTGTAGCCACTGGTGGGCAGCAGTTCGACATTCCGCATGCCGCTGCCGCGCACCTCGAGCCGCATGAGGCCGCTGACGATGGCGCCATGCACTGGTGCGATCGATACCGATGCAATGAACGGCGTTGTCCCGGACGCTGCGGTGCCATTCCGCAGATCCCATCGGCGCACCGGCATGGCGACGATTTCCGCGACACCCGGTTGCCCCTGTTCGAGATTGAAGGCGCTGATCCTGACGTCCGTGATGCCATCGGGCAGTGACCTGGAATCAAAGTCCAGCCACGCCATGGTCCTGTCCGTTGACACGTTGAACACGCCGAAGCGCGGCGCATAGCCGGAGGCGGGAAGCAGTTCGGCGTTGGCAATGCCGGCGCCATGGATTTCGAGTCGCGTGATGCCGCTGACGACCGCATTGTCCGCCGGCGCAGCCGTCACGGTGGCGGAGAATCCGGGTGGCTGCGCTGCGGTGTTGTTGATGGTCCAGGTGCGGGCGGGCATGGCGACGATCTCGGTCGCACCCGGCTGGCCGGCGGGCACATTGACTGCGCTGATGCGAATTCTCAAGGGGCCGTTCGGCAAGGCGGTGGTATCGAAGTCCAGCCAGGCAAGCGTCCGGTCGCCAGTCATGTTGAAAACGCCCAATCTTGGCGTGTCGCCGCCGGCTGGCAACAATTCGATATTCGCCATCTCGTTGCCGCGCACTTCCAGCCGCACGACGCCGCTCAGCGTCGCGCCGTTCGCCGGTGCCATCGACAGCGAGGCAAAGAAGGGCGCGTAAGGATTGCCGGAGCAGCTCGGGCTGAGGCTGCAACTATTGATGGCGCGGCCTTCCGAGGTCCATATCGTGGGGAGCAGGCGGGTGATTGAAACGTTTGTGCCGGAGCCGCCGCCGCATGCGGCCAGCAGGACGAGCAGGACGAATGCCGGGATGAGTTTCAGGTGTCGAGACATGATACGCTTCGCCTCGTTGGAGAAAGGCCGGCGCGTCATCTATGCATGTTTGGGCCGGCAACGGAATAACGGCGCGGATGTCATTGGAGTGGCGGCACGGCCGATCGGTTTTGTCGACGCTTATGCGGGACTTGATGCGTCTCAATGACCGTCCGGATGCAAGGGAGAAACCGGATCAGGCATAGGAGGGAGAACAAATGGAAAGCAACACCGGTGCGACATCCGTTGAACAGGAAATCATCCGGCTTGAAGAACAGGCCTTGCGTCGCTGGTGCAGCGGCGATCCGTACGGCTTTCTTGAGATATCGGCACCGGATGTGGTTTATTTCGATCCCTTTTTGCCGCAGCGGCTTGACGGGATTGCCGCGCTGACAGCACTGTACGAATCCCTGCGTGGAAAGATCCGTGCGGAGCGTGTCGAGTTGATCAATCCGCAGGTGCAGGTGGTAGGTGAGGCGGCGGTCCTCACCTTCAACTTTGTTTCGTGGAGCGACGGGATCCCGATGCGATGGAATTGCACCGAGGTCTACCGGAGGAAGGAAGGGCGCTGGGAAATCATCCAGACGCACTGGTCGTTTACCAAGCCGAGGGCGTAACGCGACTTATGTCGTCCGATCGTGCGCACCGCGAGCAAGTTTTTTTCGACGGCGACATTATGCGAAATCCCGGCTTCGCGTGCTCAGCCTTCCGAGCAAATGCGTCAAATCGACCAGCCGCTTCGCCACCAGGTGCCGCACCTTGCCTTCGCATTGCCAGATGCCGTACACGCCCAGCAGGTGCGATGCGAGCAGCTCCTTGCGATATTGTTCGACCAGCGCCGGCCAGACGATGACGTTCACCAGGCCGGTTTCATCCTCGATCGTGACGAACATGGTGCCGCTGGCGGTCTGCGGCCGCTGGCGTACGGTGACGATGCCGCAGCCGCGCGCGATCTGACGGTCGGCGAAGGTATTGAGCACCTCGGCCGGCAGGAAGCGCTTTTTCAGGAGCATCGGCCGCAGCAGTGCGACCGGATGGCGTCCGAGCGTCAGTCCGAGCGCGTGATAATCGGCGACGATATCCTCACCTTCGCTGGGGGCGGCAAGCTGCACTTTTGCTTCGCGCACCGGCGCCTCCCTGAGCAGGCCCTTGTCGGCTTCGCTGGCCGCTGCTTCCCACAACGCTTCGCGCCGGTTGCCGGCAAGGCTGGAGAGGGCGTTCGCATTGGCCAGCATCTGCATGTCGTGGCGCGTCAGTTGCGCGCGCAATGCCAGGTCCGCCGTATCGGCAAATCTGCGGATTGCGCGCGCCTCCTCGATCCGCCATCCCGCCTCGCAGGAAAGGCCGCGCGCCATGTGCAAGCCGAGCCGCACGGCGGGCTGATGGCCTGTGGACGACTCCAGTGTCGTTTCCCAGTCGCTGGCCTGGATGTCGATCGGCCGCACCTCTACGCGATGGCGGCGCGCATCCTGTACGAGCTGCGAGGGCGCGTAAAAACCCATCGGCTGGCTGTTGAGCAGCGCGGCGAGGAAGGCAGCCGGTTCGTGGCGCTTGATCCATGAACTGGCATAGGCCAGCAGCGCGAAGCTGGCCGCATGGCTTTCGGGGAAACCGTATTCCGCGAAGCCTTCGATCTGGCGCACGATGGCTTCGATGAACTCTGGTTCATAACCTTTCTTCGCCATGCCATTCTTCAGTTTTTCCTGGAACCTGCCAAGGTCGCCCTTGCGCCGCCATGCGGCCATCGAACGGCGCAACTGGTCCGCTTCGCCTGCGCTGAAATCCGCGGCCAGCATCGCGATCTGCATCACCTGTTCCTGGAAGATCGGCACGCCGCAGGTGCGTTCCAGCGCCGGCCGGATTTCATCCTTCGGATACGTCACCGGTTCCAGGCCCTGGCGGCGGCGCAGGAAGGGGTGCACCATGCCGCCCTGGATCGGGCCGGGGCGCACGATCGCGACCTGGATCACGAGGTCGTAGAACTGTTGCGGACGCAGGCGCGGCAGCATCGTCATCTGCGCGCGGCTTTCGATCTGGAACACGCCGACCGTATCGGCCTCGCTGATCATCGCGTAAGTGTCCGGGTCTTCGGCGGGAATGTCCTGCATGCCGAACGGCTCGCCGCGCTGTGCGCTGATCAGGTCGAGCGCGCGGCGGATCATGGAGAGCATGCCGAGCGCGAGGATATCCACCTTGAGCAGGCCGAGTGCATCGAGATCATCCTTGTCCCATTGCACCACGCTGCGTTCGGGCATCGCCGCGTTTTCGATCGGCACCAGGCGCGACAGCTTGCCGCGCGCGATCACGAAGCCGCCGGGATGCTGCGAGAGATGGCGCGGAAAGCGCATCAGCTTCTCCGCGATGTCCGCCCACTGCTGCGCGATGGGGGACTGCGCATCCATGCCGCATTCGGTGAAGCGTGCCGCCAGCCCCGTCTTGCCGTCCCACCAGCGATGCGTTTTCGCCACCTGGTCGACGATGGCCAGGTCCACGCCCAATGCCTTGCCGACATCGCGCAGCACGCTGCGTGGTTTGTAGCTGATCACGACCGCCGTCAGCGCGGCGCGCAGTCGCCCGTATTTTTCATAGATGTACTGGATGACTTCTTCGCGCCGCTGGTGTTCGAAATCGACGTCGATGTCCGGTGGTTCGTTGCGTTCCTTCGAGATGAAACGCTCGAACAGGGTGTGGCTGCGCGCGGGATCGACCTCGGTGATGCCGAGGCAATAGCAGACGGCGGAGTTTGCTGCAGAACCGCGCCCCTGGCAGAGAATGTGTTTGCTGCGCGCAAAGCGCACGATGTCAAATACCGTGAGGAAGTAAGGCTCGTAGGCCATCTCGGCGATCAGCTGCAATTCATGCTCGACCTGTTCCTGCACTTTCAACGGGATGCCGGCGGGGAAACGCCGCGATGCGCCGATATAGGTTTCCTTGCGCAGGTAGCTGGTCGGCGTCTCGCCCTCGGGCACCAGTTCGTCCGGGTATTCATAGCGCAGCTCGTCGAGCGAGAAGGTGCACAGCGCGGCGATGCGTACCGTCTCCGCCAGCGCCTCGGGCGAATACAGGTTCGCCAGCCGCAGGCGCGAACGCAGGTGCTGTTCGGCGTTCGGGGCAAGCGCATAGCCGCACTCGGCAACCGGTGTGCCGAGCCGGATGGCGGTGAGCGTGTCCTGCAAGGGCTTGCGTGAACGCACGTGCATGCAGACATCGCCGGTCGCGACGATGGGCACAGCGAGTTCCTGCGCGACCTGCTCGACGACAGCGCGATGCTGCTCGTCGCGGCTGCGATGCAGCAGCGTCATGGCGATCCAGGCGCGGCCGGGGAATGTCGCCGCCAGCCATGCGGCCTGCGCTTTCAGTTGCCCCGCTTCGATGCCTTGCGCCGGTGTCAGGATGGCGAGGCAATGTGGCAGGCCGCGCAGGTGTGCATAGGCCGGTTCGGGATGGGTGAAGTCGTCCGGTATCAGGCGGTACGAGCCTTTTGCCGCGCGCGTGCGCGACAGCGTGATCAGTTCGGACAGATTGCCGTAACCTTCGCGGTCGGTGGCAAGAAGGATCAGCGACCAGGCCGGAGTGCCGTCTTCCTTCACCAGTTGAAACTGGCTGCCGATGAGCAGGTGCAGTCCCAGCCTCTTCGCCTCGACATGCGCGCGCACCACGCCGGCCAGCGAGCATTCATCGGTGATCGCCAGCGCCGTGTAGCCGAGACTGGCGGCACGCGCCGCCAGTTCTTCCGCATGCGACGCGCCGCGCAGGAAGGTGAAATTGGACACGCACTGCAGT
>JAKACN010000178.1 GCA_021821365.1 Pseudomonadota bacterium | reverse complement strand
TGCTCCAGCGCTTCAAGCCGTGCCTCGGGCGTGGCAGTGCCCTCGTCGGCAAGATCGTCGGCAGAGCGGGCAAACGCATAGATCGCTTCGACGGCCGGCCGCAACCGTGCCGGCAGCAGCACCGAAGCGACCGGGAAATTTTCGTAATGATCAACGGGCATGGTTTAGAGACAACTGACTAAAAAGTCATATGCAAAAGAGCTACGCGTGCTTATAATTACTGACCAGTCAGTTAGTAATAATCGTGCTTCTTGAATAACGCATCCGGGTTCGAATTCAGCCCGAATAGTAAAGGAAAAGAACGTGGCCGCTCCGACAATTCAACATCCCCCTTCACAAGCGCCATCGTATGTGAGCCGAACCGCAGTACTTTTGACCGCCAGCCTTCTCGTCGTGGCGTGCTCGAAACCGGTCGACAAGGCCGAGGAGGTGCGTCCGGTGCGCGCCATTCAACTGGCGTCCGACAACGTCGACGTCGTCGCCGAATTTCCCGGCGATGTGCGGGCACGGGTCGAATCCCGCCTCGGCTTTCGCGTCGGCGGCAAGATCGTCGCACGCAAGGTCGATGTCGGCACGACCGTCAGGCGCGGCCAGGTTCTCATGCAACTCGATCCTCAGGACCTGCAACTGGCCAAGGCCCAGGCGAACGCCGGCCTGCGGGCGGCCGAGAGCAGTCGCGACCTTGCAAAGGCAGACCTGAAGCGATACCAGGAATTGCGCGACAAGAATTTCGTCAGCCAGGCAGTGCTCGACGCGAAGGAAACGGCCTGCAAGGCCGCGCAAGCAAGCTATGAGCAGGCGCTCGCCGCCTATCGCAACCAGTCGAACCAGGCGGGGTACACGACACTGGTTTCGGATGTCGATGGCGTCGTGACCAGCGTGGATGCCGAGGCTGGCCAGGTTGTCGCCGCCGGCAGCCCAGTGGTGCGCGTTGCGCAGGCCGGGGAAAAGGAGATCGTCATCGGCATCCCGGAAGACAAGGTCGACGCCTTGCGCCGTGTGTCCGATGTGCGTGTCCGCACATGGGCCAAACCCAATCAGATCATTCCCGGCAAACTGCGCGAACTGTCGCCGGTCGCCGATCCCGCGACGCGCACCTACACCGCGAAGATTGCGATCCCGAACGCGCCGGAGGATATCAAGCTAGGCATGACGGCCTATGTGGCGTTCGCCGGCAAGACGTCGAACGCGATGATCAGGCTGCCTCTGAACGCCCTGTTCCAGGATAAATCGGCAACGGCAGTGTGGGTGATTGAAAACGGCACCGTCAAGCTGGTGCCGATCGAGGTTGCGGGCACCGCCGGCAACGATATTCTCGTGGCCGGCGGCATTTCACCGGGCCAGACCATCGTCACGGCCGGCGTGAACCTGCTGAAGCCGGGACAAAAGGTCCGGATTCTCGGGGACGACGATCTTTCCAGGCCTGATAGCGCGGTGGCGTCGAAGGGCAATGCCACCCGCACCGCCAATGCAGAGATCGCTTCCGGGGTTGCCAAATGAAGGGCGGCTTCAACCTGTCCCGCTGGGCGCTTGAACACATTCCGCTGACACGTTACCTTATCGTCGCTCTGCTGCTCGGCGGCATCATGAGTTATAGCCGGCTCGGTCAGGACGAGGACCCCCCGTCCACTTTCCGCGCTATGGTGGTGCGCGCAATGTGGCCGGGAGCGACCGCGCTGCAGATGGCCGATCAGGTGACCGACAAGCTCGAAAAAAAGCTGCAGGAAACTCCCTACATCGACAAGATCCGCAGCTATTCGAAGCCGGGCGAGACTCTCATCATCCTCCAGTTGCGCGAGTCCACGCCGCCCAAGGATGTTCCTTCCGCCTGGTACCAGGTACGCAAGAAGATCGGCGACATTCGCGGGACGCTGCCCGGCGGCGTGATCGGGCCATTCTTCAATGACGAATTCGGCGATACCTACGGCTCCATTTTTGCCTTGTCCGGAGACGGATTTAGTTATGCCGAAGTCAAGGACTATGCCGATTTCGTGCGCCAGCAACTGCTGAAAGTACCTTCGGTTGCCAAGGTCGAACTGTTCGGCGTGCAGGACGAAAAGATCAACATCGAGTTCTCGCACAAGAAATTCGCGCAGCTCGGCATCCCGTTCGACGCCATCGTCGCGCAGCTCAACGCGCAGAACGCCGTCGAGTCCACAGGCGTGCTGGTGACACCGACCGACAACCTGCAAGTCCGCGTGACAGGCGCGATGAAGACCGTAAAGGATCTGGAGGATCTTGAACTGCGTGCGGGCGGCACAAGCTTCCGCCTCGGCGACTTCGCCACCGTCAGGCGCGAATACAAGGACCCGCCGCAGGACAAGATGCGCTTCAACGGGAAAGAGGTTATCGGCCTCGGCATCTCGATGGAGAAGGGCGGCGACATCATCCAGCTCGGGCGCAATCTCGAAGCGACCGTCAATGAAATCAAGGACAAGCTCCCGGTCGGCATCGAACTGCAGCGCGTCTCCGACCAGCCGAAGGCTGTGTCGTCATCGGTGAACGAGTTCCTGCGCACGCTAAGTGAAGCGGTGTTGATCGTGCTCGGCGTCAGCTTCCTGTCACTCGGATTGCATACGAAACCGTTTCGCCTCGACGTATGGCCCGGACTCGTGGTGGCGCTGACTATCCCGATGGTGCTCGCCGTGACATTCCTGTTCATGCGGGTATTCAATATCGACCTGCACAAGATTTCGCTCGGTGCGCTGATCATTGCGCTCGGCCTGCTGGTCGACGACGCCATCATCGCCGTGGAAATGATGGTGCGGAAAATGGAGGAGGGATACTCGCGCTTCGATGCCGCAACCTTCGCCTACACATCGACCGCGAAACCGATGCTGACCGGCACGCTGATCACCGCCGCCGGCTTCCTGCCGATCGGACTGGCAAAATCCGCCGCTGGCGAATACACCTTCTCAATGTTTTCGGTCAACGCGCTGGCACTGCTCATTTCGTGGGTGGTCGCGGTGCTGTTCACTCCCTACATCGGCTATGTCCTGCTGCGCGTGAAACCGGCCACCAACGCCGATGGCCATCATGAGCTTTTTGACGGCCCGTTCTACAAGCGCTTCCGCAATCTTGTGAACTGGTGCGTGGAATGGCGCAAGCTCACCATCATGCTGACGCTCGGCGCATTCGCGCTCGGCGTATTCGGCTTCCGTTTCATCGAACAGCAATTCTTCCCCGATTCCAGCAGGCTGGAGCTGATGGTCGAACTCTGGATGCCGGAAGGGAGCGCGTTTGCAGCGACCGAGGCGCAGGCGAAGAAGTTCGAGAACTTCATTCGCAAGCAGGATGGCGTGGAGAGCGTGACGACGTATGTGGGTACCGGCAGCCCGCGCTTCTACCTGCCGCTTGACCAGATCTTCCCGCAAACCAACGTCTCGCAAATGGTCATCCTGCCGAAGGACCTCAATGCGCGCGAGGCGTTGCGCCTGAAGATCATCGAAGCGTTCAAGACTGACTTTCCGGAAGTTCGGGGCCGGGTGAAGTTGCTGCCGAACGGTCCTCCGGTACCATACCCGGTCCAGTTCCGCGTCAGCGGCACGGACGTGTCCAAGGTGCGCGTGATCGCCGATCGCGTGAAGGAACTCATGCGCGCCAATCCGAACACCGTTGGCGTCAACGACAACTGGAACGAATCGGTGAAGGTGCTGCGCCTTGACCTTGATCAGGACAAGCTGCGCGCACTGGGCGTCAGTTCGCAAAGCGTCATGCGTACAGCCAATACCATCCTCACCGGAACCACGATCGGACAGTATCGCGACGGCAACAAGCTGATCGACATCGCAGTTCGCCAGCCGGTAGAAGAGCGGTCGACCATCTCGGCGCTGAACGAAGCCAACCTCCAGACGTCGAGCGGAAAGGCTGTGCCGCTGGCCCAGGTGGCGCGCGCGCATTTCGTCTGGGAGCCGGGCGTCATCTGGCGCGAAGGCCGCGAATGGGCGATCACCGTGCAGTCGGACGTGGTCGACGGCATCCAGGGGCCGACCGTATCGAGCCAGCTCAATCCCAGGCTGGACGCGCTGCGGGCGCAGCTCCCGGTCGGGTATCGGATCGAGCTCGCCGGCGCCGCGGCCGACAGCGGCAAGGCGCAGGAATCCATCGCCGCCAATGTGCCACTGGTGATATTCATCATCTTCACCTTGCTGATG
The DNA here is from genome assembly GCA_021821365.1 of Pseudomonadota bacterium. Taxonomy (GTDB): domain Bacteria; phylum Pseudomonadota; class Gammaproteobacteria; order Burkholderiales; family Burkholderiaceae_D; genus Noviherbaspirillum. The sequence continues at coordinate 6,499 of JAKACN010000178.1, read as the reverse complement.
CTGCAGTTACACAGCTTCTCGCGCGCCTTGCTGGTGTTCCTGACCGGTCCGCTGGGTATCGCGGGCGCGGCGCTGGCCTTGCTCATCCTGCACCGCCCGTTCGGTTTTGTCGCGCAGCTTGGCGTGATCGCCTTGTTCGGCATGATCATTCGCAACTCGGTAATCCTGATTGATCAGATCGAATCGGACATTGCCCAGGGCGCCGCACCATGGAATGCGATCGTGGAGGCGGCCGTACGCCGCTTCCGGCCGATCATTCTGACGGCCGCCGCGGCGGTACTGGCGATGATCCCGCTGTCACGCTCGGTATTCTGGGGGCCGATGGCCGTTGCTATCATGGGCGGCTTGATCATTGCGACGGCCCTGACGCTGCTGTTCCTGCCGGCGCTTTACGCCGCCTGGTTCAGAGTGCGGAGGCCGGAACCCGAGGTTGCCACCATCCCGTAAGCAAGGTTCCGGCGGGTCCTTTCCCGTCAAAAATCGGGACAGGCAACGGAAAAAATGCAGTAAAATGCCGGGTTGAAGTTGAAGAGCTACTGACAAGAGCTTCCTGGGGCGACCAAATTTTCACTTCATGGTCGCCCTTTGCTTTTGTGCATGATCAATACCAATCCCGGCGAGGATGGCGAAATTGGTAGACGCACCAGGTTTAGGTCCTGACGCCAGCAATGGTGTGGGGGTTCGAGTCCCCCTCCTCGCACCACAAGATAGTTAATTTTTTGGACGATTCACATGGCAACTGCAGTCGAAACTTTGGACAAACTCGAGCGCCGTATCACCATCACCGTGCCGCTGGCCGACGTACAGGCGGAAGTTGAAAAGCGCTTGAAGATTCGCGCACGCACCGCAAAGGCTCCGGGCTTCCGCCCCGGCAAGGTGCCGATGAAGATGGTCGCCCAGCAGTATGGCTACCAGGTGGAGACGGAAGTGTTGAACGACAAGGTTGGTCGCGCATTCAGCGATGCCGCGAGCGAGAACAACCTGAAGGTGGCCGGCTATCCGAAAATCGAGCCGAAGTCGGGCGAAGGCGTCGCTGAAGGATTGGTGGCGTTCGATGCAACGTTCGAGGTGTACCCGGAAGTGAAGGTCGGCGAGCTTTCCCAGGTTGAAGTCGAGAAGGTTACCAGCCAGGTTACCGAAGGGGAGATCGACAAGACCATCGATATCCTCCGCAAGCAGCGCGTCCACTATCACACCAAGGGCGAGCAGGGTGCGCACGGCGATGGTGGCGCCGACCAGTCTGCGCAAAACGGCGATCGCGTGACGGTCGATTTCGTCGGCAAGATCGATGGCGTCGAATTCCAGGGTGGCAAAGCGGAAGACTATCCCTTTGTCCTGGGCGAAGGCCGCATGTTGCCGGAATTCGAAAATGCTGCCATCGGACTGAAAGTTGGCGAATCCCGGACCTTCCCGCTCTCATTCCCGGCGGATTACCATGGCAAGGATGTCGCCGGCAAGACGGCCGAATTCACGATCACCATGAAGAAGATCGAATGGGCCCACCTGCCGGAAGTCGACGCGGAGTTCGCAAAGTCGCTCGGCATTGCCGACGGCGACATGCAAAAGATGCGCGAAGACATCAAGGTCAACCCTGAACGCGAGGTCAGCAGCCGCGTCAAATCCAAGACCAAGGACAGCGTGATGAACGCCCTGATCAAGGTCACCGAACTGGAGGTGCCGAAGGCGCTCGTCGACCAGGACGTGCAGCGTCTGATCGAGATGGCCCGCCAGGACATGGCGCAGCGCGGCATGAAGGTCAATGACATGCCGTTCCCGCCGGAACTGTTTACGGCACAGGCAGAGCGCCGCGTCCGTCTCGGGCTGATTCTGGCTGAAGTCGTCAAGGCCAACAAGCTGGAAGCGACGCCGGAACAGGTCAAGGCGCAAGTTGAAGAATTTGCGCAAAGCTATGAAGATCCGCAGCAGGTGATCAAGTTTTACTATAGCGATCGTCGCCGCCTGGCTGAAGTGGAAGCACTTGTTTTGGAAGAAAACGTCGTTAACTACGTGCTTGGCAAGTCCAAGGTGACCGAGAAGCCGGTCGCATTCGATGAATTGATGGGCAACACCGCACAGGCCTGATCATCCTGATCGCCTGGCGCGCACTCCATGAGGAAAGCACATGTCACGCATGATGAAAAATTCAGCGCTTGAGACGGAAATGCTCGGAATGGTTCCGATCGTGATTGAACAGAGCGGCCGCGGCGAGCGTGCGTACGATATCTACTCGCGCCTGCTGAAAGAGCGTGTCATTTTCCTGGTCGGTCCGGTTACGGACCAGACCGCGAATCTGATCGTTGCACAGATGCTGTTCCTGGAAAGCGAAAACCCGGACAAGGACATTTCGCTGTATATCAATTCGCCGGGCGGTTCGGTTTCTGCCGGCATGGCGATCTACGACACCATGCAGTTCATCAAGCCGGACGTGTCGACCCTGTGCACGGGCCTGGCAGCGTCGATGGGGGCGTTCCTCCTGGCCGCTGGCGCGAAGGGCAAGCGTTTCTCGCTGCCGAACTCCCGTATCATGATCCACCAGCCGCTGGGCGGTGCCCAGGGCCAGGCGGCGGACATCGAAATCCAGGCACGCGAGATTCTGTACCTGCGTGATCGTCTGAATCACATTCTGGCTGAAAAAACGGGTAAATCCGTGGAACAAATCAGCAAGGATACTGACAGAGATAATTTCATGTCGGCTGCTGAAGCGGCGGAATATGGCATGATTGACAAGGTGCTGACCACCCGCGTCTAAGAGGGCTGTCCAAACGGAAAACGCTCGGACGCAGGCTCGTTCGGGCGTTTTGTTTTTATGGCGACGAATTTTTGTCACTTTGCCCAAATTCTTGAGCGGCGTCGTGACGAATTCGGAATTCGCAGGTAATATCGATTCAATCTCCACCCACACATTGCTCTATGTCTGACAAAAAATCCTCCAGCGGCGAAAAATTGCTTTACTGCTCCTTCTGCGGTAAGAGCCAACACGAGGTAAAGAAACTCATCGCAGGTCCTTCTGTTTTCATTTGCGACGAGTGTATCGACCTGTGCAATGACATCATTCGCGACGAGGCATCCAGCATCGAGTCCGTCGCCGGGCCGAAATCCGACCTGCCGACGCCGCAGGAAATCTTTGAACTGCTTGGCCAGTACGTGATCGGCCAGGAGACGGCCAAGCGCATTCTCTCGGTCGCTGTCTATAACCATTACAAGCGGCTGAAGCATCTCGGCAAAAAAGATGACGTGGAGTTGGCAAAGAGCAATATTCTGTTGATTGGGCCGACAGGTTCCGGCAAGACCTTGCTGGCGCAAACGCTCGCGCGCATGCTGAATGTGCCGTTCGTCATCGCCGATGCAACTACGCTGACCGAGGCCGGCTACGTGGGTGAAGACGTCGAGAACATCATTCAGAAACTTCTGCAGAACTGCAATTACGAAGTCGAAAAGGCGCAGAAAGGCATCGTTTATATCGATGAAATCGACAAGATTTCGCGCAAGTCGGATAACCCGTCTATCACGCGAGACGTCTCCGGCGAAGGTGTGCAGCAGGCATTGCTGAAACTGATCGAAGGAACGATGGCGTCGGTTCCGCCGCAGGGTGGCCGCAAGCATCCGAACCAGGATTTCGTGCAGATCGACACCACGAATATCATGTTCATCTGCGGCGGCGCATTCGATGGACTTGCCAAGATCATTTCCAATCGTTCCGAGAAGAGCGGCATCGGTTTTTCGGCCAGCGTCAAGAGCCAGAGCGAACGGAACGCGAGCGAGATGCTCCTGGATGCAGAGCCTGAAGACTTGATCAAATTCGGCCTGATTCCTGAGCTGGTCGGCCGCCTCCCGGTCGTGGCTACCTTGAGTGAACTAAACGAGGAAGCTTTAATCCAAATATTGCTTGAACCCAAGAATGCCCTCATCAAGCAGTACGCGAAGCTGCTGCAGATGGAAGGCGCGGAACTGGAGGTTCGGCCTGCAGCATTGCATGCAATTGCCAAGAAGGCGCTTGAACGCAAGACTGGTGCGCGCGGTTTGCGCTCTATCCTCGAGCATGCTCTTCTCGAAGTGATGTTTGAGCTGCCGAACCAGCAAAACGTGGCGAAGGTCGTGATCGACGAAAACACGATCCTCAACGGCGCGAAACCCCTGTTGATTTACCACGAGCAACCGAAGGTATCCGGAGCGAAATGATTGGCTTGATTCAACATGCGGATACGCCGCTGATACCGGCGATGCGGCGGTATCAGATACATGGCGCGATGATGGTTATGAGTCCGATCTTTTCTTAAACGCAGTACAATTTGAAACACAGGGATCACTTCAGGTAACCAATGCAAAGCCACCCGAGGGCGACTTCGTGTGTGGCTTTTTTTATTACGCACTTTGAGGAGGAGTGATTTTTGTTGCCGCTTGGACTTGAGTTTTAGGCTGCCGTGCCTACATCATTAACAAGCTATTAGATAAGGTTCGCCATGACGACTTCTACAACACTAACTGAACACACCCAACTGCCGCTGTTGCCGTTGCGGGACGTTGTTGTCTTCCCGCATATGGTGATCCCGCTTTTCGTTGGCCGCCCCAAGTCGATCAAGGCACTCGAGGCAGCGATGGAACAAGGCAAGAGCATCATGCTCGCCGCGCAGAAGGCGGCTGCCAAGGATGAACCGTCCGCAGAAGATATTTATGAAATTGGTTGCGTAGCCAACATCCTGCAGATGTTGAAACTGCCGGACGGGACCGTCAAGGTCCTGGTGGAAGGCGCCCAGCGCGCGCGCATCCATCACATCAGCGAACTGGAAACCCATTTCGTCGCAGAGTTGACGCCGATTGAATCCGAGCCGGGCGACGAGTCGGAAGTGGAGGCAATGCGCCGCGCCATCGTTCAGCAATTCGATCAATACGTCAAACTGAACAAGAAGATCCCCCCGGAGATTCTTACTTCGCTTGCAGGTATTGATGACGCAGGCCGCCTAGCCGACACCATAGCAGCGCACCTGCCATTGAAGCTTGAGCAAAAGCAGATCATTCTCGAGATCTTCAACGTCGCCAAGCGACATGAGCATCTGCTCGGCCAGCTTGAGGCGGAACTCGACATCCTGCAAGTCGAGAAACGTATCCGTGGTCGCGTCAAGCGCCAGATGGAAAAGTCGCAGCGCGAGTACTACCTGAACGAACAGGTCAAGGCAATACAGAAGGAACTTGGCGAGGGTGAAGAGGGCGCTGACCTCGAAGAGCTCGAGAAGAAGATTGTCGCCGCGCGCATGCCCAAGGAGGCACGCGAGAAGGCGCAGTCCGAACTGAAGAAGCTGAAGCTGATGTCGCCCATGTCGGCCGAGGCAACCGTCGTTCGCAATTACATCGACACGTTGCTGAGCCTTCCGTGGCGGAAGAAATCGAAGATCAATAACGATCTGGCGAATGCCGAGAAAGTGCTCGAAAGTGATCACTACGGCCTTGAGAAGGTGAAGGAACGTATCCTCGAGTATCTCGCCGTGCAACAGCGCGTGGACAAGGTCAAAGCTCCGATCCTTTGCCTCGTCGGTCCGCCGGGCGTCGGCAAGACTTCCCTTGGCCAGTCAGTCGCACGTGCGACGAATCGCAAGTTCGTGCGCATGGCGCTGGGCGGCGTGCGCGATGAGGCTGAAATCCGTGGTCACCGCCGGACTTATATCGGCTCCATGCCGGGCAAGATCCTGCAGAGCCTCGCGAAGACCGGTGTGCGCAATCCCTTGTTCCTTCTCGACGAAGTGGACAAGCTCGGACAGGATTTCCGTGGCGACCCGGCATCGGCGCTGCTGGAAGTGCTCGACCCGGAACAGAACCACACGTTCTCGGACCACTACGTGGAAGTCGATTTCGACTTGTCCGACGTGATGTTTGTTGCGACCTCGAATTCGTACAACATCCCGCCGGCGCTGCTGGACCGCATGGAAGTCATTCGCCTGTCCGGTTATACGGAAGATGAAAAGACCAATATCGCGCAGCGCTATTTGCTGCCGAAGCAGATCACCAACAATGGTCTGAAGGAAGACGAAATCACGGTTTCGGAATCGGCGATTCGCGACATCATCCGCTACTACACGCGGGAAGCCGGTGTGCGTTCGCTCGAGCGCGAGGTCTCGAAGATCTGCCGCAAGGTCGTGAAGATGCTCCTGCTGAAGAAACAGGACAAGGAGCGCAAGATCACGGTAACTTCGAAGAATCTCGACAAGTTCCTTGGTGTGCGCCGCTACGATTTTGGCATGGCAGAGAAAGAGAATCAGGTCGGTCAGGTTGTTGGGCTCGCGTGGACCGAGGTTGGCGGCGACCTTCTGACGATTGAAGCCATGACGATGCCGGGCAAGGGCGATATCATTCGCACCGGAACACTTGGCGATGTGATGAAAGAGTCGATTGAGGCCGCGCGTACCGTGGTGCGCAGTCGCGCCAAGCGCCTGGGCATCAAGAACGAACTGTTCAGCAAGAGCGACATTCACATCCATGTGCCGGAAGGTGCAACGCCGAAAGACGG
>JAKACN010000177.1 GCA_021821365.1 Pseudomonadota bacterium | reverse complement strand
GTCTCCGCTGCACTTCATGCTTCGGAGAACGCCTATCTCCTGCTCTCAGCGGACTTGCGGATCGTCGACGCCAACGATGCGTTCCTGCGTATTTCCGCACGCACGAGCAACGATCTCGCCGGACGGACGGTATTCGACGCCTTTCCTTCGGCAAGCGGCGCCGCGCAGCGGCAGGCGAATGCGGGGCGCGCGGCACGGGCCGATGATGAGCTGATTTCCATCCCGCAACTGTTCGACCACGCACCGGGCTTCGTCTGTCTGCTGCGGGGGCCTGAGCATGTCATCGAGACAATGAACAGCGCCTGTTACCAGTTGCTGTGGCATCACCCCGTGCTCGACAGACCGGCCCGCGAAGTCATTCCCGACTTCGCCCGGGACAATCTCCTCGCCATCCTGGACAAGGTCTACCAGTCGGGCGAACCGTTCGTCGGCCGTGCCTGCCGGGTGCTCATGCAGCGGGTCCCGGGCACGCCGATGGAAGAAGCGTTTGTCGACTTCGTGCACCACCCCATCTTCGCGCACGACGGTCAGGTCAAGGCGATCCTGACTTTCGGTTACGAAGTCACGCAACAGGTGCGCGCGCAGCAGGCCCTCCGCGCCAGCGAAGAGCGTTTCCAGCTCGCGCTCGAAGCCGCCGGCGACGGCGTATGGGACTGGGATATCGCCACCGACCGCTTCAATCTTTCCCGCCGGGGACGTGCAATGCTCGGCTATTCCGAAGAAGATGTTGGACATCATTTGCGCGACTGGCTCGCCATCACGCATCCCGGCGACCAGGAGCGCGTCGTCGCGGAAACCATGTCTTGCGTGCAGGGACGCGTTCCATTCCTCGCCTGCGAATACCGCGTGCGCTGCAAGGACGGCCACTGGAAGTGGATCCTGGCGCGCGGCGCGGTCGTGAGTCGCAACGACGAGGGCTGGGCGCTGCGCATGGTCGGCACCACGGTCGATGTCTCCTCAGAACAGGAAACGCTGCGCCGCGCGAACTTCGACGCGCTCACCGGCCTGCCCAACCGCAGTCTGTTCCGCGACCGTCTCGACTACGAGGTGGTGAACTCGCGCCGCAGCGGAAAACTGCTGGCGCTGCTGTTCATCGACCTGGATCGCTTCAAGGAAGTCAATGACCTGCTCGGCCACGATGCCGGCGACACATTGCTGCGCGAGAGTGCCACGCGCATCCGCTCATGCGTGCGCGCGGCGGACACCGTGGCACGGCTGGGCGGCGACGAGTTCACGGTGATTCTCACCGACCTCGACGACCGCGCGCACGTCGAAAACATCGCGCAGAAAATCCTTGCCGCACTGGCCAAGCCCTTCCTGCTGAACCAGGAGGTCATCCATGTTTCCGGCAGTATCGGAATCACGCTCCACCCCGGCGACGCATCGGATCCATCGCGTCTGCTCCGGAACGCGGACCAGGCGATGTACGTCGCCAAGAACGCGGGGCGCAACCAGTTCAGCTTCTTTACCCGCTCCATGCAGGAGCAGGCTTGGAAGCGGCTGCGTCTGATCGGCGAACTGCGCAATGCATTGAAGGAGCGGCAGCTGACCTTGCACTTCCAGCCCATCATCGATCTCCGCGACGGCCATGTCGTCAAGGGCGAAGCGCTGCTGCGCTGGCAGCATCCGAAACACGGCCTGGTGTGTCCGGGCGAGTTCATCGGCGTCGCCGAGGAAACGGGTCTGATCAACGAGATCGGGAACTGGGTGTTCATGCAGGCCACCGCGTGGTGCAAGCGCTGGAGCGAACAGCGCGGCGCGCCGTTCCAGATCAGCATCAATAAATCTCCGGTGCAGTTCGCGCCGAACGAGAAGACGATCAATTGGGGCGAACATGTGCGGCAGCTCGGGCTCGCGCGCAACAGCGTTGCCGTGGAAATCACCGAGAGCCTCCTGCTCAATGCTTCGTCCGTCACCGCCGACAAGCTGCTCAGCCTGCGCGACGCCGGCGTGGAAGTGGCGATCGACGATTTCGGCACCGGCTATTCCTCCATGGCCTATCTGAAGAAATTCGATGTCGACTACCTGAAGGTGGACCAGTCCTTCGTGCGCGACACGGAAGGCAATGCAACCAGCCGAACGATTGCCGAAACCATCATCGTCATGGCGCACAAGCTGGGTCTGAAAGTAATTGCGGAAGGCGTGGAAACGCCGCAGCAGCGCGACTGGCTGCGGGAAGCAGGGTGCGACTATGCGCAAGGCTTCCTGTTCTCGGGACCGCTCCCGCCGGAGCAGTTCGAGCAGTTGCTGCATGGCCAGGCGGTCATGGCGGGCTAGCACGCTCGAAGAAGAACCATGACTGATGGATGTCCACGGAATACACGGAAAACACCGAAATCACTGCAATAAAATATTCCGTGTTTTCTGTGTTTTCCGTGGACAAAATGAAGTGCCGCGGATCAGGCCGCATTCGACGCCGGCCTGGACCGCCGGCGTTCCTCGTCCTCGTACAGTTCCTTCTTCGAGAGTTTTCCGACTGGTGTCTTCGGCAACGCCGAGCGAATTTCCATCGACTGCACCATCTCATGCTTGCCGAGGCGCCGTCGCAGGAAGGACTTCAGTTCGTCCAGCGTGAACGCTTCCGCGCCCGGCTTGAGGGTGATGAATGCCTTCGGCGCCTGGCCGCGATAGGCATCCGGAATGCCGATCACGCTCACCTCGGCAACCGATGGATGCTCGTAGATCGCTTCCTCGATGTTGCGCGGGTAGACGTTGTAGCCGCCGCACAGGATCATGTCCTTGGTGCGATCGACGATGTAAATGAAGCCGTCCTCGTCCATGTAGCCGACGTCGCCGGTACGAAAGAAGCCATCCGGCGTCATCGATTCCTCGGTCGCCTGCGGGTTCTTCCAGTAACCCTTCATGACGTTCGCGCCCTTGATGCACATCTCGCCGCGCTCGCCGCGCGCGACATCGAGCGATGGATCCTCCACGCTGACGAACTTGAGCGTGACGCCGACGGTCGGCATGCCGCAAGACCCGATCTTCTGCATGCCATACACCGGTGTGAAGGTGCCGGTCGGCGAGGTTTCCGTCATGCCCCAGCCCTCGACCAGGCAACAGCCGGTCAGGTGCTGGAAACTCTGGTTGACTTCCACCGGCAGCGGCGCGCCGCCCGAACCGCAGAATTTCAGCGAGCTCAGCTCATAATCCGCGATGCCGGGATAATGAATGATCGCGGTGTACATGGTCGGCACGCCGCAGAAGACAGTAATCTTCTTCGCGGCCAGGTCCTTGACCACCGCGTCGAGGTCGAAGCGGGGATGCAGGACGATTTCCGCGCCCATGCGGATGCCGAACAGCATGTTGACGGTCAGCGCATAGATATGGAATAGCGGCAGCACGGCAAGCACGCGTTCGCCGCCTTCCTCCAGCACCTTCGGCTCGCCGCTCACGACCGCGTGGAGCTGGCTGCATGCCGTCGTAAGGTTTGCATGGGTGAGCATCGCCCCCTTGGGCAGGCCGGTGGTGCCGCCCGTGTACTGCAGCACCGCGACTTCCTCGATCACGTCCTGCAGCGGGTAGGCATGATACTGGCCGTCATTGTCGAGCAAGGCCGCAAAGCGGATGTGCCGCGCGTCGTCCTTCACCTGCGCCAGTTGCCCCGCCTTGCGCATCTGCGCGCGCACCTCCTCCGGGTGCTCCGCCATCTCCGGAATATTGCCGATGACCAGTGTCTTCAGCCGCGTGCTGTCCAGCAGCTTGTCCATTTGCGGATAAAGCGTTGCAAGATCGAGCGTGACGAGAATATCGGTCTCGCTGTCGGCGATCTTGTGCGCCAGCACCTTCTCCGCATCCAGCGGAGAATAATTCACCACGATGCCGCCGGCCTTCAGCGCGGCAAAAAAACAGATCGCGTAATGCGGCGTGTTGGGCAAATAGAGTCCGACATGTACGCCCGGTTTCACGCCGAGTTGCTGGAAACCTTTCGCGGCGCGGTCGACCAGCGCGCCGAGCTCCCGATAGGTCGTCTTGTGCCCCATGAAATCGAGCGCGAAATGGTCCGGCCACTTCGCGACGGCGTCGTCCAGCAGCTGCTGAACGGCCGTCGCCGGCAATGCCGCATCCCAGCGCACGCCGGCCGGGTAGGACTTGATCCAGGGGAAATGCCTGATGTCCGGTTCCATGGTTGTAGAGCCTCTTTTACGTTCCCTCTCGCCCTGCATCCGACATCGAGAAGCATGAGCGCCAACGGTCTTGTCGTTCGCTCCGGACGGCGCCGGCGATGCGCCACCGTCCGTGCCCGTGCCCGTCACTTGTACTTCTTCAGCTCCAGCTTGCCGATCTGATTGCGATGCACTTCGTCCGGCCCATCGGCAAGGCGCAAGGTGCGCGCCTGCGCATACGAATAGGCCAGGTTGAAGTCGCCCGACACGCCGGCGCCGCCATGCGCCTGGATGGCCCAGTCGATCACCTGGCACGCCATGTTCGGCGCGGCCACCTTGATCATCGCGATCTCCTTCGCGGCGACCTTGTTGCCCACGGTGTCCATCATGTAGGCGGCATTGAGCACGAGGAAGCGCGCCTGATCGATCAGGATGCGCGCATTGGCGATGCGCTCCAGCGTGACGGTCTGTTCCGCGATCGCCTTGCCGAAGGCGACGCGCTTCAGGCTGCGGCGGCACATGTCTTCCAGCGCGCGCTCGGCAAGGCCAATCAGGCGCATGCAGTGATGAATGCGGCCCGGCCCGAGGCGGCCCTGGGCGATCTCGAAACCACGGCCCTCGCCCAGCAGGATATTGGAGACCGGCACGCGCACATTCTCGAAATGCACCTCGCCGTGACCATGCGGCGCATCGTCATAGCCGAACACCGGCAGGTTGCGGATGATCTTGACGCCGGGCGTATCGCGCGGCACCACGATCATCGATTGCTGCTTGTGCTTTTCGGCCGCCGGATCGGTCTTGCCCATGAAGATGAACACCTTGCAGCGCGGATCGTTGGCGCCGGACGACCACCATTTGCGGCCGTTGATCACGTATTCATCGCCGTCGCGCACGATCGAGCTCTCGATGTTGGTCGCATCCGAGGAGGCGACCATCGGCTCGGTCATCGCGAAGCAGGAACGGATCTTCCCTTGCAGCAGCGGCTCCAGCCATTGTTCCTTCAGCGCTTCGCTGGCATAGCGCTCCAGCGTTTCCATGTTGCCGGTATCCGGCGCCGAGCAGTTGAACACCTCGGCCGACCACAGCGAGCGGCCCATGATCTCGCACAGGGGCGCATATTCCAGGTTGGTGAGGCCGGCGCCACGATGGGATTCCGGCAGGAACAGGTTCCACAGGCCTTGGGCACGTGCCTTTTCCTTCAGTTCTTCGACAATCTTCGTCGGCACCCAGGCGTTGCCCTTGGCACGGTTCGCTTCGATTTCCTTGAAGAACGCGGATTCATTCGGATAGATGTACTCATCCATGAACGCCGTCAGGCGTTTCTGCAGGTCCTTGACCTTGGGGCTGTATGCGAAGTCCATTTGTCACTCCATGTGGTTGTGCAAGCGCCGGCTGTTTTCCGTGGACGGCATGCTTGCGATGAAATCCTGTCCGGTGTCGCGCCATGATGCCGGTGCGGCGCCGCCGTTATTGCCGTGGCTGCCTCCTGCCACGCTTGTTTGCGTCTTCACTAGCCGATGAGATACCCGCCATCGACGTTGATGCAGGTGCCCGTCGTATAACTGGCCGCATCGGACGCGAGGTACAGCACAGCGCCCGCCATTTCATCGGGTTGCGCGACGCGCCGCATCGGCACATGCGGCATCAGCCTGTTGAGCACTGCTTCGTTGTGCACCAGCGCGGAGGCGAATTTCGTGTCGGTCGCGCCAGGCAGCAGCGCATTCACGCGGACTTTCGCTTCCGCGCATTCCTTGGCGAAGGCCTGCGTCATCGAAATAACCGCCGCCTTCGTGATCGAATAAATGCCCTGCATGCCGCCCGGGATCACGCCGTTGACCGACGCCACGTTGACGATACTGCCGCCACCGTTCTTCGCCATCAGCTTCGCGCCGAGCGCGCAGCTGAAGAAATAGCCGCGAATGTTCACGTCCACCGTCTTCTGGAAAGAGGACAGGTCGGTATCGACGATCGGTCCGAAATAGGGATTGGTGGCCGCGTTGTTGACGAGGATGTCGAGGCGGCCATGCTTCTTTTCGATGGTCGCGAACATGGCCTCGATCTGCGCCATCTCGCCGATGTGGCAGGCAATGGTTTCGGCCGAGCCGCCGGCCGCGCGGATCGCGGCGACCACGGCGTCGCAGGCTTCCGCCTTGCGGCTGGAGACGAACACATGCGCGCCATAGGCGGCGAAGGTCTTCGCGATCGATTCGCCGATGCCGCGGCTGGCGCCGGTCACAAGCGCGATTTTTCCGGTGAGGTCGAACAGGTTGGCGTTGGTCATGGTCAGCGCTAGGTAATCAGCGATAAGTGATGGTGTGAGGTTCGCCCAGCCATTCGAGATGGGCGTAATTGTTGAGATAACTCAGCGTGACCCGGCCCGGCCGGTACAGCAGCTTCGTGACGCCGCAGTTGACCAGCGACCAGTTCATCTCCGCCGCCTGCCTGTCCTGCAATCCGAGCAGATGCTGGCAAATCGTCGCAATGGTTCCGCCGGACGTGAAGACGATGATGTTCTGCGACTTGTCGGCGCCTTCGAGCAGGCGCTGCAGCGCGGCCACGCATCGGGTCTTGAATACGGGCCACGGCTCGACGTAGTCGGCATCGTGTTCGCCCGCCATCCAGCGCCGCATGGCAGCCTCGAACATTTCCTGGAAGGCGCGGCGCGCGGTCGGGCCGGCGGCAAGGAAGCGCTTGACCGCCTCCGGGTCCTCGAACTCGGGATGATGGCGCACCATCACCTCATGATGGTTGTATTCGTCAAAATCGGGATCGGTGTGCCAGTCCGTGTCGACACGATGCGCTTTCGGCAACACCGCGATGCACGCGTCTGCCGTCTGCCGATGGCGGTTCAGGCTGCCGGTGACGATACGAGAGAACTTTTGATGGGAATTGGCGAACCACTCCCCAAGCAGGCGCGCCTGCTCGAATCCCAGCTCCGACAACTGGTCGTAGTTCGTGCTGCCGAATGATGCCTGTCCATGGCGAACCAGGTAGATTTGTCCCATCCGTCGCTTCCTTTCGTTATTGAGGAAGCATATCGTCCGGTATAAAATCGATCAAATGAATAGTTATTATCGAAGTTCATAAGCACGATGCATATATCCCGTGTCGACCTGAATCTGTTCACCGTCTTCGAAGCCATCTACACGGAAGGCAGCGTGACGCGTGCCAGCCAGAAACTGAATCTCACCCAGCCGGCGATCAGCCATGCGCTGGGCCGCCTGCGCCAGATGTTCAATGATCCGCTGTTCGTGCGCCAGGGCCACAAGATGGTCTCCACGCCGCTCGCGCGCAGCATGATCGAGCCGATACGGCGTTCGCTGCGCGGCCTCGAAGTCACGCTCAACGGCGTGCACGCCTTCGATCCGGAGACCACGGGCAAGCGCTTCAACATCGCGCTGCGCGACGTGCTCGAAGCGACGATCCTGCCGCCGCTGATGCGCCGCGTGCGGCAGAGCGCGCCGCTGGTGGACATCGCGGCCAGCCAGGTGGAACGTCGGGAACTGGAAACCGAACTCGCGACCGGCACGCTGGACGGCGCCATCGACGTGCTGCTGCCGCTGTCGAGCGACATCCTGCACACCCGGATCTACCAGGATTCGACGGTGGTCGTTGCGCGCAAGGGCCATCCCGCCATCGACGGCAAGATCGACATCGATACCTACCTGAAACAGGACCACATCCTCGCCAGTTCGCGCCGCCGCGGACCCGGCATCGAGGATTTCGAGCTCAGCCGCTTCGGACTCGAACGTCATGTGCGCCTGCGCTGCCAGCATTACTACGCGGCCTGCCGCGTGGTAAGCCAGACCGACATGATCCTCACCATGCCCGGGCGCTACGCGCGTGTCGCCAACGAACAGTTCGACAACCAGGTCATCCCCTTCCCGCTCGAAGTGCCGGCCTTCGACGTGTTCCTCTACTGGCACGCCAACGTCGACAACGATCCAGCCAACCGCTGGTTCCGCGAGCAGGTCATGCTGTCGATCAAGGATTAGGGCGCGTCATCGCCTCCGGCCTGACCCAGCGGTCGAAATCCTCGGCCGTCACATAGCCCAGCGCCAGCGCCGCCTCCTTCAAGGTGCTGCCTTCATGGTGCGCGCGCTTGGCGATCTGCGCCGCGCGGTCGTAGCCGATGTGCGGCGCGAGCGCGGTCACCAGCATCAGCGAACGCTCCATCAGTTCCGCGATACGTCCGCGATTGGCCTCGATGCCGCGCGCGCAATGATGGTCGAAGCTCTCCATGCCGTCGGCCAGCAGACGCACGCTCTGCAGGAAATTGTGCACGATGAGCGGCTTGAATACATTCAGCTCGAAGTTGCCGGAAGCCCCGCCGAACGTGAGCGCCACATCGTTGCCGAACACCTGGCAGCACAGCATCGTGAGCGCTTCGCATTGTGTCGGATTGACCTTGCCGGGCATGATGGAACTGCCGGGTTCGTTTTCCGGAATGCTGATCTCGCCCAGCCCCGAGCGCGGGCCGGACGCCATCCAGCGCACGTCGTTTGCGATCTTCATCAAGGCCGCCGCCAGCGTCTTCAACGCGCCGTGCGCGGCGACCATCGCTTCGTGCCCGCCCAGTGCGGCAAACTTGTTCGGCGCGCTTCTGAACGCGAGACCCGTGGCGCGACCGAGCTCCTGCGCGACGCGCTCGCCGAATTGTGCCGATGTATTCAAGCCGGTGCCGACCGCCGTGCCGCCGATCGCCAGTTCGGACAGTGCCGGCAGCGTGCCGGCGATGGTCGCGGCTGCATAGTCAAGCTGCGCCACATAGCCGGAAAATTCCTGACCGAGCGTGAGTGGCGTCGCATCCTGCAAATGCGTGCGTCCGATCTTGACCACGCCCTCGAACGCCGTCGCTTTCGCGTCGAGCGTGTCGCGCAGTCCGCGCAGGGCCGGCAGCAGCGTGTGCGTGATGGCGTGCAGCGCGGCCACGTGCATGGCGGTCGGGAAGATGTCATTGGACGATTGGCCGAGGTTCACGTCATCGTTCGGATGCACCAGCCTTCCTTCGCCGCGCGTACCGCCCAGCAATTCCGAGGCGCGATTGGCCAGCACCTCGTTCATGTTCATGTTGGTTTGCGTGCCGGAGCCTGTTTGCCAGACGGAAAGCGGGAATTCCGCATCGCATCGCCCGTCGATCACCTCGTCCGCCGCCGCGATGATGGCATTCGCCTTCCTCTCGTCCAGCGTGCCGAGCGCACGGTTTACGGTGGCGCAGGCGCGTTTCACCTGCGCCAGGGCAATGATCAAGGCTCGTGGCATGCGTTCGGATGAAATCCGGAAATGCTCCAGCGAACGCTGGGTCTGCGCGCCCCACAATCGCTCGGCGGGCACCGCGATGGCGCCAAACGTGTCGTGCTCGGTCCTGGTGGTCGTCATCTCGCACTCCGTATTGGGAAACGGTTTGGTTTCGGTCCCTTCAGGATTCAAGCTAGCGCATCGATGACGCGGGATCAAGATGACCGGCGGACACGCCTGCCTCGCGGCGCAAGCTGGACAAGGAATTTATCGCGCCGGTACCAGTCCGGCGGCGGCGCCGCTCATCAGCCAGTAATGATGGAAGGCATCGCGGATGCTGTCGCGTAACGCCTTGTCACTCCACGGCTCGGTAAAGAAACGGTAGATCTCGCCACGATTGATGGCATCGACCGCGGCATCGTGGGCGCCCTCCTGCGACAGCAGGATGAAGATGGATTGCGGGTAAAGCGCCTTGACCTGGCCCAGCAACGCCATGCCTTCAGGTGCGGACAGGCCCTGGTCGCACAGGACCACCTGCACGTCGTGCCGTGCCATGACCGCGATCGCTTCCTCGGCGGTGAACGCATTCAGAATCTGGTAGCCGTCCTGCCGCAGCAGGCCGTGCAGCGCACGCGCGCTGTCGGCCTCGTGATCGATGATCAGGAGCGTCTCAGTCTGCCGCTGTCCGGCGACGTTGCCCGCAGGCGGCAGGAGATGCCTGTCATGGCGCAGCAGCTGCGTGAATTCCAGGACCGGCAGCGGACGGCTGAAGTAATACCCCTGCATGCAGTCGCAGCCATGCCGGCGCAGGTAGGCGAGTTGCGCTTCGGTCTCGACGCCCTCGGCCAATACTTTCAGACGCAGACTGTGGGCCAGCGAGATGATGGACAGGACGATCGCCGCGTCATCCGGATCGACCGTAATGTCGCCCACGAACGAGCGGTCGATCTTCAGTACGTCGATCGGGAAGCGCTTGAGGTAGGACAGGCTGGAATAACCGGTGCCGAAATCGTCGATGGCGAGATGCACGCCGAGCGCCTTGAGCCTGCGCAGGATGCCGACCGCATGCTCGATGTCGCTCATCATCATGCTTTCGGTCAGCTCCAGTTCGAGCAGTTGCGGCGCGATGCCGGTTTCCTCCAGTACCGCCGCGATGGTGGCGACCAGGTCCTGCTGGTAAAACTGGCGCGCCGACAGGTTCACCGCCACCCGCACCTGCCCGAGGCCGGCGCGCGCCCATTCCACGCTCTGCCTGCAGGCGGTGCGCATCACCCAGGTGCCGATCGGCAGGATCAGCCCCATCTCTTCGGCCAGCTCGATGAAACGCACCGGCGGCACCATGCCCATGGCCGGATGCTGCCAGCGTATCAGCGCCTCCACGCCGACCACCCGC
>JAKACN010000176.1 GCA_021821365.1 Pseudomonadota bacterium | reverse complement strand
TCTTGCCGAGCGGCTTGGTCTTGTTGTTGATCGCGTGGTCAAGTGCCTGGGAAAGCACGGCATCGGCCGTGGATTCGATGTGTGGAATGCGCATGTGTTTTCCATGCCGCCGGAGCGAGCATGGCCCGAAAAAATAGGGTTAACAATGTGAGATAGTGATTGCAGTACTCCCCGTCTGCAATCATCGGCTCATCCTGAATGACGTCTGGCCGGTATCCGGGCTGACAAGGCGAACCGGCCTACCTTCCCATGCAGACTGCACAGTGGTACGAAGGGCCGGCTGTCGCGAACGCTCGCGACGCTTGCTTACCGTTGCGGGGGCAGCACACGTTGGCTTCATCAAGCAACCATGAAGCGCCGTGTTTCCCGTTTAACTGTCCGCATGAACATGCGAACAGGCACCAAACGCGGGTTAGTGTAGGCGCAGAGGATGCGGGAGTCAAATTCGACATGGAATTCCGCTGGTCTTGACGACTTATCCGACCCGGATAATCTCGGATCGCTTCATCGGATAAAGTTGTTGCTGCGCTCCTGCCGGACGCTGTTGCGGTTTTTCGTTCAGCAGGCAGTCATCCGCCTTTGCTTCGCATGGTGGGATAGACTCGATCCCTGAAAAATCCACAAGCTGCAGCAAGCTTTTACGTCTTGAATTTAAAATGCAACAATCAATCAGTTTTGCGGACATGTCGCAACAACCTGGAATTCAGACAAGGATCTATTCATGCCTAATATCGCCAATGTTCTAAAAAGTGAAATTGCTCGAATCGTGCGCAAGGAACTCCGTAGCGAAGTCCAGACGATGAAGAAAGCGGTCTCGTCATATCGCTCTCAGATTGCCCAGCTCAAACGTCAAGTGAAATCTCTTGACCAGCAGCTCAGGAAAGTGTCGAAAGGGAGCGGGAAGGCGACTAATGCACAGCAGACGGATAAGGAATCGTCCGGCATAAGGTTCAGCGCCAAAGGTCTCACCGCACAGCGCAAGAGGTTGAACCTGTCGGTCGTGGCAGCGGCCAAGATACTTGGCGTTTCGCCTCAGTCGGTGACGAACTGGGAATCCGGAAAGACACGCCCTCGGGACTCGCAATTGGGTGCGATCGCAGCGCTACGCAAGATGGGGAAGCGGGAGATAGCGGCGAAGTTGGGCACATAGAAGGCCCGGTCGAGCAGTTGCGTGCACTCCGGAACAATCCGGGGATGCCCGGCTATAAGCTGCATGGAAGCGATGACCCGCTATTGCCGGTATCGGTCGCTTGTAGTCGATCACTGGGAAGGGAATTCAGCGTCTTTTCCTCGGGACGCAACGTCAAGACCCGTACACCGTTTCGGGTCACGGCCACGGTGTGCTCGAATTGCGCGGACAGTTGCCCATCGCACGTGACGACCGTCCAGCCATCTTCTTCGGCGCGGGTGGCATGCCGCCCCTGGTTAATCATCGGTTCAATGGTAAACACCATTCCTTCCCGCAGTACCAGGCCCGTTCGCGG
Source organism: Pseudomonadota bacterium (assembly GCA_021821365.1). Taxonomy (GTDB): domain Bacteria; phylum Pseudomonadota; class Gammaproteobacteria; order Burkholderiales; family Burkholderiaceae_D; genus Noviherbaspirillum. The sequence goes on along the minus strand of JAKACN010000176.1, from coordinate 9,272 downwards.
CCTCCCCCAATGCAGCACCTGGGGAGGCTCGTGCATTTCGCGGCCAATGCCATGCCCGCAATATTCCCTGACGACCGAATAGCCGTTTCTCCGGGCGTGCCGCTCGATGGCATACCCCACATCGCCCAGCCTCGCGCCTGGACGGACGGCCCTGATTCCTTTCCACATTGCTTCGTAGGTCACTTGCACGAGCCGCTTGGCCGGCGGCGACACCTCACCGACAAGATATGTTTTGCTGGAATCCGCGATATAGCCGTTTTTCTCCAGCGTAATATCGAAATTAACGATATCGCCGCTCTGCAATATATCCGTAGTGGATGGGATACCGTGACAAACGACGTTGTTGCGAGAGGCGTTAAGTGCGTAGGCAAACCCGTACTGGCCTTTGCTTGCCGGGCGTGCGTTGAGTGTATTCACGATGAAGCTATCGACCAGATTGTTGACCTGCATGGTCGACATGCCGATCAGGTTCAGCCGATCCACATAGCCAAATACGTCCGCCAGCAACTTGCCTGACTCCGCCAGCAAGGCGATTTCTTCCGGTCGCTTGGTCATGCGGGAGCCGCCTTGACGGCTCGCGCCACCACGCCTGCGGCGCGCAGTTCCCGAGCAACGATCTCATTGAAACTCTGCGTCGGGTTCATTTCGCACAACATGCCGATCCTGATCCAGAAGGCCGCTTGCGCGTTGATCGACCGGCACGACACGACGCTCGCCTTGCGTAGTTGATCGTGCAATTCATCGTCGATATTCACAATGCCCATGCCACTCCCCATATACAAATCGCATATGTATTATATATACACATCCAATAGCGGTGCAAGTAACCGTTGCGAGCTTGACAGCCCAGTCTTCTGAGAACCTGTTTGGCGTCTCCGCAATAGCAGCACCAGAAAAGCATGCACTGCGAGCTGGCAGGCTCACGAGGCATTGCTGCATGTTGTGCCAAGACCTGCCTCTATTTCTCGCTGCTGTACAGACTCGATGCCTCGCCATTTGGCTTCATATCTCATGACAGGATCGTCTAAAGCAGCAGCAAAGACAGCCTTCAGCGCCTTGCCAAATTCCATCACCTTGGTATCAACCGAAGCCGAATCGAAGCGTCCTGAAATCACGTGAGCAATCACCCGGCTCCGGCGCTTGACGCAAGATCGCGATGCAAAACATCCCCCGCTTGCAGGCGGAAAGATAAGGTACCGCCAAGCAAGCAAGGTGTAAGCAAGCCATGAAACAATTGACCCCCGTTATTCTCAGGGGTAACTCGATGCGACAAGGTATTCGATTGCTGCTGCCTATTGGCATCGCCTGCCTGTCCTCTTGCGGCGGCGGAAACAGCGAAAGTGTCAGTCAGATGGCAAGCTCGACTGGCGGACCACCGACGGGATATACATTGGTCTGGTCAGATGAATTCAATACCGATGGATTGCCCGACTCCTCCAAGTGGGTGTATGACATCGAAGCCAATGCCACTGGCTGGTACAACAACGAATTGCAATATTACGCAGCCGGCCGCCTGGAAAATTCACGTATCAGCGACGGCAAGCTGATCATCACCGCGCGCAAGGAAGCGCTGACCAGCGAGCCTGACTACGGTGGCCAGCAGTACAGTTCGGCGCGTCTGATTACTCGGGGTAAAGCAAGCTGGACTTATGGTTTTGTCGAAGTCCGGGCCAAGCTGCCCTGCGGTCAAGGTACATGGCCGGCAATCTGGATGCTTGGTGTCAATGGACAATGGCCGGCAGGCGGCGAAATCGACATCATGGAGCAGACCGGCAGCCAGCCCTCCACCATCTACGGCACCATCCACAACGCTGCCACTGCCGGCACTTCGGGCAATGGCGGGCAAACGACGGTCACCGATGCCTGCAGCAACTTCCACAATTATCAGTTGACCTGGACGCCGCAGAAGTTGGAGATCGGTGTGGATGGGCAGGTGTATCACACCTACGCTAATCCCGGAACCGGGAGCGCAAGCTGGCCCTTCGACAATCCGCAATACCTGTTGCTGAACCTGGCGATCGGGGGCGACATGGGTGGCACGGTGGACAACAACATTTTTCCTGTGCAGATGGAGGTTGATTATGTCCGCGTTTACCAGAAACTCTGATGTTCAAACTGCGGCCCTTCGCAAACGATCGGCCGTGTTCACATCGGCGATCCTCCTGTTGGCATCCCTAGCCGGATGCGGTGGTGGAAGCACAACCGCCAATAGCGTCAGCAACAGCAATACAAGCGCTGGTAACACGAGCATCCCTACCTCTTCAACCTTGCCATCGACCTACTGGAAGCCGGCTCTGACCGATACCTGGCAGTGGCAGTTGAAAGGAACGGTCAATACTTCCTATGCAGTAGCGATATATGACATCGACCTGTTCGACACACCGGTTGCCACCATCCAGGCATTAAAAACCAGCGGAAAAAAAGTGATCTGCTATTTTTCTGCCGGCAGCTCGGAGGATTGGCGTTCCGATTTTTCCAATTTCCAGGCATCCGACATGGGCAATGGCTTGATCGGATGGGCGGGAGAACGTTGGCTCGACACGCGCTCAGCCAATGTGCGGCAAATCATGCAAGCACGATTGGATCTAGCCGTTTCCAAGGGGTGTAATGGCGTCGAACCGGACAACGTTGACGGATATGCGAACAATAGCGGCTTCCCTCTTACAGCCGCCACGCAACTGGATTACAACCGCTTCCTGGCAAGCGAAGCGCACAAGCGAGGATTGGCCGTTGCATTGAAAAACGATACGGGACAATTAAGCGAGCTGGTCGGCGACTTTGATTTCGCCGTCAACGAACAGTGTCATGAATATGCCGAATGCGATGGCTATCAGGTTTTCACCGCGAACGGCAAGCCGGTGTTCAATGCGGAATATGCCGCGTCCTACAGCAGCAATCCTGCGGCACGCGCCGCGCTATGCGCCGATGCAAACGGGCGCCAATTCCACACGCTGGTACTGCCACTCGCATTGGATGACAGCTTCCGTTACAGTTGCGAACCTTGACAGACGGTGAGCCCGGATACGCGCATCACCGCCCGGATGCAACGGCCGGCCATCGCATCAAGCTTCCTCGCTATCGGATCGCTCCCGAAATGCACTGGGCGTCATCCCGACCCATTTCTTGAACGCCTGTCGAAAGTTTGGCGCATCGCTGAAGCCAAGAGACGCGGCGATGTCCTCATTGCTCATGCGCGTCTCGCGCAGATAATCCATCGCGAGTTGCTTGCGGACGTTGTTGAGAATGGCCTGATACGAGGTTTCCTGCGCCTGCAGCTTGCGGCGCAAGGTACGGGAAGTCATGTGCAGCCGGGATGCGATTGTCTCGAGATCGGGGAAGCGGCCTGGTTGCGCCATCAAGATGCCGAACACCTTTCCGGCCAGGCTGGACGCCGCCTTCATTTCCGTCAGCAACTGGTCACACGTCTGGCGCACGACGGCCGCGGTGGCCGGATTGGCGAACGCAAGCGATTGCTTCAGCAACTCGCTGCTGAAGCGCAATTCGTTGCGCTCCTGACCAAAGCGCACCGGGCAGCCCAGCAATTCTTCATAAGCGCGCGCGTGGGACACCGGGGCATAGGTCACGCGGATCTCTGTCGGCGTGACGGGCCGGCCAAAGATGTCGCCATGCACAGACAATTGCGTACCTAGCTGGAATTCGAGCACGAAGCGAAACAGATCGCTGCGCGCGCCGAGCGACAGGACGTCCGAAAACTCCCAGAAGGCTTCATGTGCCGTTTCCTCGAAACGCAGGCCCAGCAGCGTGGCGGCCATCGAGCGGTACTTGATCGCGAAATCGATCGCATCGCGCGGCGTGGCGCACGTCAGCAGCGCATAGCCATACATGCCGAAATGGGTGATGCGGATGCGCTTGCCGGCCTTGATGGCCAGGCCCGGATCGCGGGACAGGCGCAGCGCGTTGCCATACACCGTCAGCAACTGGCGCGACGACACCCGCGTGGCGGGCGCATGCAGTTGCGCGGAATCGAGGCCGCTGTCCTTGAGCAGCTGCTGCGGCGTGCACCCTTCTTCCTGCAGCAGTTCGGCCAGGACGGCAATCTTGTGCGGCGGTTCGATACGATCGTCAATACCTGGAAAAGCGCGCTCCATGTCAGTCCTGTTCTTCGTCATCTGCCAGTCGGCTTGCCCATGTCGCGCAGTCTAGCACGCAATGTCCGATTTTAACCCCCCTTCATTTTCAACCGTTGGCAAGACCGGTCGCCGTCGCCTGCGTCGTATCCGGAATCAATGGACGAAATCAGAATGGCCGGAATTAACCTGTTAGCGGCGCGCGGTTCGCCGCACAATCTGCCTATAAAACCTATTCCAAGAGGAGACAACATGGCCGTTCTCGACAGGGGATGCCGGCGATGACGCATATCGACCAGGTGCATCTCAATTTCAATCCGCAGGCCTTGCTGGCCCTGAACTTCATCCTGGCGCTCGTCATGCTCGGCGTGGCGCTGGATCTGAAGGTATCGGATTTCAAGCAGGCGCTGCGCACGCCGAAGGCGTTGGCGATCGGGCTGTTCGGGCACCACATCCTGTTCCCTGCGGCGACTTTCCTTCTGATCCGCATCATCGATCCGCTGCCCTCGATCGCGCTCGGCATGCTGCTGGTATCGTCCTGCCCCGCCGGCCACATCTCCAACTTCTTTACCTACCGCGCCGGCGGCAATGCGGCGCTGTCGGTCTCGATCAGCACGCTGTCGACCGCCGGCGCAATCGTCATGATGCCGCTCAATGTCGCGTTCTGGGCGAGTCAGGATGCCGGCATGCGTGTCATCATGCGCGACTTCTCGCTCGACCCGGTCGCCATGCTGCTCGACGTCGGCATGCTGCTGGGCGTGCCGCTGGCCGCCGGCCTGTTCATCTCGCACCGGATGCCGCGACTGGCCGCACGCCTGCTCAAGCCGATGCGTCTCTTTTCACTCGGCGTGTTCGCCGTTTTCGTGACCGGCGCGCTGCTTGCCAACTGGAAGTTCTTCCTCGCCTATGGTGCGATGGTGGTCGGCATCGTGTTCGTGCACAACGCCTGCGCGCTGGGCAGCGGCTACGGTCTGGCGCGGCTCTTCGGGCTCGCCGAGCGCGACCGCCGCGCGGTTGCCTTCGAGACCGGCATTCAGAATTCCGGCCTCGGGCTGGTGTTGATTTTCAACTTTTTCGGCGGCCTGGGCGGCATGGCAATCGTCACCGCCTGGTGGGGCATCTGGCACATCTTCGCCGGCATGGCCTTGTCGACCTACTGGATGAAGAAGCCGCTGCCGGCGCCAAAGGCGGAGGCATGAGCGGCAAATCCATTCTCGTGACCGGGGCCGACGGCTATCTCGGCCGGCAGCTGATCGCCCAACTGGCAACGGCCCGCGCCACGGGTGCCATTGCGACCGTCGTCGCGGCCGATGTGCGCTTGACGCCGCCGGCACGCCAGTTGCCCGGTGTAGCTTACGCGCAAGCCGACATTCGGGACGGCGCGCTGGCCGGCATCCTGCGCGACCATGCTGTCGATACGGTGGTGCACCTTGCCTCGATCGTCACGCCCGGCAAGAAGAGCAATCGCGCCTTCGAGTACAGCGTCGACGTGGACGGCACGCGTAATGTGCTGGAGGCCTGCGTCGCAAGCGGTGTGCGGCAGGTCATCGTATCATCCAGCGGCGCCGCCTATGGCTATCATGCCGACAACGCGGCCTGGTTGACGGAAAGCGATCCCCTGCGCGGCAACGAGGAATTCGCCTACTCCTGGCACAAGCGCCTGGTCGAGGAAATGCTGGTCGATTACCGCCGCACGCATCCCCAGCTCACGCAGACCATCTTCCGCATCGGCACCATCCTGGGCGACACGGTGCGCAATCAGATCACAGACCTCTTCGAGAAGCCGCGCCTGATCGCCATCCGCGGTGCGGACAGTCCCTTTGTGTTCATCTGGGACCAGGATGTGGTCGGCGCCATCCTCCACGCGATCCAGAGCGGAAAGGGCGGCATCTACAACCTGGCAGGCGACGGTGCCCTGCCGATTCATGTGCTGGGCGAACGGCTCGGCAAGCCTGTCCTTTCGCTGCCGGCCGGCCTGATTGCCTTCGCGCTGCGTGTCCTCAAAGTGCTTGGGCTGACGCAATACGGCCCGGAGCAAGTCAATTTCCTGCGCTACCGCCCGGTCCTCGACAACCGGCGCCTGAAGGAGGAATTTGGTTATACGCCGGCCAAGACCTCGGCGGAGGTGTTCGACTACTGGCTGCAGGCGCGCACCGCGCACAAGGGATGAGGGGCGCCATGGACTACACGGATAAGGTGGTGGTGATCACCGGTGCTGCCGGCGGGTTGGGCCTGGCACTGGCCGAGCAATTCCTCGCCGCCGGCGCCCAGGTCGCGCTGCTCGATGTCAATGGCGACGCAGTGCGCAGCGCGGCCGAACGTCTGCGGACCGCGGCACCCGGTCGCGTTTTCGCACGGGCCTGCGACGTCACGAGCGCGACCGATTGCGAGCACGCCATCGCTTCGGTGCTCGCCTGCTGGGGCGGCGTAGACGTGCTGGTCAACAATGCCGGCATCGCGCATCGCAGCCTCTTTGGCGATACCGATAACGCCGTCCTGCGGCGCGTGATGGACGTCAATTTTTTCGGCGCGGTGCATTGCACTCATGCGGCATTGCCATCGTTGCGTGCGCGTCGCGGCCAGATCGTCGCCATTTCCAGCGTTGCGGGATTTTCCCCGCTGTTCGGCCGTACCGGCTACAGCGCGAGCAAACACGCCTTGCATGGATTCTTCGATAGTCTGCGCAGCGAACTCGAACATGACGGCGTAGCGGTGACCATCGTCTGCCCGGCATTCATCGCCACCGGCATCGAACGCGCGGCCCTCGGCGCGGACGGCGGTCCGGCAACGCTGCCGCGCAACGCCGTCGGGCATGAGATGCCGCCCGCCGTCATGGCAGCGCGCATTCTGGCCGCAGTACGCCACCGACCGCGCCTCTATTTGCCGACGCCGCTGGCCAGGATCGCGTGGTGGACCAGCCGCCTGGCTCCCGCATTCTTCGCGCGGCAGATGAAACGCCGCGCCGCCCCTCCTTCGCCAACACCCAACCACTAACCCGCCATCGAAGAGCGACCATGAGACATCCCCTTCATCATCTGCTTGCGCTGGCCGCGTGCGGCACCTTCGCGACTGCCGCCACCGCTGCCGTCATTACCGTCACCGACCAGGCCGGCAAGCCCCTGTCCACTGCCATGATCACGCAGACGGTGGCACATCCCGCGCCGCGCGATACCTCGGATCATGGCTACCAGACGCCAGGCAAGCCTGAGGTCGTCGATACCGATATCACGGCGTTCACCGGCAACACGGGGACGGCCGACATCCCCGATCGCACCGTGGACACGCAATACCGGGTGCGCAAGCCCGGCTTCCGGGACGCGCTGGTCAGCGCTTCAGCGGGACAGGCGGCAATCCGGGTGGCGCTGGAGGCCGAAACGGACCGCTTCAGGCTGGCCGAAGCAAAGCCTGCCAATGCCTGGCTGGGCGCACTCAACATCGGCAACGAGACGGCAAAGAAGCATTTCCAGATGCAGTGCGCCTTCTGCCATCAGCAGGGGAATGCCTTCACGCGTGCCGAGCGATCGCCCGAGGAGTGGCATAAGACGATCGAGCGCATGATCCGCTACGGCTCGCGCCTGCCGACGGATCTGCAGAAATCCTTGCCGGACATCCTCTCCGCCGAATATCGTCGATTGCGCGAGCATCCGGAACTGATCAAAGGGGGCGTGTCGTGGGAAGAGAACCTCCAGAAGGTGTTGATCACCGAATGGCCGATCGGCAACGCGATGTCGCAAGAGCACGATATGCTCATCGCCGCCAACCGATTGGTGTATGTGGCCGACAACATCCAGGATCGGCTGTATGAGGTCAATCCCGCGACCAATGCGGTGACCGTCTACAAGATTCCGCACAAGCCGGGCGACGAACCGGGCGGTCTCATCGCCGGCCGCCTGAAGACCTTTCCGAGCCATGACGACACCTCGAACGCGCATTCACTGGCCGAATCGCCGCGCGACGGCCACATCTTCATCACGCCCTCGGCACAGCGCCGGCTGGTCGAGTTCGACCCGGCCACCAAGGCCTTCACCCTGCACGAAATCGGCGCGGGCTTCTATCCGCACACGATTCGCACGGACGCCAAAGACAACGTCTGGTTCACGCTGGCCTTGTCCAACCAGGTCGCGAAATTCGATCGTGCCGCCGGAAAGTTCACCCTTTACGATCTGCCGGTCCGCAGCCTCAAGGAGCGGATCACCGTGGCGTCGATCAGTTTTATGTTCAAGCTGATGAATTGGGGCCTGCCCTTGTCCAACTGGATGCCCATCGACTGGGCCGCGACCGGCACGCCACTGCCCTACGGCATCGACGTCACGCCGGACGGCAGCGTGTGGTTCGCACGCCTGCATACGCAGGAAATCGGCAAGATCGATCCGGCCAGCGGCAAGATCACGATGATTCCCACGCCCTTCATCGGCCCGCGCCGCCTGCGCAGCGACGCGCAGGGCAACCTGTGGATCGTGGCTTTCGCCGAATCGAAGATCGCTCGCTATGTGCCCGCGACCGGAAAGTTCACGCTGTTCGACCTCCCGGTCGAACCCAGGGGCAGCGAGACACCCTATTCGCTCAACGTCGACAAGCAACGCGGCATCGTCTGGGTCAACGGCAACCAGTCCGAGGCGCTGTTCGGCTTCGACATCAAGAGCGCGACATGGCGCACGATACCGCTGCCGCGGCGCACGACGTTCACGCGCGATATCGAAGTCGACAGCGACGGCACGCTTTACACCTCGAACTCCAACTTCCCGAGCTGGCATATCGAAGGCGGCCAGCCGACACTGATCCGCATCCTGCAACGATGAGCTTTTCACAATCCACGCCGGAGGTCGCATGATCGGGCGCCACTGGGCATTCTTCGCCTCGTGCCTGCTGGCATTTACCGCAGGCCATATCGTCAACTACTCGGTGATCATCTATGCGCAGGAGGTGCTGCGATCCGATGTGCTGGCCGGCGTGGGATTCGGCCTGTGCTTCGGCCCGCCGCTGCTGCTCGGCTGGTACGCCGGGGTCCTGTGCGACCGTCTCGCACCAACCCGGATCATTCACGCTGCGCAGGCCCTGTTCATCTTCGGCGCACTGCTCATGGCCTATGGCGACCGCTTCATCGCTGAACCTGCCGCGCGCGCGCCGGTCTTCCTCTTCGCGGCCCTGTGCGCGGGCATCGGCTGGTCCTTCGTCGCGCCGGCA
>JAKACN010000175.1 GCA_021821365.1 Pseudomonadota bacterium | reverse complement strand
TCTGTGGTGCGCCGTTGGCCGGCGGAGCATGCCGCCAGGGGCGCGCCGCCCAACACGGCGATTCCCGGTCCGCGACGGCGGCAGTGCAGGCTGGTCCTGCTCGGCGCTTCCACCGGCGGACCCGCCGTCCTGCGCGACATTCTCGCGCAATTGCCCCCCGACTATCCGCTGCCGATCGTCATCGTGCAGCACATGGCATCCGGGTTCGTCGATGGCTTCGCGGACTGGCTTTCGTCGGCCAGCGGTTTCAAGATCAGGCTTGCCGCGCACGACGACAGCCTTGGCGGGGGGATGGCCTACCTTGCCCCGGACCGCTTCCAGATTGCGGTCACGCGGGACTTGCGCATCGCGCTGTCCGCCGGACGACCCGAGCATGGCATGTGCCCTTCCGTTTCGCATTTATTCCGATCGATCCACAAGGACCTCCGTAGCGCGACCGTCGCCGTGCTCCTCACCGGCATGGGCAAGGACGGCGCGCACGAATTGCGTCAGCTCAAGGACGGCGGCGCACTCACCGTGGTGCAGGACCGCGCCTCGTCGGTGGTCTACGGCATGCCGGGAGAGGCCATCCGGCAGGACGCCGCCACGCTGATCCTGGACCCGCTGGAGATCGGAAAGCTGCTGCATGCATTGGGAGGGGCAATGCCCTCGAATTCACCTTTTGCCGGTATTTGAAAGAAACGAATGAGTCACCTTATCGCCCACTCCGAATTGCCCGCCGATATCCTGGTTGTCGAGGACAGCGAAACGCAGGCGGATCAGATTACCCACCTGCTGGAATCCGCCGGATACCGGGTCCGCGTCGCCCGAGACGGGCGTGCCGGCCTCGAAGAAGCGCGAGGCGAAACGCCGACGCTGGTCGTCAGCGATATCGCCATGCCGGAAATGGATGGCTTTGCCATGTGCCAGGAAATGAAGCGCGACAGCGCGCTCAAGGACGTGCCGGTCATTCTCCTGACGGCGCTGACCAGCCTCTATGACGTGATCAAGGGGCTCGACTGCGGCGCGGACAACTTCATCCGCAAACCGCTCGACGGCAAATACCTGCTCGGACGGATCCGCTTCATCCTCGCCAATCGCGCATTGCGCAGCAACGACAGGGTCGAGCTGGGGATGAAGATCAATCTCGGCGGGCAGACGCATTTCGTCACGGCGGAACGCCAGCAGATCTTCGACCTGCTCATCTCGACCTATGAGGAAGCGATCCAGATGACGGAAGAGCTGCGCCTGCAGCAAAGCCAGATCGCGCATTCCTACCAGTCGTTGCACGGCCTGTACCGGATCGCCGAAGCGCTCAATCCGACCATCACGGAAAAGGCGGTGGCCGAAATGGCGCTGGAACGCGCCCTGGACCTGCCGGGCGTGCTCGGCGGGTGCATCCTGCTGCTCGATGCGCATGGCGCGTTCCGTACCGTCGCCTGCCAGGATTTCGGACCCGCCGCGTCCGCGCAATCGCGAGATTGCGCCTGCCACACGAAGCTGGTCTCCGGCGCAATGCGGTCGCCGGAGGTCATTCCCGACTGCGCGATGCTGCGCCAGGACTCCGCCGCTGTTCCGGGGGGCGGAGGGCATGTCAGCGTGCCGCTCGCTGTCGGCGATCGCACCATGGGCGTGATGAACCTGGTGACGGCCGACGTGAAGGCACTGAGCGAGGAGGACCTGCGGGTGCTCGACACTGTCGGCAACCAGATCGCGATCGCGCTCGAACGGGCCAACCTGTACGCGCACATGGAAGCGCTGGTCAAGGAGCGTACCGAGGCGCTGCAGGCCGAGCGCAACCTGCTGTCCGCCGTGGTGAACACGACCGGAGCGCTGGTCTTCCTGGTCGACATCGCCGGCCGCATCGCGATGTTCAATTCCGCCTGCGAACGGACGCTCGGCTGGAAGGTGGAGGAGGTGCGGGGGCGGCGTTACTGGGAGCTCTTCCTCGAACCCGAGCGCGCGGAGCAGGTCAGATCGTTCTTCGAACATCCTGACATCGCGAAGCTTCCCTCGCAGGTTCAGAGCGACTGGATCACGCGTGACGGCAGCCGCCGCAACATTATCTGGTCAACGGCCTGCCTGAAGAATGCCGAGGGCGACATCGACTACTTTCTCGGGAACGGCATCGATGTCACGGAACTCCGCATGGCCGAGGAAAAGGTACAGTACCTCAGCAATTTCGACACCTTCACCGGTCTGCCCAATCGCATTCTTCTCCGGGACCGGGTCAGGTTCTGGCAGGAGCGCGTCGCGGCCAACCGGCAGGTCATGGGTTTCCTGGTGGTCGAGTTCGAGCGGCTCACTTTGCTGCGCGAGAGCCTCGGCGTCAGGGCGGAGCAGGAAGCGTTGCTGCAGATTGCGGGGCGGCTGAAGGAATGGATGACGGCAGACGACAGCGTGGCGCGTTACGGCGACCATAGCTTCGCCGCTATCGCGATCCGGAACGAGCCGCAGGAGTTGTCTGGCGTTGCGCGGCAGATCCTGGCTGCCGTCAGCGCGCCCTTCCAGATCGAGCATCAGGAGGTACATATCGACGCGACTATCGGAATCACGATTTCCCCGAACGACGGCGAGGATTTCGACACGTTGTCCCAAGGCGCCGATGCGGCCATGCGCCGCGCATTGGCGAGCCGCTCCGAGCACTACGAGTTCTATCGGCCGGAGCTCAATCGCGAGGCGGGCGAACGCTTCAAGCTGGAAAATGCGCTTCGCCGCGCGCTGGAACGCGGTGAACTGCTGCTGCATTATCAACCCCAGGTCAGCCTGAAGACGGGAAAAATCATCGGATTCGAAGCCCTGTTACGTTGGCAACATCCGGAGTTCGGACTGGTTCCGCCGGGCCGATTCATTGGGCTTGCGGAAGACACCGGCCTGATATTGCCGATCGGTGCATGGGTGCTGCGCAAGGCATGTGAGCAGATCCGCGCATGGCAGGACGCCGGCCTGCGGGCGGTGCCGGTCGCGGTCAACCTCTCCGCAAAGCAGTTCTCGAAAAACATTGCGGACACGGTTCGGGAGACGCTCGCGCAGACCGGCGTGGATCCCGGGCTGCTCGAACTCGAGCTCACGGAAACCGTGTCGATGGAAGACCCGGAGCACACCATCGAGATCCTGCGTACGCTCAAGGACATGGGCGTACTGCTCGCGATCGATGATTTCGGCACCGGCTACTCGAACCTGAATTACCTGAAGCGGTTCCCGGTCGACAAGCTCAAGCTCGACCAATCCTTCGTGCGCGACCTGATTTCCGATCCGGACGACCTCGCGATCTCGCGCGCCATGATCGCCATGGGGCACAGCCTGCGCCTGACCGTGATTGCCGAAGGCGTGGAAACCGAAGGACAGCTTGCGCTGCTGGCGCGAAATGGGTGCGACGAGATGCAGGGCTACTTGTTCAGCAAGCCGGTCGACGTGGCGACGGCAGGGGGCATGCTGGAGGAGGGAAGGTCGCTGGCGCTTGAACGGTTGATGCTTCATCGCTAAGACAGATGAAACACCAGGAAGGCAATACAGACTTGGTGGGGAGTCCTTTTGTCATAGGCAAAAAAAATCCCTCTTCCCTTGCGGGAAGAGGGAGGATACGGGGTAGCGTGTTTGCGATACGACAGCTTGTACTTCACGCACGCTGCCCCCCACCCGAACATCTCCTTGACGGAGACGCAGCCCACCCTCTGGAGTCTTGAAACGGTTTGATTCGAATCGAACCGGTCGCGCGTCGAACCTCAATGACAAAAACGAATTCGTCGTTATTTTCTATTTCCCGGCATGTCGCTGCACGGATGCGACAATCTCCTGCCGCGCCCGGTGCATGCTGCCGTTCGTTGTTATTGTTTAATGATGATGCACGGAAACACTGGCCATGGATGTTTCGCAAGTGCGAGAGATGTTGCGAAATGTAAAAAAATTGAACGCAACTTCGATGCCAGCAGACATGCCGAGAATTTTCTGACGGAAATTGGCAATGAGAGGCGCAAGGAGGTCAGTTACACCGCGCGAAGTGACAATTTTCGGCAGCGCCTGTGCTGGGAAACGGCGGGATGCAGCAACTGGCGGCACAGGTTTTCCTGTGCCGCTCAGGAGTGTGCGCGGTCGAGGCTTACTTCACGCAGTCGACGAAATAGCCGCGCCGGCCATTCACTTCCTGCGTCACCAGGCCGTGCACGTCGGTTTCGAAGCCCGGGAACTTCTCGTTGAAGTCGCGCGCGAATTTCAGGTAATCGACGATGGTCCGGTTGAAACGCTCGCCCGGGATCAGCAGCGGGATGCCCGGCGGATAGGGCGTCAGCAGGATGGCCGTGACGCGGCCTTCCAGTTCGTCGATCGCGACGCGCTCGATCTCGCGGTGCGCCATCTTCGCGAATGCATCCGAGGGCTTCATCGCCGGCTGCATGTCGGACAGGTACATCTCGGTGGTCAGGCGCGCCACGTCGTAGGCCTTGTACATGTCGTGGATGCTCTGGCACAGGTCGCGCAGGCCGATGCGCTCGTAGCGCGGATTGGCCGCCGCGAACTCCGGCAGGATGCGCCAGATCGGCTGGTTCTTGTCGTAGTCGTCCTTGAACTGCTGCAGCGCGGTCAGCAGCGTGTTCCAGCGGCCCTTGGTGATGCCAATGGTGAACATGATGAAGAACGAATACAGGCCGGCCTTCTCGACGATGACGCCGTGTTCCGCCAGGTATTTGGTAACGATCGATGCCGGGATGCCCGTCTCGCCGAACTTGCCGTCGAGCGACAGGCCCGGCGTGACGATGGTCGCCTTGATCGGGTCGAGCATGTTGAAGCCTGATGCGAGCTTGCCGAAGCCGTGCCACTCATCCTCGGCGCGGATCATCCAGTCTTCGCGCGAGCCGATGCCTTCTTCCGCGAAGGTGTCCGGCCCCCAGACCTGGAACCACCAGTCCTGGCCCCATTCCTGGTCAACCTTCCTCATCGCGCGCCGGAAGTCGAGCGCTTCCAGGATGCTCTCCTCGACCAGCGCGGTGCCGCCCGGCGGCTCCATCATCGCGGCCGCCACGTCGCAGGAGGCGATGATCGCGTACTGCGGCGAGGTGGAGGTATGCATCAGGTAGGCTTCGTTGAACATGTCCTGATCGAGCTTCACCGTCTGCGAGTCGCGCACCAGGATCTGCGAAGCCTGCGACAGGCCGGCCAGCAGCTTGTGCGTCGATTGCGTCGAGAAGATCAGCGACTCCTTCGCGCGCGGGCGGTCCTTGCCGATCGCATGCATGTCCTTGTAGAACTCGTGAAAGGTCGCGTGCGGCAGCCATGCCTCGTCGAAGTGCAGGGTATCGATCTTCCCGTCCAGCATCTCCTTGATCGTTTCGACGTTATAGACCACGCCGTCGTAGGTCGATTGCGTGATGGTCAGGATGCGCGGCTTCTTGTTCTTCGCTTCGCGGGCGAACGGGTTGGCCTCGATCTTCTTCATGATGTTTTCCATCCTGAATTCTTCGAGCGGGATCGGGCCGATGATGCCGAGATGGTTCCGCGTCGGCATCAGGAACACCGGGATCGCGCCGGTCATGATGATCGAGTGCAGGATCGACTTGTGGCAGTTGCGGTCAACCACGACGATATCGCCGGGGCCCACAGTCGAATGCCACACCATCTTGTTCGAGGTCGAGGTGCCGTTCGTGACGAAGTAGCAATGATCGGCGTTGAAAATGCGCGCGGCGTTGCGCTCGGAGGCCGCCACCGGACCGGTGTGATCGAGCAGCTGGCCGAGTTCTTCCACCGCGTTGCAGACGTCGGCGCGCAGCATGTTCTCGCCGAAGAACTGGTGGAACATCTGGCCGATCGGCGACTTCAGGAAGGCCACGCCGCCGGAATGGCCGGGGCAGTGCCATGAATAGGAGCCGTCCTTGGCGTAATGCACCAGTGCGCGGAAGAAGGGCGGCGCCAGGCTGTCGAGATAGGCACGCGCTTCACGGATGATGTGGCGCGCGACGAATTCCGGCGTGTCCTCGAACATGTGGATGAAGCCGTGCAGCTCGCGCAGGATGTCGTTAGGAATGTGGCGCGAGGTGCGGGTCTCGCCATAGAGGTAGATCGGAATGTCGGCATTCTTGTGCCGGATCTCCTCCACGAAGGCGCGCAAGGACCGGAGAGCGTGCTCGACTTCTTCCGGGCTGCCGCCGCCGAATTCCTCGTCGTCGATCGACAGGATGAAGGCCGAGGCGCGCGATTGCTGCTGTGCGAACTGCGACAGGTCGACATAGCTGGTCACGCCGACGACTTCCATGCCCTCGCTTTCCATTGCTTGCGCGAGTGCGCGGATGCCCAGGCCCGACGTATTCTCGGAGCGAAAATCTTCGTCAATGATGACGATGGGAAAGCGGAATTTCATGAGGTCTCCAAAAGGACAGATGACAGGGAGACGCCTGGGTCAGTCGTGGCAACAACCGCTTGCGCGCCGAAAAAAAGCGAATTTTCGCAGATATGGGGCTGATGTGGGGAAAAAGCGAGGCTGGAGCGGGATGATTCGTGCAACATGGAGCACCTCCCCGCCAGTGGAAGGACTGGCTTTGTAGTATTTTAACAATTTTTGCGGCCTGGGCGGGCCGGAGGCGTCGATCAAGATGCTGATAGCGGCCCGTCTGACAGGCCTCACACGCCAACCGGATAGGTCTCCGGCGCTTCCCCGGTCTCCCAGTGCGCGCCGCGTTCCAGCGGCTCTACGGCCCGGGTATCGTCGAAGTGCAGTATCGCGTCGAACTGGTGCGCCAGGTGGGCGTAGAAATAATGGCTCTGCCGCTCGGTCGCGGGCGCGTAAATGACGCCGATCGCGCGTTCCAGCAGGGCGTTCGACGGCAACACGTCGGTTTCGACGCCGTTGATCCGCAAGGGGAGGAGGAAGCGCGGCAGGCCGGTCCGATGGAACGCTTCCTCATAACTTCCCGGCAGGCCGGGGCGGACCTGCTTCTTCTCGGCCGGACCGTCCCAGTCGGAAGCGGCCGTCACGGAGCCCTGGTAGGTTGTGAATCCGATCAGCACCGCATCGTCGTGATAGCGCTCCCGGGCCAGCTGGCCGACATTCCATTCGCCCTGGTAGCCGATCTCGGTGGCGCGTGCGTCGCCGATATGCGAATTGTGCTCCCACACCACGATCTTCGCGGGCTCGCCGGGCTTCGTCAGGTGTCCGTTCAGCGCGCGCAGGGTATCGGCCATGTGCAGATCGCGCATGTTCCATGACGAGATCCGGCCCTGGAACATGGTCCGATAGTATTTCTCGGCATTCTTCACCAGCCGCGCATTCTGGTCCGCATAAAAGAACTCGTCCGCCGCGAGCTGGTCGTTCTGGTCGCGGAACGCGAGAGAACGCGAGCGCAGGTCGTGCAGCTGGGCGAGTACCTCTTCCTCGCAGGTGGGCGACATGCCGAAACTGGTCGCATAACCGTAGCGCTGGCTGTCGCGGTGGAAGTGGTCGAAGCACGCATAGCGGGCGCGGGCACGTTTCGCCGCCTCGGGGTCCACCTTGTCGAGGTAACGCAGGACTTCGTTCATCGAGGCGAACATGCTGTACAGGTCAAGCCCGTAAAAACCCGTGCGCGGCGCTTGCGGCGGCAAGGAATCATTGTGCTCGCGCAGCCAGTCGACGAAGGCGAGGACATCGGTGTTGCGCCACATCCACGTGGGAAAGCGCTCGAAGCCGGCCAGCGCGCGTTCGCTGCTGGCGTCATCGCCGAAACCGCGCACATAGCGATTGACCCGATAGGCATCCGGCCAGTCGGCTTCGACAGCGACCGCGTTGAAACCCTTTTCGAGGATCAGGCGTTTGGTGATTTCCGCACGTTCGCGATAGAACTCGTGCGTGCCGTGGGACGCTTCGCCCAGCAGTACGAAGTGCGCCTCGCCGATCAGATCCATCAATGGATCGTAGTCGTTGCGCGAACCGTTCAGCAAATGGGCTGTCGAGGCGATGGAAACGCTTAATGGAGAATTGGTGGCGGTTGTCATGGCGCATTCGGACCGGAATGGTTGGTCATGCCTGAAACCGCTTCTCCGGCAAGCGGTTTCAGGTGCTCTTGTCCGCATCCGTCATGTTCAATGGATGCTTGTCGCGCCTGCAGCACCCGCGCGCGACGTGACTTGCGCGGCATCGCGGACCGGCATGCCGGTCTCGATGAATGACTTCATGCGCATCAGGTCTTCCTCCATCTGCCGCTTCGGATTGCCGTTGAACAGGGAGGCGACGGCGTGTCCGACGGCGCCGGCAGGCGGGCTATACGTCATATGCACGCTGACGCGCGTGCCGTCGCCCTCGGGTTCGAAGTGCACCATGCCGGTATGCTGCACGGTGGCGTCCGGCTCGCTGTGCCATGCGAGGCGCTCGGGCCGTTGCGAGTCGGTGATGACGGAATTCCATTCGATCTGCATGCCGGCGGGGCCGCTGACGATCCAGTGCGAGCGTCCATTGCCCAGATCGCGCACATCCTGCACGTTGGACATGAAGCGCGGGAAGTTTTCGTAGCGCGTCCACAGATCGTACACGGTGTCGGGCGAGGCCTGGATATAGATTGTCTTGTGCAGGTCCACCGGCGAATGGCGTCCCGCGCCCATCATGCGGGAGAACGAGCGGTTGCTGATACCGCGCGCCAGCAGGCCGATACCGAGCGCGGCGGCGGCGGCGCTGGCCGGCGAGCGGCGCATCAGCCCGAACAATCCGAGCGCGCTGCCGCCGACGGCTGCCACCGCGCGCAGGGCGGGCGGCCAGGTTTCCTGCATGATGGCGGAGCCCGCAATGCGCCGCATCCTGCCTTCGCCCTGCAGGCTGGGAACGCCGGTGGAATTTTCATGCACGTCCAGGTAGTCCTGCACTTCATTGACGCCCGCCACCGAGCGGACACAATCGACCAGCTTGTCTCTTTCGTGGGCGAGGATGGGCCCGTGCAGGGTGATGCAGCCATTCTGCGCATTCACTTTGACAGCGCGCGGATGCGTCACCATGCGGCCGATTTCCTTGCGCACGCGCGCTACCAGCGTTTCGTCGTCGCTGGTTTCGCTGCGTTGCGAGAACATGCGGCCGGCATGGACACGCAGGCCCTGCACGCGATTGTTGAGGTCGCGCGAGGCGACATCGATGGCATCGGTCGTCTTTGTCGCCAGGCTGCGCATCTTGTCGGTTGCCAAGGCGCGGCGACGGCGGCCGCGGTCGGGGTCGGCGAGATACATCGTCAATGCGCCGATGGCGGCGCCGGCGACCCAGAATGCCAATGATTGCGTCTTGCTTGACTGCTGATCCATATCCATCTCCTTGTTTCAAGTTTGACGGTGCGTGGCGCAAGCCTGTCGGGCGTGGAGCGAATCGCCTCGTGGCAGGCCTTGCTCACGATTCCTGCATGACGAGACTCCTTCAAGTGGCGCGATGTTCCCGAAATGATCATCACTTGCATCCGGCACGGACAGGATTGCCGGAAATTAATCCCGCCGGACCGTGGAGCGACGCCGGCAGCCGAGTGGCATGCATGGCGATGCGGGGCGGGTGAAGAGGGCAGGCAACGCGCAGAATTCCGGCCATGTCATCCCTTTCGTGCCTGTGTTCCGGCAGGTCTTGTACACAGAAAATCTGGCAGGCAATCAACAACTCCGATCGACGTCGAATCGGGAAACATCCACCTGATTGGACACGGCGACGTCGCAAACGTTGCACGCGACTGGACTTCGCGTGCGTCGGACGGGGCGTTTGGATGGAGGGGATGGTGAGCGAAAGAGGGTCTCGCTCACCGCAAGCGACGGGCGGCGCCTTGCGTCAAGGCACCGTGGATTCAGAAGTGCAGCCAGGCCATGATGCCGAGGGCGAAGCCGATGCCTGCAACCGCGTAGGAGGAGTATTCCAGCCAGTTCTTGCGCGTCAGCAGGGTAATTGCCGCGAGCGATATCGCGATCTGCTCCGCCGTCATTGCCTGCGCCCAGCGGTGGTGCTGGTGCATCTGTTCATCCGACTGCTCGTCCCAGTGATGCGAGGTGGCCTCGAGTTTTTCGGCGTCGGTCTTGATGTCGCCCTTTTCCTTCTTGTAGCGCTCGACTTCCGCCTTGTATTTTTCGGTATCGACGCCCGGCAGGCTCATCGCCAGTTCGGCAAGGTTCTGCTTGTTCGACTTGGCCTGGTAGTAGTTCCACTGGTTCGAGGCTTCCGTCTTCTTGATCGCTGCGTTGTTCTTGAACAGCGCTGCGTTGTTTTGCGTGGCGCCGGCCTGGTAGCCGAATACGGCGCCGACGGTGGCGAGGATCGCGGTGGTCACTGCGATCTTGTTGGCAAAGTTATCGCCGCCGTGCGCGGCGTGTTCCACCTGATGGTCATGCGGACCATGTACGTGAAAACCGTGTCCTGACATGGTGTCTCCTAGATTTTCTGATATGTGACGAATGCGTAGTCGAATCCGCAGGATTCGGAATGATGTCGTTCGCGTGCGATTTCCTTCCACTGTGCCGGGTCGATCGGCGGGAAAAAGGCATCGCATTCGAAGGCCTTGCCGATTTCCGTCACGACGAGGCGGTCGGTGCGCGGCAATGCCTCATGGTAGATCTGCGCGCCTCCGATGACGCAGGCATCCGCATCGCCAGCCAGCACGATCGCCGCGTCGAGCGAAGCGACGGCTTCAACGCCTTCATGTCGCCATTCCGGATTGCGCGTGATGACGATATTGCGCCGGTTCGGCAAGGGCCGCCCGATCGACTCGAAGGTCTTGCGCCCCATGATGACCGGGTGGCCGGTCGTGGTGCGCTTGAAGTGCGCCATGTCTTCCGGCAGGCGCCAGGGCAGGGTGTTGTTGATGCCTATGCCAC
>JAKACN010000174.1 GCA_021821365.1 Pseudomonadota bacterium | reverse complement strand
AAAGGCATGTCCAGTTTCGCCTTGAATCCTTCATGGGAGCGGATGCTGTCGCGGCTGATGCCGAACACTTCTGCGTTGGCCTCCCGGAATTGCGGGTGCAGGTCGCGGAACTGCATGCCCTCTGTCGTGCAGCCGGGGGTATTGTCTTTCGGATAGAAATACAACACGATCTTCTTTCCCTTAAAATCGGAAAGCCGGAAAGTCTGGTCGCCGGTCATCGCGGCGGAAAATTCGGGAACGATCAAGTTCAATGCGGATGGGCTTTCGGCCACGTTGGTCTCCTGGTCCATGGGTTGACGCCGATGTCGAGGATGAAGCGCTTGCAACCATTCGGGTCGCAGCCTCGATGTTAGCGAAAGTTTATTGAATCTGAAAAGCCTGCGCCGGCTGCACGATCAGCTCCCCGGAACGCCCCGGCAATTCTCCCCAGCTGACCGGATAGACCGGCAAGTCCGAATTCATTGCTTTCCGATGGTAATCCGCCATCGATACCAGATCGTATCCCTGCGCTTGCCATCCTGTCAGCAATTGCTCAAAGATGGGGATGAGTTTTTGCCCTTCAAGTTCCGCATGCAAGGTGAAGACATGGTCTCGCGGCGATTCGGTAAGGCGAAGCAGCGCATCGGCCGCATTGGACGCATCGATGACACGATCGCCCAGCTGCCGCCCGAGGATTTCGTCGAGCGTCGGCAACGTCGTCGGCAACTGGATGCAGGCAAGGGTCTTGCCGCCGATGCGGACACGATAGGGGCCTGCCGCCGTGTCGAGGAGGGCGCCATGCTCATCCAGCATGGCGCGACCATCCGATGCATACGCCATTCCGAACGCGTCGAGTTGCGCAAATGCGTGCTCGTTCATTTGCCATCCGGCGGCGCCATGCGTGCGCGGCGCTTCGCCGAAGATGTCGCAAAAGCGATCGAAAGCAGCCTGCATTTGCTTCGCGGTCCATGCGCCGCCGCGTTTGCGCACGTTGTCCTGCCAGCGGACATGGTCCCAGCAGTGGATGCCGCATTCGAATCCGGCTGACTGGATCGCCCGCATGTCGGCCGCGCAGCTCTTCCCGATATCGGGCGCCGGCAGCAGGACGCCGTACATCAGCGTCTTCAATCCGTAGTGCTCCAGCACCGACGTGCGCGCAACCTTCTGGAAGAAGCCCGGCCTGAATGCACGACGCAATGCCCAGCCGGTATGGTCCGGACCCAGCGAGAACAGGAAAGTCCCGCTCGCGTCGAGCTTCTTCAGCAAACGAGCGAGATTCGGCGCACCCTCGCGTGTGCCGCGCCAGGTGTCGACGTCGATCTTGAGCGTGATGAAGGGCATCAGTCCATCAGCGCCCTGGCGGATGCCACCTGGCTCCGGTAGGCATCGAAGATCTGTCGCAGCGTGTCGTGCATCGAGGTGGTTGGCTTCCACTTCAGCTCTTCGCAGGTGTTGGCGATCTTCGGCACCCGGCTTTGCACATCCTGATATCCCTTGCCGTAGTAGGCCGCGGAGGTGGTTTCCACCAGTTGCACGTTCTTTGCCGAATCTGCGTATTCCGGATACTCGGCTGCCAGCTTCAGCATCATGGCCGCCAGGTCACGGATGGAGTAATTGTTCGTCGGATTGCCGATGTTGTAGATCTTGCCGCTCGCAATGCCGTTCTCGTTGGCGATGATACGCATGAGCGCATCGATGCCGTCGTCGATATAGGTGAATGCGCGCTTCTGGTAGCCGCCGTCGACCAGCGAAATGTTTTCACCGCGCACGATATGACCGAAGAACTGCGTGACGACGCGCGAGCTGCCTTCCTTCGGCGTATGGATCGAGTCGAGTCCGGCGCCGATCCAGTTGAAGGGGCGGAACAGCGTGAAGTTGAGGCCTTGCTCCATGCCGTAACCCCAGATCACGCGGTCCATCAGCTGCTTGGCGCAGGAGTAGATCCAGCGCGGCTTGTTGATCGGCCCGCAGATGAGTTCGGACTCCTCGGGATCGAATTCCTCGTCGTGGCACATGCCGTAGACTTCAGACGTCGACGGAAACACGAGATGCTTGTTGTATTTTGCGGCAGAACGGACGATAGGCAGATTCGCTTCGAAATCGAGTTCGAATACGCGCAGCGGCTGCTTCACATAGGTGGATGGTGTCGCGATTGCCACCAGCGGCAGAATCACGTCGCACTTCTTCACGTGGTATTCCACCCACTCCTTGTTGATCGTGATGTCGCCTTCGAAGAAATGCATGCGGCTCTTGTAAGCCTCGTTCTGCAGCAGGTCGGTGATGCGGTCAGTCATCATGTCCATGCCGAACACGTGCCAGTCGGTGGTTTCCAGGATGCGTTTGGATAAATGGTGTCCGATAAAACCGTTGACGCCGAGGATCAGGATTTTTTTCATGGCTGGTTATTCTTGAGTGAATGTGGTGTTCGGCCGGCATTGCGATGACGCCAGCGCATCCTGCAGTTCGGAAGGCAATACAGGCTTGCCGTGCTCCAGGAGCTCGTCAATCCGTATGGCCTTGCCATCGCCGCAGGTGCCGTAGATGCAGTTTTCCTTGACCGCCAGCCCCGGGGGCAGGTTCAAGTCTTGGTGGTGGGGCAGGCGCGCCTTGCCGATGATAAAGGTTCTCGCGCCGAGCGTGGTCCATGCGCCGGGATAGGGAGGTGCCACCGCACGATGCAGGTTATAGACGGATTGCGCCGCTTGCGACCAATCGATGCAGCCGTCCTCCGGCTTCCGCCCGCCGAAATAGCTTCCCTTCGACAGGTCGTTCGGCAGCCTGGGTGTTTGTCCGGCAAGCATGGCAGGCAGTACGTTCCAGAGCGCCTGTTCGGCGGCAACGGCAACCTTGCCGAATACTTCGTGCGCAGTATCGTCGGGCAGGATCGGCACGGCGACTTGCGCGACGATGGCGCCGGCGTCCGGCTTGACCGTCATTTCGTGCAACGTTGCGCCGGTTTCGCTTTCGCCATGCAGCACGGCCCAGTTGATGGGGACTCGGCCGCGGTATTTGGGCAACAGCGAGCCGTGCATGTTGTAGGCACCGTGTTTCGCCACAGCCAACAGTTCCGCAGGCAACATGTGCCGGTAATAGAAGCTGAAAATGAAATCGGGTTCGGCGGCGCGCACTTTCGCGAGCAGCTCCGCAGACGTCGGATCGTCCGGCGTCACGAAGGGAATGCCCTCTTCGGCGCACAGCGCGGCGACGGACTCGAACCAGATCTTTTCCGACGGATTGTCCTTGTGGGTGACGACGAGCGGAATCTCGAGGCCGCGCGCGAGCAGCACCTTGAGGCAGCGCACGCCGACATTGTGATAGGCGAAGACGACGGCACGCACGCTGCTTATTCCCGCACGTTCGATATGGACGACACGTTGCCGCGCTCATCCTTCTGTTCGAGGATCGCTTGCACCACATAGCGCGGACGCCCGCGTACCTGCTGGTAGATCCGGCCGACGTATTCGCCGACCAATCCGATACCGAACAGGATCACGCCCATCAGGAAGAAGTCGAGCGCGAACAGCGTGAACACGCCTTGCACTTCGGAGCCCAGGATGAAGCGCCGTACGATCAGGGCCACGAACAGAGCGGCCGACAGGATGGATAGGGCAATGCCAACCAGGGAGAACGCCTGCAGCGGCATCAGCGAAAAGCCTGTGATCAGGTCGAAATTCAGCCGGATCAGGCTGTACAGCGAATACTTCGATTCGCCGGCGGCGCGCTCCTCGTGTTCCACCACGATTTCGGTCGGCTTGCGCGCGAAGGTGTAGGCCAGCGCCGGAATGAAGGTGTTTACCTCGTTGCACTGGTTGACGAGGTCGACGACGTTGCGACCATAGGCGCGCAGCATGTTGCCCTGGTCGGTCATCTTGATATGAGTAAGCTTTTCGCGCAAGTAATTCATTGCGCGCGAGGCGTGCTTGCGCCAGGCTACATCCTGCCGCTCGCGACGTACGGAGCCGACATAGTCGTAGCCTTCGTGCATCTTCGCAATCAGGTTGCCGATTTCTTCCGGCGGGTTCTGCAGGTCGGCATCCAGGGTGACGACGACGTTGCCTCGGGTGGCCTGGAAACCCGCGAGAATGGCCATGTGCTGGCCGTAGTTGCCGTTGAAGAGCACGACACGCGTGACGTCGGGACGTGCGCGGAACTGGTCGGCAAGGATCTGGGCCGAGCGGTCGCGGCTGCCGTCATTGACGAACACGATTTCGTACGACATGCCTAGCGTGTCGAGCGCCGGGTAGAGACGCTCGAACAGCCTCGCGAGCCCGGCCTCCTCGTTGTACACCGGAATGACGACGGATAGTTCTGGTTTCATCAATCGCTGGATTATTCTCGTTGAAGGATTGATTTTACCGCGCTGACCACACGTTCCACATGGTTTTCTGTCATTGCGGTAAACATCGGCAGGGTAACGATCCGGCGCCCGACGCTTTCCGCGATCGGGAACATGCCTTCCGCAAAGCCAAGGGCACGATAGAGTTTGAACAGATGGATCGCCGGGTAATGGTATCCGGTGCCGATATTCAGCTTCGCCATGCGCTCCATGAAATCGGCGCGCTGGATGCGCTCGGGCAGCACGATCTGGAACATGTGCCAGTTTGATTGCTCAAAATCGGCGACCGGCAATTGCGCTCCGCACCTTGCCTCGAAGTCGGTGCCGAATGACGTAAAGTAATGGCGCGCCAGCGCACGTCGCTGCGCGGTGACGGCGTCAATCCCTGCGAACTGTCCGAGCCCGATCGTCGCGGCGATATCGGTCATGTTGAACTTGCCGCCGAGGACATCGACCTCGATGCCGTCATATCCGCTGCGGGTCACGCCCTGGAGCCGGTATTTTTCCGCCAGCGCAACTTCCTCGGCATCGTTCAGGACCAGGCAACCGCCCTCGGAGGTCGTGATGTTCTTGTTCGCCTGGAAGCTGAACGAGACGAAATCCCCGAATGCGCCGATGCGCTTGCCGCGCCAGGATGAGCCCAGGGCTTGCGCCGCATCCTCGACCACCCGCAGGCGATGGTGTTCTGCAATCGCGTACAGGCGATCCATATCCACCGGCAGTCCGGCCAGATAGACCGGGATGATTGCCTTCGTTCGCGGCGTGATGGCGGCTTCGAGTTTGTTCAGATCGATGTTGCGCGTGACGGGATCGATATCCGCAAAGACCGGCGTCGCGCCGACCTCGAGGATGACGTTGGCGGTCGCTACCCAGGAGATTGGCGTGGTGATGACTTCATCTCCCGGCCCGATGCCGGCGATGCGCAGTGCGATCTCCATGGTGCAGGTGCCGGAATTGAACGTGCGAACCGGACGTCCGCCGAAATATTCCGAAAGTCGTGCTTCGAATGCCTGGACTTTCGGTCCGCTCGTAATCCAGCCGGAGCGCAGGACGTCCGCGACGGCGGCGATGGTCTGCTCGTCGATGGTCGGCCGCGAGAAGGGAAGAAAGGGTTCGGTCATGGGCGAATTGTTTGTTGGTTGAGTCGCGTCGCTCAGCTGCGCGCGAGCAGCACGACGCCAATGACGATAACGCCGATGGCGGCCATGCGCTGCATCGACACGGCTTCGCCGAGAAAATACCAGGCACCGATGGCGTTGACGATATACCCGATTGAAAGCATCGGGTATGCGATGGTCACGTCGACGCGCGACAGGCCGATGATCCACACGACCACGGACAGCACGTAGCACCCGAGACCGCCGATGATCGGCATCTGCGAGGCGACTTTCAGACCGATCTCGAACCAGTTCGAGGCGGTCAGGTGGATGGCGCCGACGGCGTTGGTGCCGGCCTTCAAAAGCAGTTGCGCGAGCGCATTGAGGAAGATGCCGGTAAGGATGAATCCAAAAGTGGGGAGCGTCATGAGGCTGGCTTGTCTTGCAAGACGTTGGTCAAAATGACCCGTCTTGGGTCTCGGGCAATAATGCGGAGCGGCAAGTTGTCCTTTTGCATTTTCGCAAGCATATCAGGCCGGACGATGGCCAGCGACTTTTTCCCCGCTTGCGACTCGGCGCCCCAGCGTGCGGCAAAGGCTTCGTAGGTCGGTATCCAGAGCTGCGGCTCCTGCTGCAGGCCGAAATCCATCTCATCCGCGTGCTCCACGAGGATCAATGTGCGTCCGAGGTAGAAGGGCAGCGTCTGCTCGTACAGACCAACCGCGTAGACCGGCGTGTCCGGCGTCAGCTCGGCCTTGATGGCGGCAAGATGCTCGGTGCCGGCCTTGTAACGACCCAGGGATTCATGACCGGCGATGAGCAAAAGCACAAGGAAAAAGCCGGACAGGGCAAGCGTGGCAAACGACCAGTCCCGGCGGCGCTTTGCCAGGGCAATGGCCAGCAGGCTGCCTGCCAGTCCGACCATGGCGGCCGCCATGGCCCATGGGACGTAGGCCTGGAACAGCGGCTTGTCATAGGCATCGGAAGCGAGCGAGGAAAATCGTGGTGCAAGGACAAGGCCGACGGCGGACAGAAGGGCGATCAGTCCGGCATTGATTACCACAGCCTTGCGTGATGCGTCCTCAAGGTGACAGGCGATCAGCATGGCCAGTGCCGGAAAGATCGGCAGGATGTACGACACCAGCTTCGAGTGGGAGATGCTGAAGAAAAAGAAGATGAATGCAGCCCAGATCAGCAGCATGAGCTTCGGCTGGAAGCCTGAAGTGCGTTCGCGCCACGCCTGCCACAGGCTCTGCGGGAACATCGCGAGCCACGGAAGAATGCCGAGCAGCAGGACGGGAATGAAATAATGCCAGGGACCGGTGCGGTGATGAACCTTGGTCGTGAAACGCTCGAAATGTTCGTGGATGAAGAAGAAGTGGGGGAATTCCGGATTCTTCATGGACACGAGGATGAACCAGGGAGCGGTGATCGCAAGGAACAGCGGCACGCCGCCGAGGAAGTTGAGGCGTTTCCACATTGCCCAGTCGCGCGCGAACAGGGTGTAGAGCACGAGCACGGCGCCGGGCAGAACGATGCCGATCAATCCCTTTGAAAGAACGGCCAAGCCCATTCCCGCCCAGCAGGCCAGCATCCATCGCCGGCACTCGGGAGGCGTCGCGTCCTTGCGCTGCGCGAGCAGCAGGCTGCACAGGGAGATGTTCATCATCGCGGCGAGCCCCATGTCGAGCGTGTTGAAGTGGCCGAGCGCCACCCAAAGCAGGCTTGAGCCAAGCACCAGGCCGGTATTGAAACCGACGCGCTCGCCGAACAGGCGGCGCGCTGTGTACGCGGACAGCAGGATGCCGAACAGGCCGGATAGCCCGGTCCACAGCCGCGCCTGCCATTCGCCGAGGCCGAAGGCATGGAAGGCCAGGGCTGTCATCCAGGTCTGCAGCGGCGGCTTTTCGAAGTACTTGATGCCGTTCAGTCGGGTGGTGATCCAGTCGCCGGTGGCGAACATTTCGCGTGCCATTTCAGCGTAACGGCCTTCGTCGGTCGGCACCAGCGTGCGCAGATCGAGCGAATAAAACCAGAGTGCGGAAAACAGCAGGAGCAAGGCCCAGACGGCCGGTTTCGATTTGTGCAGTTCGGTCATGTCAGGCGCGACGGAGCGCAATCAGTCAAAGAGGAGCGCCAGGGCAACACGTCGCCCCTCGGCCATCAGAATGTTGTAGGTGCGGCAGGCAGCCTGGCTGTCCATGCATTCGACGCCGATGCGATGGTCGGTCAGGCTTGCAGTCAGCCTCGGGTGGATGAAACGCTGGCGACGTCCGGTGCCGAGGATGACGACGTCCGGCTTGGCCACATCAATCTGCGCAAAATCTTCCGGCGTCAAGGCGTCGAACGAGGCAACCTTCCATTGCACGGGGGCGACTTCCGGCATGACGATCAGGTTGTAGT
Source organism: Pseudomonadota bacterium (assembly GCA_021821365.1). Lineage (GTDB taxonomy): Bacteria > Pseudomonadota > Gammaproteobacteria > Burkholderiales > Burkholderiaceae_D > Noviherbaspirillum. The sequence goes on along the minus strand of JAKACN010000174.1, from coordinate 2,971 downwards.
CGAACCGCACCGCGTTGATTTCGACGGCATCGTCGTGATAGGCAGTGACAGTCTGGTAATGCTGGGTCGATGTGGAATGCAGCTTCATGATCGTTGAGACAAGCGGAAAGACGTGAATTTCCGACAATCCTGCGGAAAAAGAATGGGCATTGTAGCGTTTCTGGTGTTAAAAGGCCTTGTTACACATTGATAAAACGGGTTGCTTTCGGCAAAATGGGTATTTTGGCGGTGCAGCATTGCATCCCCAATCTTGCCTTTACTACAAGGGATTGCACGCGTGCGACTGATTCACAAATCCAGAAAACTTGCAGACGTTTGTTACGACATCCGCGGCCCCGTCCTGGAAAAAGCCAGGCAGATGGAGGAAGAGGGCCATCGGATCATCAAACTGAATATCGGTAACCTCGCCGTGTTCGGGTTCGATGCGCCCGACGAGATCGTGCAGGACATGATACTCAACATCGCGAACGCCGCGGGTTACACCGATTCCAAGGGCATGTTCGCGCCGCGCAAGGCGATCATGCATTACACGCAGGAAAAGAACATCGAAGGCGTCGCCATCGATGACATCTACATTGGCAACGGTGCGTCCGAACTGATCGTGATGGGCATGAACGCCTTGCTCAATTCGGGTGACGAAGTGCTCGTTCCCGCGCCGGATTATCCGCTGTGGACGGCTGCGGTGAGCCTATCCGGCGGCACGCCGGTGCATTACGTTTGCGACGAAGAGTCGGGCTGGCTGCCGGACATCAACGACATCAAGAAGAAGATCACGTCGAACACCAAGGCCATCGTCGTGATCAATCCGAACAATCCGACCGGCGCCCTGTATCCGGTCGAATTGCTGCAGCAGATCGTGGAGGTCGCGCGCCAGCACCAGCTGATCGTATTCGCCGACGAGATCTACGACAAGACGCTGTACGACGGTGAGACGCATACCTCGATTGCTTCGCTGGCGGACGACGTGCTGTTCCTGACGCTCAACGGGCTGTCGAAAAACTACCGCTCCTGCGGCTACCGTGCCGGCTGGATGGTGGTGTCGGGCGACAAGAAACCTGCGAAGGATTACATCGAAGGCCTGAACATGCTTGCCTCGATGCGTCTGTGCGCGAATACGCCTGGCCAGTACGCGATCCAGACAGCGCTGGGCGGTTATCAGAGCATCAACGACCTGGTCAGCCCCGGCGGTCGTCTCCTGAAGCAGCGCGACCTGGCGCACAAGCTGTTGACCGAGATTCCCGGCGTGAGCTGCGTGAAGCCGAAGTCGGCCCTGTACATGTTCCCGCGGCTCGACCCGAAGATTTATCCGATTGCGGACGACCAGCAATTCGCCTACGATCTGCTGGCCGAAGAAAAGGTGCTGATCGTGCAGGGCACCGGTTTCAACTGGATCGCGCCGGATCACTTCCGCGTCGTGTTCCTTCCCAATTCGGACGACCTGACCGATGCGATCGGGAGGATTGCTCGTTTCCTGGAAAGCTATCGCAAGCGGCACGCCATCGCCGCGTAGGGTTCCGGCATTCAAATGGATTATCGTTCCGGCGCAAGCCGGATTCCGGCAGCATTTTATTTTTTGAAAATTATGAAACCCATCAAAGTAGGCTTGTTAGGCATCGGTACCGTCGGTTCCGGCACGTTCAACGTTCTGAAGCGCAACCAGGAGGAAATTACCCGTCGCGCCGGCCGCAGCATTCAGATTACGATGGTGGCCGACCTGAACACCACCCGCGCGAAAGAGCTGACCAACGGCGAATGCGAAGTGGTGAACGATGCCAACCTGGTGGTGAACAATCCGGAAATCGATATCGTCATCGAGCTGATCGGCGGTTATGGCATCGCCAAGGAGCTCGTGCTGAAGGCGATCGCCAACGGCAAGCATGTCGTCACCGCCAACAAGGCGCTGCTCGCGACGCACGGCAACGAGATCTTCAAGGCGGCCCAGGAGAAGGGCGTGATGGTGGCGTTCGAAGCAGCCGTCGCCGGCGGCATTCCGATCATCAAGGCCTTGCGCGAAGGCCTGACCGCCAATCGTATCGAGTGGGCGGCCGGCATCATTAACGGCACCACCAATTTCATCTTGTCCGAGATGCGAGAGAAAGGCCTCGATTTCGACGTCGTGCTGAAGGAGGCGCAACGCCTCGGCTACGCGGAAGCCGATCCGACCTTCGACATCGAAGGCATCGACGCTGCGCACAAGGCCACCATTATGTCCGCGATTGCATTCGGCATCCCGGTGCAGTTCGACAAGGCCTACGTCGAAGGCATCACCAAGCTGCAGGCCACCGATATCCGCTATGCCGAACAGCTCGGCTACCGCATCAAGCTGCTGGGCATCACCCGCCGCACCCCGCACGGTATCGAGCTGCGCGTGCACCCGACCCTGATCCCGGCCAAGCGCCTGATCGCGAACGTGGAGGGTGCGATGAATGCCGTGCTGGTGCAGGGCGATGCCGTCGGCGCGACGCTGTATTACGGCAAGGGCGCGGGCTCCGAGCCGACCGCATCGGCCGTGATCGCCGACCTGGTCGATATCACCCGCCTCGCAACGGCTGATCCGGAACACCGCGTGCCGCACCTCGCGTTCCAGCCGAACGCGATGACCGATACGCCGATCCTGCCGATCTCGGAAGTCACCACCAGCTACTACCTGCGCATGCAGGTGGCGGACCAGCCCGGTGTCCTGGCCGATGTCACGCGCATTCTCGCGGATTCGACGATTTCCATCGATGCGATGCTGCAGAAAGAGCCGGCGGAAGGCGAGACCGAGACCGACATCATCATGTTGACGCATCAGACCCAGGAAAAGAACGTCGAAGCCGCGATTGCGAAGATCGAGGCGCTGCCGACGGTCGTCGGCCAGGTGACCAAGATCCGCCTTGAGCAATTGAGCTAAGCTGTAGCGTGTCACGGGCGATGCTGCCTGTGAACGGATGCCTAGAAAGGCGTGCCAACCGGACCGGTTGGCACGCCT
>JAKACN010000173.1 GCA_021821365.1 Pseudomonadota bacterium | reverse complement strand
CGCACCGTCGCTGGGCGGCACCGGCATCTCTGACTCCGTCGCCCACAAGGTCGCTTCCGACTATTCGATTGCCGTGCAGGTGTGGATTCAGTTCCAGGGCGTGCTCACGACCCTGATCTGGTCCGGCGTGGTGGCGTTCGTCGCCTACAAGGTGGTGGACCTGCTCATCGGCCTGCGCGTGCCGGAAGAGCAGGAGCGCGAAGGCCTCGACATCGCCAGTCACGGCGAATCGGCCTACCACTCCTGAGCCGGCACTGGCGTGCCGTTTCCCCCTCCCGCGGATCATCGCGGGACTCTTCAAAGCGCCCCGTCCGGGGCGCTTTTTTTTGTCCGGACCTTTAAAAAAGGCAGGACCGCCCAAACCTGAAGCGTGTCCGTCATGGATGCCGGATGCGCATTGCCATTTGTGAAACGCGCGCTCCGGTACAGCCTTCCTCCGACAACATCCCGCACACGCAACAGGACGAATGCCGTTAGAATCCTCCTGTTGCAAGAATGCTTATAGCTAGAAGGTTTCTATGGTTCCGCACCTCGTCACAGCCCTGAACGGTCCGCTTCTCGACCTCGAAAAGAAAATCCTGTCCGCCACGCCGTCGATCGAGCGCTGGTTCCGCCTCGAATGGCAGGAACATACCCCGCCGTTCTATTGCTCGGTGGACTTGCGCAACGCCGGTTTCAAGCTGGCGCCGGTCGACACCAACCTGTTCCCGGGCGGCTTCAACAACCTCTCGCCGGAGATGCTGCCGCTGGCGGTGCAGGCCGCGATGGCTGCGATAGAGAAATATTGCCCGGATGCCAAGAATCTGCTGCTGATTCCCGAGCGGCATACGCGCAACGTGTTCTATCTGCAGAACGTCGCGCGCCTGATGCAGATCTTCCGCCAGACCGGCCTGAACGTGCGTCTCGGTTCCCTGTCCGAAGAGGTCAAGGAGCCGACGAATATCGACCTGCCCGACGGCACCACGATCACGCTCGAACCGCTCGAACGCTCCGCCAACGGGCGTCGGCTCGGCCTGAAGAATTTCGATCCGTGCACCATCCTGCTGAACAACGACCTGTCGTCCGGCGTGCCGCCCATCCTGGAAGGTCTGCATGAGCAGAACCTGCTGCCGCCGCTGCATGCCGGCTGGACCGTGCGCCGCAAGAGCAACCACTTCGCGGCCTACGATGAAGTGGTCAAGAAGTTCGCCAAGCTGGTCGACGTCGACGGCTGGATGCTCAATCCGTACTTCGCCCGCTGCAGCGAGATCGATTTCCACGAACGCACCGGCGAAGAATGTCTTGCCGCGAGCGTCGATTCGGTGCTGTCCAAGATTCGCAAGAAGTACAAGGAATACGGCATCAAGGAAAAGCCCTTTGTCATCGTGAAGGCCGACGCCGGCACGTACGGCATGGGCATCATGACCGTCAAGGACGCCAGCGAAGTGCGCGACCTCAACCGCAAGCAGCGCAACAAGATGTCGGTCGTGAAGGAAGGCCTGGAAGTGTCCGACGTGATCATCCAGGAAGGCGTGCACACCTTCGAGCACATCAACGATGCGGTGGCCGAGCCGGTGGTCTACATGATCGATCGCTACGTCGTCGGCGGTTTCTACCGCGTGCACGCGGAGCGCGGCGTCGACGAGAATCTGAATTCGCCCGGTGCGCATTTCGTGCCGCTGGCGTTCGCGCAGCAGCACGCCTTGCCGGATTTGCAGGCCAAGCCGGGTACCGCGCCGCCGAACCGTTTCTACATGTACGGCGTGGTCGCGCGCCTGGCCTTGCTCGCCGCATCGATCGAGCTGGAAAAGACCGATCCGAATCCCGAGGTGTACTGACACATGAAATTTGCTTTCCTCGCCGATCCGCTCGACCACTTCAAGATCTACAAGGACACCACCTTCGCCATGATGGCGGAGGCGGCGCGGCGCGGCCATGCGATCTACGCCTTCCAGCAGAAGGACATGGCGTTCCACGCCGGCCTGCTGACGGCCAATGTCGCGCGCGTCAACCTGACCGGCGACCCGAAGGACTGGTACCACGCCGAACCGGCGACCGCGATGCAGCTGACCGAGTTCGACGCGGTGATCGTGCGCAAGGATCCGCCCTTCAACATGGAGTACATCTACCTCACCTATCTACTGGAGGTAGCCGAGAAGCAGGGCGCGCGCGTGGTCAATCGGCCGGAAGCGATCCGCAGCCATAACGAAAAGCTGGCGATCGCGCAGTTCCCCGAATTCACTTCACCGACGCTGGTCACCAGCGACGAGAACCGGATCCGTGCTTTCCATCGCGAGCAGAAGGACATCATCCTCAAGCCGCTGGACGGCATGGGCGGCATCGGCATTTTCCGTGTCCGCGAGGACGGCATGAACCTCGGCTCCATCATCGAAACGCTGACGGAAAACGGCGAGCGCACGATCATGGTCCAGCGCTTCATTCCGGAAATCAGCCAGGGCGACAAGCGGATATTGCTGATCGGCGGACAGGTCGTGCCGTATTCCCTGGCGCGCATTCCGCAGAACGGGGAGGTGCGCGGCAATCTGGCCGTCGGCGGCCTGGGCGTCGCGCAGCCGCTCTCGGCGCGTGACCGGGAAATCGGCGAAGCGCTTGCGCCAGCTCTTTTGAAGCGCGGCCTGTTACTGGTAGGATTGGATGTTATTGGCGATTACCTGACGGAAATCAATGTCACCAGTCCGACCTGCTTCCAGGAAATCGCGCAGCAGACGGGCTTCAATGTCGCCGGCATGTTCGTTGACGCACTGGAAACGCAGTGCCAGTAGAAAGGGATTCGCGTTGCGCGGCGGGAGAAAGGTCGAAGGAGATGATTGAGGCCCGAAGTCGGGCCTTTGCCTCATTCGCACACGTGAAAAGTCCTGTATAAACCACAAAAATCATGATCGGCATCCTTCTCCTGACGCACGCACCGCTCGGCAACGCCTTCATCGAGGCGGCAACCCATGTCTTTCGCGCGCGGCCGGAACGCATGGAGGCGATCGACGTACGCGCCGACCAGGATCCCGCCGAAGTGAACCGGCTCGCGCTGGAAGTGATCAAGCGTATCGACGACGGTTCCGGCGTTCTCGTCATTACCGACGTGATGGGTGGCACGCCCTCCAATTGCACGCTGCGCCTGTGCAGTCCCGGCCATATCGAAGTGATTGCCGGAATCAGCCTGCCGATGCTGTTGCGCGCGCTGACCTACCGCAACGACACGCTCGACGTGGTCGTCGAAATGGCGCTGGCCGGCGGACAAAGCGGGGCGGTCAGGGTGGATAACCGGGTTCGGGTTTCATAAGAAAAGAAAACAAGATCGGCGGGAAATGATTCAACAGGAAATCGAAATCATCAACAAGCTGGGACTGCATGCGCGCGCCTCGGCCAAGCTGACGCAGCTTGCAGCGAAGTTTCAGAGCGAAGTCTGGTTGACGCGCAATGCGCGACGCGTGAATGCCAAGTCGATCATGGGCGTCATGATGCTGGCCGCCGGCAAGGGCACGACTGTCCTCCTGGAAGCCGAAGGCGCCGACGAGAAAGCGTGCTTTGACGCGCTTGTCGAGCTGATCCAGAATAAGTTTGGCGAAGGCGAGTAAAGAACGCGATGGCTTCTTTTACGCTTCATGGGATTCCGGTGTCACGCGGCATTGCGATCGGCCGCGCGCATCTGCTCACGCCTGCAGCGCTCGAGGTCAAGCATTACGTCATCCCGCAGGAACAGGTCGAGGCCGAAGTGCAGCGCCTGCAATGGGCGATCGCTACTGTCCACAAGGAACTGCAGACCATATGGAACGACCTGCCGAAGGATTCGCCGGCCGAGCTCGGCGCCTTCATCGATGTGCATGCGCTGATCCTGTCGGACCCGATGATCGCCGAAGTACCGCTCGAGATCATCCGCACCCGCCATTACAACGCCGAATGGGCGCTGGTCACCCAGATCGATGAGCTGTCGGCGCAGTTCGACGAGATCGAGGATGCCTACCTGCGCGAGCGCAAGGCCGATATTCTGCAGGTCGGCGAGCGTGTGCTGAAGGTGCTGACCGGCAGCGCGCACACGCTCGCCGCCGGCGACGGCTCGGACGAGCCGGCCGGGCGCATGATCGTCGTCGCGCACGACATCTCGCCGGCCGACATGCTGCAATTCAAGAACCGCGCCTTCGGCGGCTTCGTGACCGACCTCGGCGGGCAGAATTCGCATACCGCGATTGTCGCGCGCAGCCTCGACATTCCCGCGGCGGTCGGCATGTACAACGCATCGGCGCTGATCCAGCAGGACGACTGGGTCATCATCGACGGCGATGCCGGCGTGGTGATCGTCGACCCGACGCCGGCAGTGCTGGACCAGTACCGCGAGCGCCAGGCGCGCCTGATCCGTGAGCGCAAGAAGCTCGGCAAGCTGAAGAAGACGCCCGCCGTCACGAAGGACGGCGTCGAGGTCACGTTGCTGGCGAATATCGAATTGCCCGACGATTGCCCCGCTGCGCTGGAAGCCGGCGCGATGGGCGTCGGCCTGTTCCGCTCCGAGTACCTGTTCATGGGACGCGTCGGCCTGCTTCACAAGCTGCCGTCCGAAGACGAGCAGTTCGAGTCCTATCGCCAGGCCGTGGTCGCGATGAAGGGCAAGCCGGTCACGATCCGCACGCTCGACATCGGCGCCGACAAGCCGCTCGATGCAGCCGAGCAGACCTCGCTCAATCCCGCGCTCGGACTGCGGGCGATTCGCTTCTGCCTCGCCGAACCGCAGATGTTCCTGGCGCAGCTGCGCGCGATCCTGCGCGCCTCGGCCTACGGCCCGGTCAAGCTGCTGATCCCGATGCTTGCGCACGCGTTCGAGATCGACCAGACGCTGGCGATGATCGAGCAGGCCAAGACGCAGCTGCGCGAAGCCAACAGGAAGTTCGATCCGCTGATGCCGGTAGGTGCGATGATCGAGATTCCGGCTGCGGCGCTGACCCTGCCGATGTTCGTCAAGCGCATGGATTTCCTGTCCATCGGCACCAACGACCTGATCCAGTACACGCTGGCGATCGACCGCGCCGACCATGAAGTCGCGCACCTGTACAACCCGCTGCATCCGGCGGTGCTCTACCTGCTGGCGACCACGATCTCGATCGGCACCAAGGCCGGGGTTCCCATCTCGGTGTGCGGCGAAATGGCGGGCGATACCAGGCTGACGCGCCTCCTGCTGGGCATGGGGCTGCGCGAGTTTTCCATGCATCCGTCGCAGATCCTCGCCGTCAAGCAGGAGATTCTGAACACGGACCTCTCGTCCATCATCCCGCGCACGAAGAAGATTCTGCGTTGCATGGAGCAGAACGCCATCGTCGAGGCGGTCGAGCAGTTGCGCACCCCGTGACCGTGCGCGATAGCGGTCTGACAAGCAGGTTTGACGACAGGAACCGTCTTGGTTATCCTTATGCAATGCGCCGATTTGATAATCAGCTTGCGGGCGCGTAATAAATACGGCTAAAGCGTGCTTGCAATCCAAGCCTGAACTTAGCCCGATAAGCTGACCGCTTCTCGGGCTTTTTTGTTTTCTGCACATTTCTGCACCTTCGGGATCGTCATGTCATCCTTGGGAATCGTTTCGCCGCAATCGATGCATTTTGCCGAGCCCCTGCCATTGAGCAGCGGGGCCTCGCTGGCGGACTACACGCTGGTCTATGAAACCTACGGCAAGCTCAATGCCGACCGCTCCAATGCGGTCCTGATCTGCCACGCGCTGAATGCCTCGCACCATGTTGCCGGCATGTACGAGGGCGCGGACGGCAGCAAGAATGTCGGCTGGTGGGACAACATGGTCGGGCCAGGCAAGCCCGTCGATACCGACCGCTTCTTCGTCATCGGCGTCAACAACCCCGGTTCCTGCTTCGGCTCGACCGGGCCGATGCACGCCAATCCGGCCACCGGCAAGCCCTATGGCGCGGACTTCCCGGTCGTGACCGTGGAGGACTGGGTGCGCGCGCAGGCGCGTCTCGCCGACGCGCTCGGCATCGAGCAGTTCGCGGCCGTGATGGGCGGCTCGCTCGGCGGCATGCAGGCGCTGGCGTGGAGCATGATCTTCCCCAAGCGCGTGCGCCACGCCGTCGTGATCGCGTCCACGCCCAAGCTCACCGCGCAAAACATCGCCTTCAACGATGTCGCGCGCCAGGCCATATTGACCGACCCGGACTACCATGGCGGCCATTTCTATGAGCACGGCGTCGTGCCCAAACGCGGCCTGCGCGTGGCGCGCATGGTCGGCCACATCACTTATCTGTCCGACGACAGCATGGCGGAAAAATTTGGGCGCGACCTGCGCAACGGCAGTTACCAGTTCGGCTACGGCATCGATTTCGAAATCGAATCCTACCTGCGTTACCAGGGCGACAAGTTCTCCGAATACTTCGATGCCAACACCTACCTGCTGATTACCAAGGCGCTCGACTATTTCGATCCCGCGCGCGAGTACGGCAACGACCTGACCAAGGCGCTCGCCGGGACCGAAGCGCAGTTCATGCTGGTATCCTTCACCACCGACTGGCGCTTCTCCCCCGAGCGCAGCCGCGAGATCGTGCAGGCGCTGGTCAACAACAAGCGGCGCGTAAGCTATGCAGAAATCGCCGCGCCGCACGGTCACGATGCGTTCTTGCTGGAGGACTCGCGCTACATCAATGTGGTAAAAGCCTATTACGACCGCATCTGGCACGACATTACGCAGGGAGGACGGCAATGAATTTCCGCGAACTGATTGCCCTGCGCCCCGACCTTGCCTTCATCGCCCACTGGGTCGCGCCGGCCTCGCAGGTGCTCGACCTCGGCTGCGGCGATGGCGTGATGCTCGATTATTTGCAGACCGACAAGCAATGCCTCGGCTACGGCGTGGAGATCGACGATGCGAAGATCCCGCTCTGTATCGGTCGTGGCGTTTCCGTGATCCAGCAGGACCTGGAGGCCGGGCTGGCGATGTTCGCCGACGATGCCTTCGACACGGTACTGTGCCTGTCGGCGCTGCAGATGATGAAGAACGTGGAAGGAATCCTGCGCGACATCGCGCGCGTCGGCCGCGAAGCCATCGTGTCCTTCCCGAATTTCGCCTACTGGCCGCACCGTTTCGCGCTGATGCGCGGACGCATGCCGGTGTCGAAGTCGCTGCCGTACGAATGGTATGACACGCCCAACCTGCGTTGCGCCACGATCAAGGATTTTGAGGAACTTGCGAACCAGGTAGGACTCGAAGTGCTCGAATGTGTCGCGTTGCAGGACGGCAAGCCCGTTTCGTTCCTCCCGAACTGGCGCGGCAGCCTGGCCGTGTTCCGCTTTCGAAAACGATAACCTGGCGGGTCGTTCAGACGTCAAAGAGGCATTCGGAAGATTGGTTATGTCCACGAAAAACACGAAAAGGATTCTTGAATCTTGTGTTTTTTGTGCGGCACAACGAGTACTTTTTGTGGACATTCACGAGTTGCCTGCGTAGAGCAGAAACTTGTATCCACAAAAAACACTCGGCGTGTCTCGCAAAATGCTCCGAAAATGGATCTGTTTTTCGTGTTTTTCGTGGACATAAACAATGTTCCGGCCGCGCCTTTTAACGTCGTCTGAACAGATCTGATATCTCATACCAACACGTGAGCACGACATGACCCTGGCAGCGCCATCCGCTACCGAACCTACTCCTGAGCCCGACGTCAAGGCGAAGCCGGGCTGGCGCCACTATTTCAGCCGCGAGATGCTGATCTGCGTCTCGCTCGGGTTTTCCTCCGGCCTGCCGCTGTTCATCCTGTATAACCTGCTGTCGGCCTGGCTGAAGTCGGAAAACGTGGACCTGAAGGCCATCGGCCTGTTCGCGCTGGTCGGCTTTCCCTATACCTGGAAGTTCGTCTGGTCGCCGCTGATGGACCGCTACCATTTTCCGTTGCTCGGGCGGCGGCGCGGCTGGATGCTGGTCACGCAGATCGCACTGCTGGTTGCGGTGGCGTCGATGGGCCTGTTCTCGCCGAAGACGGAACTCACCGCCATCGTATTCCTGTGCGGCGCGGTGGCCTTCCTGTCGGCCAGCCAGGACATCGTGATCGATGCCTACCGGCGTGAGTTGCTGAGCGACGAACAACAGGGTTCGGGCACGGCGCTGTTCGTCAATGCCTACAAGCTCTCCACCCTGGTGCCGGGTGCGCTGTCGCTGATTCTGTCCGACCTGATGAGCTGGCGGTCCGTATTCATGATCACCGCGCTGTTCATGCTGCCCGGGATCGTCACCACGTTCGTCATCGCCGAACCGAAAATCTACGGCCGGCCGCCGAAGAACCTGCGCGAAGCGGTGGTATTGCCGTTCCGGGAATTCATCCAGCGCAGCGGCTGGTCACATGCGCTGCTGGTGCTCGCCTTCATCTTCCTGTACAAGCTCGGCGATTCGATGGCGACCGCGCTGGCCACGCCGTTCTACATCGACCTCGGTTTCACCCGTACCCAGATCGGACTGGTGGCCAAGAACGCGGGCCTGTGGGCCAGCCTTTCCGGCGGCATCCTCGGTGCGGTCTGGCTGGAGAAGACCGGCATCAACCGCGGCTTGTGGATTTTCGGCGTGCTGCAGGCGCTGGCGATCCTCGGTTTCGCCGCGCTGGCGCAGACCGGTGTCAGCACCGGCAGCCATGCGACGCTGATGCTGGGGGCCGTGATCGGCATGGAGGCGTTTGCGGTCGGCCTGGGCACGGCCGCCTTCACCGCCTATATCGCCACCACGACCGATCCGCGCTACACTGCGACGCAATTCGCGTTGTTCACCAGCCTGGCTGCCGTGCCGCGCACCTTCTTCAACGCGGCCACCGGCTATATCGTGGCGCAGACCGGCTGGTTCGTATTCTTTCTCGTATGCTTTGCGCTGGCTTTGCCGGGCATGATGATGCTGCCGAAGATCGCCCCCTGGAACGGCGAAAAGAAATAGGCGGTCCGACAGGCCAATTATGATGGAGGGACTGATGAATCGACTGCTGCTGGCGCCGTTCCTGATTGCTGCGTGCTTTTTCGGCGCGCACCCGGTTCACGCCCAGGATCGCGTGAATGAAGCCGGCGAAGGTGTGAAGGTGGGCAAGCCTTCCGCCTTGCGCAATCTCGTGCCGGAAGACCAGGTCGAGGCAAGCGCGCTGCAGCAGTATACCGAGGTCAAGCAGCAAGCGAGCCGCAAGGGCGCGCTCGTGCCGGCCAGCGATCCGCAAGCCGCCCGCCTGCGCGCCATCGCGAAAAACATCATCCCCCACACCACCCGCTGGAACGGTCGCGCGACCCAATGGCAATGGGAAGTGAACCTGATCGCGTCCAGCGAGGTGAATGCCTTCTGCATGCCCGGCGGGAAGATTGCCTTCTACACCGGCTTGCTGGACAGCCTGAAACTCACCGACGACGAGGTCGCCATCGTCATGGGCCATGAAATCGCCCATGCCCTGCGCGAGCATGGCCGCGAGCGCATGGCCAAGGGCACGCTGCTCAACCTGGGAACCGCGCTGGGTTCGGCCTTGCTCGGATTGAAGGACACCGGGCAGATGCTGGCCGGGCAGGGTGCGAAACTCGTCATGCTCAAATTCTCGCGCAGCGATGAAACCGAGGCCGACCTGGTCGGGCTGGATATCGCCGCGCGCGCCGGCTACGATCCGCGCGCCGGCATCGCGCTCTGGCAGAAGATGGGCATGGTCAGCAAGAGCGCGCCGCCGCAATGGCTCTCCACCCATCCGGCCGGCGGCAGCCGCATCGCGGACATGCAGCGGCATCTGCCCGAAGTGATGCCGCTATTTGCACATGCCAAGGGGACGACGGTCGATGCCTTGCCGCCCTATCAAAGCAACGTTCGGGGAATCGCAGCTATCCACTGATGAAGGAGGAGGCGCCGTCGTACTCCACGACGAGCGGGGCATGATCGGAAAAGCGTTCGTCCTTGTAGATCGACACCGCGCTCGCTGTGGCTGCGATGCCCGGCGTGGAGACGTGGTAGTCGATGCGCCACCCGACATTGTTCGCCCATGCCTGCCCGCGGTTGCTCCACCAGGTGTAGGCCTCGCCGGTCGTGTCGGGATGCAGCCGGCGGTACACGTCCACCCAGCCCACCTGGTCGAACACCTGCGTCATCCAGGCACGCTCCTCCGGCAGGAAGCCGCTGTTCTTCTGATTCGATTTCCAGTTCTTCAGATCGATTTCCTTGTGCGCGATGTTCCAGTCGCCGCAAATCACGACCTCGCGGCCGCAGCCGATCAGTTTTTCCAGGTGCGGCAGGAACACTTCCATGAAGCGGAACTTCGCCAACTGCCGTTCCTCGCTGGAGGAGCCGGACGGGCAATAGACCGAGATCACGCTGAGCTTGCCGAAATCGCATTGCACATAGCGGCCCTCGGCGTCGAACTCGTGGTTGCCGAACCCGACCTGCACCGCATCCGGCTCGAACTTCGCATAAATGCCGACGCCCGAGTAACCCTTCTTTTCGGCGTAATGGAAATGGCCATGGTAGCCATGCGGACGGAGGAATTCCGGCGTCATGTCGGCGGCTTGCGCCTTCAGTTCCTGGACGCAGACGACATGCGGGGCTTCCTTTCCCATCCAGTCGAAGAAGCCCTTCCTGGCGGCGGAGCGGATACCGTTGAGGTTGGCGGATACGATCTTGAGCATGGCCTTGCCTGAAAAAAACGAGGACCTAGGATAACCGATCCGCCCGGGAGTTTGCATGATAAGGGCTTACAATCTCGGCTTGATCCGGCAAGGCCGGCATTGTCATTCATTTACCTATCGAGGCAATCTTGAGCAAGCTCAGTCAGGAATTCATCGCATTCTCCGTCAACGCCGGCGTGCTGCGCT
>JAKACN010000172.1 GCA_021821365.1 Pseudomonadota bacterium | reverse complement strand
CACGGATAGGATGGGAGTCGTGGATGGAAATTAGATAGCCGACGCAGTCAACTCGACGGCAAGATCCAGGCAACCACAGCCATTGCCGAACACTCGGGAAATTTCCGTGTTTTTTGTGGGGCATGCCGAGTGTTTTCCGTGGACAAAATTCCTCCCTCAAAGTCACATTCGAACCCAACCAAAGTAAAAGGACCGCACCATGACTATCAAGATCGGCGATCGCCTTCCCGAAGGCACTCTCTCGGAATTCATCGAAGTGGCGTCCGAAGGCTGCTCGCTTGGCCCCAATGTCTTCAAGGTCGGCGAACTGGCTAAGGGAAAGAAGATCGCGATCTTCGGCTTGCCCGGTGCGTTTACGCCGACCTGCTCCGCGCAGCATGTCCCCGGCTATGTCGCGCTGGCGGACAAGTTCAAGGCCAAGGGCGTCGATGAAATCTGGTGCGTCTCGGTGAACGACGCCTTCGTGATGGGCGCTTGGGGGCGCGACCAGAAAGCGACCGGCACGGTGCGCATGATGGCCGACGGCAGCGCTATCTTCACCAAAGCGCTCGGGCTGGAGATGGATCTCACGGCAAAAGGCATGGGCGTGCGCTCCCAGCGCTACTCGATGCTGGTCGAAGATGGTGTCGTGAAGCAGCTGAACGTCGAGCAGCCGGGCAAGTTCGAAGTGTCGAATGCGGAAACGCTGCTGGCGCAGGCGGGCTGACCGGAAATTCCGGGAAGGGCAGGAACGGCGCCTCGGCGCCGTTTCTTTTTGTGGTGGCGGGTTGCCCGCCGCACATTGCTCATCTGCAGCGCACATGAACCAGCGCAACCCGAAATTGCCATTCTGTACTATGCTTGTCTGGCAACTTTGGCGTAATCTTCTTTCCCTTTGAAATGAAAGGCTGCGCGATGAGCATCGTGAGCGAATTCAAGGAATTTGCCCTGAAGGGCAATGTCATGGACCTGGCAGTGGGCGTCATCATCGGCGCCGCCTTCGGCAAGATCGTCGACTCGCTCGTCGGCGACATCATCATGCCCGTGATAGGGAAGATCCTTGGCGGCCTGGACTACAGCAATTACTTCCTTCCGCTTTCGGGGCAGACGGCAACAACGCTGGCTGAAGCGAAAAAGGCCGGCGCGGTGCTGGCCTACGGCAATTTCATTACGGTCGTCCTGAACTTCGTTATCCTGGCCTTCATCATCTTCCTGATGGTCAAGCAGATGAATCGCCTCAAGAGAAGCGCGCCCCCGCCGGCCCCGGCTGCGCCGCCGGAAGAAGTCGTCTTGCTGCGCGAAATCCGCGACAGCCTGAAACGCTGAATTTCGCGTTGCTCATGGGGCGACGACAAGCTTGACGTGCGCCTCCTTCAATGCCTTCGCAAGCGCATCCGGAGGCCGTGCATCGGTAAACAGCATGTCGATCTGCGACACGTGCGCCATGCGCGCTAGCGCCTGGCGGCCGAACTTGTCGTGATCGGCCACCAGCCATACCTCGCGCGATTGCTCGATGATGGTCTGCGCCACCTTCACCTCCCGCGGATCGAAATCGCGCAGGGTGCCATCCGGCTCGATGCTGGAAATCCCGATGATGCCGATATCCACCTTGAACTGTCGGATGAAGTCGATGGTGGCTTCGCCGACAATGCCTCGGTCGCGTCCGCGCACCACGCCGCCGGCAAGGATGATCTCGCAATGCGGATTGTTCGAGAGAATCGCTGCCACATTGAGATTATTGGTGACCACGTGCAGGCCGCGATGATGCACGAGCGCCCGCGCCACTTCCTCGGTAGTCGTGCCGATATTGATCAATAACGAACATCCTGGCGGCACCTGTTTCGCCACCGCATGGGCGATCCGGCGCTTGGCGTCGATGTTCATGACCTGGCGCTGGCTGTAGTCGATGTTTTCCACCGACGAAGGCAATCCAACCCCGCCGTGATAGCGCGCCAGCAGCTTTGCCTCTTCCATCTGCTTCACGTCGCGGCGCACGGTCTGCGGTGTGACATCCAGTTCCTGGGCCAATTCTTCCACTGACATCGTGACCCGCTGCCGGACCACTTCGAGCAACCGGCGCTGGCGTGGGTTAAGCGTCATTCCGTTTCTCCGCGTTTCGATGCCAACATCATAATTCCAATTTCAAATCGAAAACAAACGAAAATAAAAGATTAAAATAAGTATTGATTTGTTTTCGAATATTGTCGTATCTTACATTTTTGTTATCACATGTTCACTTTTTCCGGACATCAGATGGAAGACGGCCAGGGAAAAATCGAATGCGATCTGCTCGTTGTCGGCGGCGGCATCAACGGCGCGGGCATTGCGCGCGACGCGGCGGGGCGCGGCCTTTCCGTCGTTCTTTGCGAGAAGGACGACCTTGCGGCCCACACCTCGTCGGCCTCCTCGAAGCTGATCCACGGCGGTCTGCGCTACCTCGAGCATTACGAATTCGGGCTGGTGCGCAAGGCGCTGATCGAACGTGAAGTGCTGTTGCGGTCGGCGCCGCACATCATTCGGCCGATGCGCTTCGTGCTTCCCCATGACAAGGGACAGCGTCCGGCATGGATGATCCGCATCGGCCTGTTCATGTACGATGGCCTTGCCCGTCGCGAGCTGCTTCCGGGTTCGCGCGGCGTCGGGCTGCGCGAGCATCCCGCCGGCCAGCCGCTCAAGAGCGCGTTCACACGCGGCTTCGAGTATTCCGACGGCTGGGTCGACGATGCCCGCCTCGTGGTGCTGAATGCCGTCGATGCTTGCGAGCACGGCGCCACCATATTCACTCGCACGTACTGCGAATCGGCACACCGCGAAGGCGGCCGCTGGCTCGCGGAACTGCGTACCGCAAGCGGCAAGCTCATCAGCATCAACACACGCTGCCTGGTCAATGCCGCCGGCCCCTGGGCGGCCCACTTCCTCCAGACGGCCGTGCACCGTCCGACCGAGAAAGCGCTGCGCCTCATCAAGGGCAGCCACATCGTCGTGCCGCGGCTGTTCGACCATCCGTATGCCTACATCTTCCAGCATCCGGATGGCCGCATCGTGTTCGCCATCCCCTTCCAGGATGATTTCACGCTGATCGGCACCACCGACGTTGAATACCACGGTGACCCGAACGAGGTCGCTATCGACGACAGCGAAATTTTCTACCTGTGCGAACTTGCCAGTCGCTACTTCCGCAAGCAGATCGTGCCATCCAGTGTGGTGTGGGCCTACTCCGGCGTGCGTCCGCTCGTCGAGGATGAATCGTCCGACGCGTCCGCCGTGACGCGCGATTACCGGCTCGAACTCGACAGAGATGGCGCGCCGTTGCTGTCGGTGTTCGGCGGCAAGATCACCACCTTCCGCAAGCTGGCGGAAGAAGCCGTTGACATGCTCGCCAGCCTGTTGCCGACACACGGCGGCGCGTGGACCGCGGATGCTTGCCTGCCAGGTGGCGATCTGTTCGGGCCAAAACCGAGCAATCGTGCCGTGCTGGAATTCGACCGCTTCGTCGCCGATCTGCAGAAGCAGTTCGCATGGCTGCCGCCGGCGCTGCTGAACCGCTATGCACGCGCCTACGGCACACGCACGCAGGCCTTGCTCGACGGTTGCCGCAGGATCGGCGACCTTGGCGACGAGATCGCGCCCGGCCTGTTCGAGGCCGAAGTCGATTACCTGATGCGGCGCGAATGGGCTGTCTCGGCAGAGGATATCCTGTGGCGGCGCTCGAAGCTTGGCCTGCACTTGCCAATCGGTGCTGCGGCACGGCTGGATGCATGGATGCGTGCCAGGGGAGCGGTACAGGCAAGACCGGAGATGCGCGCATAACAGGAACCGGGCCCACGGCTACGGCGGAGGTGCGTCGTCACGTCGCCGGCGAGTCTGGTGATTGGGCTCGCAGTATTTCTCCTCCTGTCGGCAAGCGCGGTTAAGGCCGCGTTCGTCCGTTTCACGAAGATGACGATTTTCTTCGATAGAATCCGTACACGCTGGTCGCGGCGGGTTGTGTGCCCGATGTGTCTTGTCGCTGCGCCCGGCATGTATGTTTCGGCTTCTGCGTCTGTGGCAGCCCTTGTTTTGGAGGCGTTTCGATGACCCAATACATCCTCGCTCTCGACCAGGGAACGACGAGCTCGCGCGCGATCCTGTTCGACCGCGCCGGTCGCCAGCATGGCGTCGCGCAACAGGAATTCACGCAGATCTTTCCGCATTCCGGCTGGGTCGAGCATGACGCCATGGAGATCTGGCGCACGCAGCTCGCCGTCGCGCAGCAGGTGCTGAAAGACATGAAAGTGGCACCGGCCGACGTCGCCGCGATCGGCATCACCAACCAGCGCGAAACCACGGTATTGTGGGACCGGGTCAGCGGCGAGCCGATCGCCAATGCCATCGTCTGGCAGGATCACCGCACCGCCGACATCTGTAGCGCGCTTCGCGAACAGGGCAAGGCAGCCATCTTCCAGCAGAAGACCGGGCTCGTACTCGATGCGTATTTTTCCGGCACCAAGATCAAATGGCTGCTCGATAACGTGCCCGGCGCACGCGCGAAGGCGGAACGCGGCGAACTGGCGTTCGGCACCATCGATTCCTGGCTCATCCATCGCCTGTGCGGCGTGCATGTGATCGACAGTAGCAATGCATCGCGCACCTTGCTGTTCAATATCCACAGCATGCAATGGGATGAAGAACTCCTTGCGCTGCTCGGCGTTCCCGCCAGCCTGTTGCCGCGTGTCGTCGCAAGCAGCGGCGTCGTGGGCAAGACTGATCCGTCGCTGTTCGGCGCGGCGATTCCGATCGCGGGCGTTGCCGGCGACCAGCAGGCGGCGACATACGGGCAGGCCTGCCAGCGGCCAGGCATGGCCAAGAATACCTACGGCACCGGTTGCTTCATGCTGATGAATACCGGCAGGCGGACGATCGCTTCCAGGAACAACCTTGTCACCACGGTCGGCTGGACCATCAACGGAAAGACCGATTACATGCTGGAGGGCAGCGTGTTCAATGCCGGCGCGGCGGTGCAATGGCTGCGTGACGGTCTTGGCATCATCCAGAACTCCGCCGATGTCGAGGCGCTCGCTTCCAGCGTGCCCGACACGGGCGGCGTATTCTTCGTGCCGGCTTTCTCCGGACTGGGCGCGCCATACTGGGACGCCTATGCGCGCGGCACGATGGTCGGTATCAGCCGGGGCACCACGAAGGCGCACATCGCGCGCGCCACCCTGGCCAGCATTGCCTACCAGAGCGCCGACGTGCTGGAAGCCATGCAGAAGGACGCGGATCTGGAGCTGACCGAGTTGCGGGTGGACGGCGGGGCGGCGCGCAACGACCTGCTGATGCAGTTCCAGGCGGATGTCCTGGGCGTGCCCGTAGTGCGCCCGGTCGTGACGGAGACAACGGCCCTCGGCGCCGCATACCTCGCCGGGCTGGCCGTCGGCTACTGGGGTTCGCAGGAGGAGATCGCGGCGCAATGGCAAGTGCAGAAACGGTTTGAGCCGAATATGGCCGAAGAGGAAAGGCAACATCGGCTGACCGAATGGCGCCGCGCGGTGGAGCGGGCGCAGAAGTGGCTGGAATAGCCGGGCCGAATTGGCAAAAGCAATCCACGGTGCGGTTTGCGTCGCGTTAGCCCAACAGGCGTTACATTTCCAAACAACTGACTCGCGGGTTAGTTGCTATAATTCCACAATGCTCAAGCAACGCACCGTCAAACAGCTCGTCAAGACTATCGGCGTCGGACTGCACTCCGGCACCAAGGTCGAACTCACACTGCGCCCTGCCGCGCCGGACACCGGCATCGTGTTCCGCCGCGTCGACCAGACGCCGCCGGTCGATTTGCCGGCGACCGCTACCGGCGTGGGCGACACGCGCATGGCGTCCGTCCTTGAAAAAGATGGGATACGGGTGTCGACCGTCGAACACCTGATGTCAGCCTGCGCCGGCCTCGGCATCGACAACCTGTATGTCGATGTCACGGCGGAGGAAATTCCGATCATGGACGGCTCGGCGTCCTCCTTCGTGTTCCTGCTGCAGCAGGCCGGCCTGCAGGAGCAGAATGTGCCGAAAAAATTCATTCGCATCAAACAGGCGGTGGAAGTCAGCGAAGGCCAGGGCGCGCAGAAAAAGTGGGCGCGGCTGGAGCCGTACAACGGATTCAAGCTGAAATTCTTCATCGAATTCAACCATCCCGCCGTGGATGGCACCGGCCAGGTGGCCGAGGTTGATTTCGCAACCGATTCCTACGTCAAGGAAATTGCTCGCGCGCGGACCTTCGGCTTCATGCAGGATGTCGAAACCTTGCGCGGCATGGGGTTGGCGCGCGGCGGCTCGCTGGAAAACGCGATCGTGATGGATGAATACCGCATCCTGAACGCCGATGGCCTGCGCTACGACAACGAGTTCGTCCGCCATAAGATCCTCGATGCGATCGGCGACCTGTATCTCGTTGGACACCCTTTGCTCGCCAGCTACGTTGCGCACAAGTCCGGCCATACGCTCAACAACCTGTTGCTGCGTGAACTGCTGGCGCATCCCGAAGCCTACGAAATCGTCAGCTTCGATTCGATCGAGGCGGCGCCACGTGCCTACGGTCGCCAGGCCGGCACCGAGTGGGCCTTCAATTAACCTTCCTTATTTCTTCTCATCGCGGTGGCGTTCCAGCATGGCGCTGAGCGCCGCTTTCAATGACTTGTTGTGAGGCGTGTCTTCCAGGGATTCATGCAGGGAAGCGAGTGCTGAAAGCGCCTTGCTCGGCAAGGCCAGTTGCTTTGGCAATGTTTTCTTTTCGACAATATTGCTTACTTGCACTTTAATGCGTATTGCGCTAACCTGCCATCCCCGCTTCAGTAGTCCGTCATGTAATTTTGGCAACTGTTGTTTTAGCTTTGTCGCAAGGGCTGCATTCGGTGCCGCGAGCACCAGTTGTCCCGCCTCGAAGTGAATAACGGAACACTTGTCGAACAGCGCCGGAAGAATGATTGCACATTCTTTCTGCAGCGCGTTGATGCGTGTGACGGCTGGCAAAAGCGTAGCCATCTTGCTGTGTGCGCGCAGGAATTCTGTAACACCTGTAACAGTGCTCCGTTTTTTTGCGGGCATGCGGGTAGACTGGAAGCCTTGCTTTGAAGAAATAAATGAGGGCGGGCGATTCATGCTCGAACCTTATCACAGACCGCCCGCGATAGACGAGTCGTAGGAGTTGCGATGCAAATCATTCTGCTGCACCCACGCTTCAGCGCAAAGACTGTCACCCTGACGCATTGGCATCTTCTCGCGCTGGTTTCGCTCTTCTCGGTGTCGGTGATCGCAGTTGCCTCGCTGCTCTATTACCTCACAGCCCGCTACGCCACCGGCCTCAACATACCCCTTGTGCGCGACATGGTCGCTTCCGCCACCCAGGAAGACAGTTCCCGCAAAGACCGGTACGTCAAGGAAAATCTCGCCGCCATGGCCATGAAGCTGGGCGAAATGCAAGCGCAGCTCATGCGCCTGGACGCACTCGGGGAGCGGGTGCAGGGTCTTGCCGGCGTCAAACCGCAGGAATTCAATTTCAAGGAACCGCCGGGCCGCGGCGGACCGGCGCCTTCCGCAAACAGCCAGCCGCTCAGTATGGAAGAATTCCAGAAGGCGCTCGACGGGGTGGCCAAGGACGTGGAACAGCGTGCCGATTACATGAATGTGGTCGAAACCACGCTGATGAGTTACAAGATCAAGTCCAAGCTGCTGCCCACGATCCAGCCCGTCAACGTGAGCTACAACGCATCGAGCTTCGGCTGGCGGATCGATCCGTTCACGGGACGCAATGCCTTCCATGAAGGCATCGACTTTGCCGGTGCCGTCGGAACGCCGATTGTTGCTGCCGCCGGCGGCGTGGTGATTGCCTCGGAATACCATCACCAGTACGGCAATATGATCGACATCGATCATGGCAACGACATCGTCACGCGCTATGCCCATACCTCGCGCGTCTACGTCAAGGTGGGCGACATCGTCAGGCGGGGACAGCATATCGCGGACATCGGCTCCACCGGGCGCTCCACCGGCGCGCACCTGCATTTCGAAGTGCTGGTCAAGGGCGTGCCCCAGAACCCGCACAAATTCCTTGCCGCCGGCGCCGACCAGGCGAGGATGGTCGCACTCGTCAAATAGGCGGTGCCGGCCATGTTGTTGTCATCCGGAGCGCCACGCAGAAATTTCCTGCCGCCGCTTATTGTTTCTTTGCCCCGCGCCCCCAATTGACTGAATGATCGGGCCGGCGGCAGTGCCAGGGAAATCCTTTCGTACTGCGCGCGCTCAATCAATTTGTTCTTGCCGTGCGGTGACAGGCGGTCCGGTTCGGGCTGCGTGATAAAATCTTCAATTTAGCCAAAGTCCGGCCATCGAGACAGGCAGCGGCGCGGTCCGCAATCTTGTCGTGGCGCTATTTTAGAAATCAAGCATGTCATTACTGACCCAGATTTTCGGCAGTCGCAACCAGCGACTGATCAAGCAATATCAAAAAACCGTCCGCGAAATCAATGCGCTCGAGCCGGCGATGGAAAAGCTGTCCGACGCGGAACTGCAGGCGAAGACGCCCGAGTTCAGGGAACGCATTGCCAAGGGCGCCACGCTGGACGACATCCTGGTTGAAGCCTTCGCTGTTTGCCGCGAGGCCAGCCGGCGCGTCCTGAAGATGCGCCATTTCGATGTACAGCTGATCGGCGGCATGGTCCTGCACTACGGCAAGATCGCCGAAATGGGCACCGGTGAGGGCAAGACGCTGATGGCAACGCTGGCGGCCTATCTCAACGCGCTGTCCGGCAAGGGCGTGCATGTGGTGACGGTCAACGATTACCTGGCGCAGCGCGATGCGGAATGGATGGGCAAGCTGTACGGCTGGCTTGGCCTGACCACCGGCGTCAACCTGTCACAGATGGAGCATGACACCAAGCAAGTCGCATATGCCTCGGACATCACCTACGGCACCAACAACGAGTTCGGCTTCGATTACCTGCGCGACAACATGGTCTACGAATCGGGCGACCGGGTGCAGCGCGGGCTCAATTTCGCCATCGTCGACGAGGTGGACTCCATCCTGATCGACGAGGCAAGGACGCCGCTGATCATTTCTGGCCAGGCCGAAGACCACACCGACCTCTACGTCAAGATGAATGCAGTCCCGCCGCTGCTGACCAAGCAGATCGGCGAGGAAACGCCGGACGGCAAGGGCAAGGTCGAAGTCCCGGGCGATTACACCGTGGATGAAAAGGCGCACCAGGTGCTGCTGACCGAAGCCGGCCATGAAAAGGCGGAACAGGTCCTCACTCGCATGGGCCTGCTGCCCGAGGGTGCATCGCTGTACGATGCGGCCAACATCACGCTGATTCACCATCTGTATGCCGCCCTGCGCGCGCACACGCTGTACCACAAGGACCAGCACTACGTGGTGCAGAACGGCGAAGTCATCATCGTCGACGAATTCACCGGCCGCCTCATGACGGGCCGCCGCTGGTCCGACGGCCTGCATCAGGCAGTCGAAGCGAAGGAAAATGCGCGGATCCAGAACGAGAACCAGACACTGGCTTCGATCACGTTCCAGAACTACTTCCGCATGTACGCCAAGCTGGCGGGCATGACGGGCACGGCCGATACAGAAGCCTACGAATTCCAGGAAATCTACGGCCTCGAAACCGTGGTGATCCCGCCGAACAAGCCCAGCCAGCGCAAGGACCGCCAGGACCAGGTTTACAAGACTGCGCAGGAGAAGTACAACGCGATGCTGATCGACATCAAGGATTGCTACGAGCGCGGCCAACCGGTGCTCGTCGGCACAACGTCGATCGAGAACTCCGAACTGCTGTCGCAAATCCTCACACAACACAAGCTGCCGCACAATGTGCTGAACGCGAAGCAGCATGCGCGCGAAGCAGAAATCGTCGCGCAGGCCGGTCGCCCGAAAATGATCACCATCGCCACCAACATGGCGGGGCGCGGTACTGACATCGTGTTGGGCGGCAACGTCGACAAGCAGATCCAGCTGATCGAAGCCGACCCCAACCTGGGCGACGCCGAGAAGCAGGAGCGCGCGAAGACGCTGCGCGATGAATGGCAGTCGCTGCACGACCATGTGGTCTCGGTCGGCGGCCTGCACATCATCGGCACCGAGCGCCATGAATCCCGTCGCGTCGACAACCAGCTGCGTGGCCGTTCCGGCCGTCAGGGCGACCCGGGCTCGTCGCGCTTCTACCTGTCGCTGGACGACCCTCTTCTGCGCATTTTCGCCGGCGATCGCGTGCGCGCAATCATGGATCGCCTGAAGATGCCGGAAGGCGAACCGATCGAAGCCGGCATCGTCTCGCGTTCGATCGAATCCGCGCAGCGCAAGGTCGAAGCTCGCAACTTCGACATCCGCAAGCAATTGCTGGAATATGACGACGTCGCGAACGACCAGCGCAAGGTAATTTACCAGCAGCGCAACGAACTGCTGGAAGCGGCGGATATTTCCGAGCTGATCGCCTCGCTGCGCCATGGCGTGTTCACTGACCTGTTCCGCACCTTCGTGCCGGAAGAGTCGGTGGAGGAGCAGTGGGACATCAAGGCGCTGGAAGGCGCGCTGGCCAGCGAATGGCAGCTGGATGTGCCATTGTCATCGACGCTGGAGGCGGAGCCCAATCTGACCGACGAGGAGTTGCTGGAACGCGTGCTGAAGGCGGCGGACGATGCTTACAACGCGAAGATCGACCTGATCGGCAAGGAAGCCTTTGCCGGTTTCGAGCGCAGCGTCATGCTCCAGAGTATCGATAGCCATTGGCGCGAGCATCTCGCCGCGCTGGATCATCTGCGTCAGGGCATTCACTTGCGAGGCTATGCGCAGAAGAACCCGAAGCAGGAATACAAGCGCGAGGCCTTCGAGCTGTTCGGCCAGATGCTGGACATGATCAAGAACGAGGTGGTGCGCATCGTGATGACGGTACGCATCCAGTCGCGCGAAGAGATCGACGCAGCCGAAGAGCAGTTGGCGCAATCGCATGTCGAGAACGTGCATTACCAGCATGCCGATTTCAATCCGAATG
>JAKACN010000171.1 GCA_021821365.1 Pseudomonadota bacterium | reverse complement strand
TATCAGGTATGGACGGCTGTTCTGTTGCCGCGTTCTTGCTCTTGCGTGGCATATCTGCTCCCTTTATTGCTCATATGATATGCCTCACACACAAAATTCAGGACAGGCTCGGGCTGTCATAACCCGCGAGTCAGCGATGGTGCTCGACAGCAGATTCCAGTTCCGGGTCTCGTACTTCAGCCACCGGACGACCGCCCCCCGGTGCATGCAAACTACCCCCGGGACAACTGGCCAGGCCCGCTTTGAGTTCACGGCATCCGCGCCGAATCGTCATTGGCGCCAAGCCGGTGATTTCCGCCAGTAATTGCTTGCCACCGTGGCCAATGCGCATCGCTTCGAGGGCCGCAAACCAACGCCGCTGCGGCTCATTCAAGCAACTGAGAAACAGATTGATGTGATGATGATAAGCGCGATCCGAATACGGCTTGTGTGCGCGGCACCGCGCGCACTCGCACCGGTGCACTGGCAACGAGGACATGGCCTACTCCTGTTACGTCGACCACTCCCTATGCTGCGCTTATACGAAGAAAAGCGCTATCTTGATTTTTGACAGGCCCTAGGGGCCTGTCAAGCAATAAATTACACATTTTTGCTGGCCAAAGCGGGCGCACTGCGGCGCAACGAACGCCTTGCATTGCATCCCGCTATGGCCGCCAACATGCACAATTTATTCCTTGACAGGCCCTAGGCACGCGGAATTTCCCGCACTCCTTTGAAAAATCCTCGCAAAAAGTCGCGCATCTTTCTTCCCCCCATGTGACATCATGCGTTTTATCATGAACGATCAAGATCCGTCAGCAATGCACTCCTCCTGATTTGACGGCGGTATATTGACAATGCTGTCCCCATCTCGATCATTGTCCATTTGGCGCTTTCGCACATCATCATTTTCTCCTCGGGACGATGGCTTGGTGCGCGTGAAGTTGATCCACTGGCACACCCTATCTTTTCATTCTCCCGATCGAACAGGACGCAGGGAGGGCATTGCCGTCGACCTACTTCTTCATCCAGCGGTCAATGAGCTGTGTGACTTCATCCTTGCCCTTCAGGATGCGCCAGGCGCGAACCACTGTGAGCAAGGTCAGAAGCGTTACCGCATAGCCGTAACACGTCTCGCGGGATGCCCCGCTCATCCAGACGAACACGTCCACAAGAACGAAGTGGATGAGCAACAGGGAGAGAACAAAACTGCCAAGAAGGCCAAGCAAAGGGATGCGATGATGCGGTTTCATGTGATTGATCTCCAAAAAATTCTGTGCGGTGGGAACGGGTTAATGGGCAGTGAAACTGGTATGGAAATCGGCCGGAGACCGAGCCCGCAGTTCATCCGCTTCCAGCAGCAGGAGCAGGCCGCCATCCCGCAGCGCGGCGATCTGCCCTTCCACGCCCGAAGCGTTTTGCAGCGACTTCCTCACTTGCGCCAGCAGCCTATCCAGCGACCTCAGCGCATCACTGCGCGTGGTCCACGTGGGCAACGCATGGCTTTGCAGTTCGCTGGCATTGTCGACCTGCTCGCTGATCGCATCGAGTATCGAGCCCGCTCCGGACAGGGAATCGTCGTTGTCACTCATGTTCATCATCCTCACTGTTTCAACTATGTTGCCGGGTCTCTGTCTGCCGATACCGGCCTTCACCCGGCCTGGCTGGGAATGTATTCCTTGCGTTCCCCATTGAATCGAGCGTAACCCGGACTTTGCGCGACGCAAGCCGCTTTTCCAGCGCATCGGTCTGCTGTTTGGATCTGGCCCGGATAACGGCTCTCGTCAACCGAGGCGCGCATGCGGCCGTCCATGTGCACGGGTTGCCGCTGCCAACTTGCGCTGCGCTTTGTGCGTGATAACGTGGGAACAGGATGAAATGGGAGAATAAAATGCAGTCGATGAACGGTATCCTGATCCTGAGCCCGGAGGAACGGGCTGCCCTTGAAGCCACCATCGGTCCGCTGACATCCTGCCGGGTGGAAGATATCCGACTTCAGTTGATCCACCAGGTGGAAAGAAAGGAAGCCGAGGGTTATTTTCTGTGGGCGAGATTTATTCGCGACATGCTGCAACAGGTGACGGAGGTGGCCGGCGGCGTGGCCGACCGGTAACGGTCAAGATGCCGATCCATGATGAGATAGACGGGGGGGGGGCGGAAGAATGGCGCTTCACTTGTCCAGGTGGGATGTCGTCGCACATTTGAAAACCGATGACGACATTGCCGCATATTACACGGCTTGCATCGCCGAAGGAGATGCGGCTCTGACGGCAGCGGCCCTGCGCGCGATTGCTCGCGCCTGGGGCATGCCGCAGGTTGTCATCGAGGTCTGTCCCGACACGGGGCTTTTCCGTGGCTGCATCCCCGGATACCCGCAGGTGTGCGGGCAGGACAAGTTGCTGGCGGAACTGCGGGAACGCTTGCGGCATTTACTGTCTTCCATGCCAGGGAGAGACCATTGACGCATCCGGCGTGCATCAACGTCAAATCGCCTGACGGGGGCAGTATTCATGCCATGCCGAGAGGGCGATGGAGCGGCCGCAAGCTGGTGCCTATCCGGAGAGGATCACTTCCGGATAGGCCGCATTGACGGCTGAGGCACAGTAATTTGATGAACGCAGTTACACATCACCCTCCTGCTGGAGACGATCTGCCATCGCCTGGAGCTCGCCTTGCGTAAAGCGCGACACGCGACCGCGTCGCATGGCCTGCATCTGCTCCTTGGTCACGCCACAGCGACGCGCGGCTTCCGCCAGCGACCAGCGGCGCCGTTCCATGGTCCGGAGGAGTCCGTACAAAAGAAGTGTCCTGGCGCGCATGTCGGCAGCCTCTTCCGGGGTGTCGCAAATCACGTCCCAGACATCTGCCGCCTCCACCGTGCTGACATCCACCGTGCGAGGTACCGGCTTCGCGTACAGGGATTTCAGTTTCTTGCGCTTCATTTTTCGCATGGTGTCCTCCCGGAGCGGTTATCGATGGCGCGACCATCGCTGCTCGCCGCCGTGGTGTCACGCGCGATGTCCTCGCTCACCGGCGCAGGCACGTCGAGCACAATCCGAACCGGCAGCCTGAGCGCCAGCGCGAGCTGGATGAGCGAGCCAGCCGACAGCGGCGTGAGGGGTTTTACCAGGACCGCGTGCACCTGGCTCGCCGTCATCGCGCAATGCGTGATGGTATCTGCGGAAAGCCATGGATTTTCCCGCAAGATCACGATGATTTGCCGCCTGATTTCTTCCATGACCTGCTGGTTGACGCCCAGATGCGTCGTTCCCAGTATGGGGTTCGATGTGGTCCGGCCACTATCGGACGCACCCTTCTGTCCCGGCAGATCCTTGGCCGTGCGCAACAGAAACAAGCCTGAACCGACGCCGATCACCGCCACGAAGGCGAGAATCCAGTAATCCATCTGCATATGAAGTACTCCTGATAAATGAAGTGATCTGGGAAAGTGGGGAACGACTGCTCGATGCGTTTTCAGCACTCTCCTGATGCCGGCAGTGCGATCAGCCGCGAGGCAAGGGCCGGTGTGCTTTCGGCGCAGCGCCCGGCTCTCGCGTGGCCAATCCGGAAGCCGTCCTCGTTCAAGACTTGGGCGCCTTCCGAATCAGGGACTTGTAGCTCCAGCCTTCACAGATGACGCCGCCGGACAGGATGTCGTCGCTGCTCAGCAGGACCACGCTCGGGATGATCAGCATGCCGGCAAAGAAGCCACCCATGACCGCGGGCAGGCTGTTTTCTCCCTTCCAGGTGCTCGGCCCATCCCATTTGCAGGTGTCCGTCGGCTCCGGTGCGGCAATCCGTTTGAAGCCTGCCAGTTGCCTGGATGGATCGACCTCGATGATGCTGTCCTCCTTGACCTTTTCGGTTTTCGGCACGGCGACCGCGCTGAGGATGAAGCGATTCAGGCGCAGGATCGCGGTGCGAGCGATGTCGTAGTCCTTCAAATGAGCACAGACCTCCTGCGAGGGCTTGTGGTCCTTCAGCTCGGCGCAACGACTTCGGACAATGTAACGATCCGCGTCGAAGACATCGACCACCTGCGCATAGGCTCGGTCGACGTGATTGAATTCGCCCAGGGCATTCTTGGTGGCGGTGGAAGCGCAGCCAGTCGTCAGGGTGACTGCAAGTAGTGCGATCAGTGATTTCATGGTTCCTCGTCTGGTTCGTTGATCGGGTGCACGGCACGTGCCGCACACCGATGAGCTTCTCACCGGTTTTAGCGGGCGCAAGCGGGGTTGGCGCCACTTTTCTACAATGGCGTGTCAGTCGATCGAGGAGGTCCTGACGATTTCGCGCAATTCGGCACGGTACCGGGCCGCATCGGCGCGCGTGACGTGGCGCTCCCAATCGATGGCATCGGTCGACACCCGGGATTGCAGCGCCTTGAGGACGGTGGAGGGGTTCAATGCGGTACGTTGTTGGTTCGAGAACTCGAAGGCCTCGATGGCCTGCGGCAGCTCGCAAGCGTTGACTACATTGCCGGGGCCGCCCACGATCATGACGTCTTCGCCGTGGATCGCGACGAGCGGCACGATGGGCGGCATGTCGGCGAATTCCGTTTCCAGAACCCGCGCCGCATTCTTGACTTGCCGCAGCGCGTTTCGCATCACGCCTGGACCGGCACCGGTTTCCGTTTGCCATGCCGGGCTGTCCGGATCCGCATGGATGGTGCCGGACTTGTATTTGGTTTCGATCAGGAAGAGGTTGTGCGCGGTGATGAGGATATGGTCGGCTTCGACCGAGTATTCATTGGGCGTGCCCCGGTTGAACACAAAGAGTGCGCCGTGGAGCGCCTCGCAGGGCGCGTAGGCCGGGCGCAGCAATTCGATGATGTTCTTCACCGTTGCCTCGGCCCGCTTGCCTGCCAGCTCCCGCCGGACCTGCGGATCTGCGCTATAGAGAGCGATCCAGTCGAATAGCATGAAAACCAAGCCTGCAAGGGGCGCGGTGGTGAAGACCAGCACGGCCTGGCGCGTCGAGCCCAGCAGAAGATGCCCCGTGTAGAGATCATGGATCGCGATCAGGATGGTGGCCGTCGCATACAGGCCGGCGGCCCATTGGAGGGGCAGGAACAGCCATCCCAGGATCGGCCAGTAGGCCGATGCGGACTTGAGATGGAAGGCCTTGCTGATCGTTTTTTTTGCCCAGAAGTAGAGCGGACGCAAGGTCCATTGCGTGCAGAGCCTGACTGCCTGAATGAGGAAGGTCAGAAAGCCTGGCAGAAGCGGGGCGGGTTGATCGATTTCTCTTGTCATGGTTGGTGGTGTGCGAAAGACTTTGGTTAAATAATCTGCACGGCGCGGTCGATGCCCGACGGCAAGGACCTGTGAGATCCGGATGTCAGATCAAACGCATCTCCCCCTGCAGGTAACTAATGGTTGCCCTGGCTTGATTGCGTTTTCGTTCATAAGCTGCGATTTCCTTCTTGAGCCTGGATGCCTCACCGATGCGGCGTTCCAGGCATACCTTGCTTAATACCGCCAATTCGATTTCGGCCATGTTCAGCCAACTGCCATGTTTGGGCGTGTAATGAAACTCGAGCCGCTTCACTAGACGCCGCGCCTCTTCCGGCGCAAAGGTTTCATAAAACGCGCCCGGCTTGTGCGTGTTCAGGTTGTCCAGCACGACACGAATGCACTCGGCATCCGGATAAAACTCATCAGCCACCCGTTTCATAAAGCGAGCAAAGTCTTTCGTCGTGCGCTGCGCCTTCACTTCCAAATGCCGCAAGCCAGCCTTGGGTTCGCAGCAAACAAAGACTTCCTGCATGCCATTGCGCTTGTATTCATGATCCTGCCTTGCCGGCTGTCCAGGTTGCGGCGGTAGCGGCTCACGTGCATCAGCCAGCAATTGCTTCGGACTTTCGTCGATGCACACCGTCGGGCGGCTCTGCTCATAGGGCTGCTCATACAAGTCCAGCACGTCTTCCATCTTCGCCACAAATTCGCCGCTCACTTCCGGGATACACCACTCTTGCTTTTGCCACGGCTTGAGTTCGTTTTTTTGAGCACTTGCCGCACCGTTTCCGGTGAAATCGACTCGCTATACCCTAGTTCCACCACCTTGTCGGCCAACAGCTTCAGCGTCCATCCCGCATGCCCTTGCGGTGCCGTCGAGCAAGCGACCGCGATCAAATGCGCTTCCTGTTTGCCGTCCAACTTACGCTGCTTTCCTGGACGCGGCTTCTCCGTCAGCGCCGCATCCAAACCTTCCTGTGCATACCGTCGTCGCGTGCGCTCCACCACCCCCACCGACACGTCCACTGCTTGCGCAATGTCCGCATCCACCCAGCCTTCCGATGCTTTGAGCAAAATCCGCGCGCGGGCCAATTGTCGTGCCGACCAATTGCCACGTCGTATCATGGACGATAAGTGCTCTTTCTCCGCTTCACCCAGCACCACCCAATAACGTTTCCTAGGCATCACTGACTCCTCTTCCTCGAATCAGTGATTGGATCGTCAACTGTTCATTAAATTCATCTGGATGATCTACTAGTGGGTCACTTGGCAACCCGATCGAGATAAGATTTGTTGGAGCGGGGATGCTCGGCGTCGCATCGGCATCCGGGAGCAAGCGCCCGATCCGCCCAAGGCGTGCCGCCGTTGTCGGCAGCGCAGGCGACGCGCGTGGCGCTTGCCGCCCCACTGGAACGGCGTGGGCATGCGATTCCATCCAGTGGCCGTCGCTTCCAAGGCCTCGATGATCTGCTGGGGCGTTTGCGGATGCTGTCCCGCCAAGGCGCGGCGGCAGAGAATGCGTTGTATCGATTCGGCCATGTTCAGCCACGACCCGCTCAGCGGCGTGTACAACGGCATCACGCCATGCGCAAACAACCACAACACCAGCGCCGGCGTCAGGTGCCCTTGCAGGTTATCCCAGACCAGCAACAGGCGCAGCGGTGGCAATTCTGCCGGCAGCGTACTGCGTTTGGTCAGACCGTGCTGCCAGCACTCCCACTGTTGACGATTCGATGCTGCATCGCCAACGGCAGCTGTCTGCGGCAACCGCTCCAGAATGCGCGTCAACTCCTGCTGCAGCCAGGGATGCAATATGGCATTGGCCGCGCTCGTGACGCCTTTGACGCGGACCTCGCCGCTACGCGGGCAAAACAGCGTGAGCAGCTTGGCAGTGCCGTTGCGCTGGAACTCATGCGGCTGATGCCTGGTCTGTCCTTGTTCAGCCCAGCTCTGCCCCGGATAGGGGCGCGTCTGATACGGTCCGGCCTCATCCTGGGTCCAGACCGCCAATCCCAGTTGTTCGCCATCCTGATAGGCGCGTTCAATCAAATTTTTTTCGCTTGCGCATCGGGATCGGTGACCGTCACCGTCCCGCTGCGGCGTTTGCGTACGGCTTTGCCCGTTTCACACCAACTGCGCGCAGCCAGCCAGCGAAAGCCGGCTTCATGCAGCACTTGACCAATGGTCCAGGTGCTCACCTGCGGCAACCCGTCCGGTGCTTCACGCAAGGCATGGCGCAAGCTCATCAACGACCAGCTCGCCGTGCCATCCTGTTGGGGAGTCGGCGTGCGCCGGGCTTCGGCCAGAATCCGCTCGCGCGCAGCCGCGTCGTAAGTCGGTTTGGGGCCGCCGCTGCCATGCGACTCCAACGCCGCCAGACCATCCCGATTGAAACGCGCCACCAGTTTGCTGACCGCCTGGTACGAGCGACGCCCGGTCGCCTCGGCGGCTTGGCTGTAAGAATGGCCCGAGGCGACCAGCAACACCTGCCTGGCCCGCGTGACCACATCGGCGCGCTCACTGCCCGAGCGTGCAAGCTGCGTCAGCGCTTGCTGTTCCTGCTCGGTAAGGGCACGCAACGGATGTATTCGGCATCGGCTCATGATCTTCTCCTTGAGCATCTCTGCCGATAAGACCTCTTTATGTCGATCAGGTTGCCAAGTGACCCACTAGCATGAGGGGCGGAATGTTGGCATTACCCGGTTTGCTGCTGCTTTTCTGTTGGCGCCAAGTTTTGCCTCACCACTACGTAACGGGTGCCGTCAACGGTGATTGCCCTCTTACCGGAACAGGCTAACGTTGACGCCACGCTGCGCAAGCGCGTTTTTGTAGACCGGATCGAAAACAGGAGCCGATCAATAGCGTGACACGCCCCGCTTGGCGATCGCAGAATTCTTTCGGATTTCGCCAATGCCATTGCAATCGTCGTCGGTCAGGTCGATCACGGACAGCGGACGGATTCCGAGCTACTCGTGCATGTGCGTCGCATTGTTTATGGTTTTCCTATGTATTGCGCCTGTCGGGTAAGCGGTGTTTTCAACACACTGAAACGAACAGACGAGCGACATCACATCGCGGCGAACCTGTGCGGTTTGCGATGTCGCAACATGTCGCGTGAGGAGCGCCGGCACAATCCCGGCGCGATTGTGTCATGCGGTGACGGATGAGCTGGTCTTGCGCTGTTCGGCGAAGCGGAATGGGAGCAGATCCATGATGTCGGCGTCCGGCGCACGCTGCGGCAATTCGGTCAGCACATGGCGCAGATACAGGAACGGTTCCACGCCGCAGGCGCGGCAGGTCAGCATCAGGCTGTAGACGATCGCGCTGGCCTTCGCGCCTGCCACCGTATCGGCGAACAGCCACGACTTCCTGCCGGTACAGAAGGGGCGGATGTCGCGTTCGAGGACGTTGTTGTCGATCGGCGCGGCGCCGTCGTCGACGTAACAGCTCAGGTACGCCCACTGGTTGCGCGCATAGGCAATCGCCTTGCCCAGCAGACTTTTCGGCAGCACCTGCGGCGCCTTCTCGTCCAGCCAGGCCTTGAACGCCGCCAACAGCGGCACGCTGTGCTGCTGCCGCAATGCGGACGTGTATCCGGCCCGTGTCTGCCCGTCCGGCAAGGCGCCGCGCGCCAGCGCCTCGACCTGGTACAGCGCGCCGATGAATGCCAGCGCCTGCCGCGCCAGTCCGGTCTTCTGGTTCTTCTTCTGTGCCTTGTCCGCCTCGTCAAACTTGCGTCGCAGATGCGCGACACACCCCAGGTGCGTCACGCCTTCCAGCGTGCGCCAGGCACTGTAGCCGTCGCTCATGAGCGTGCCGCGCCAGCCGGCCAGGAAGGCTTGCGGGTGCGCCTGCCCGCGTCCGGGCTGGTAGTCGAACAGCACCACCGGTTCCTCACTGTCTTCGGCACTGCGGTAGACCCAGACGTAGGACTTGCTTTGCGCGCTCTTGCCGTCTTCCTTGAGCACCTGCATCGTCGTCTCGTCGCCATGGATGAGTGGCTGCGCCAGCAACGTCGCGCGCAGCGCCGCCACCAGCCTGCTCAGGTGGCGCTCGGCCGGAGCGATCACCCAGTGCGCCAGCGTGCTGCGACCTACCTGGATGTTCGCACGCGCGAGCGCCTGCTCCATCCGGTACAGCGGTGTGCCGTCGGCATATTTGCCGGTCATGACCGTGGCGATCAAGGCCGCACTGGCATTGCCGCCCGGTAGCGGCTGCGCCGGCATGGGCGCGGTCACGATCGGCGCGGTGAGCGCATACCGTTCGCAATGGCGGCAGGCATACTTGAAGCGCATGCTGCAGCACCGAGGCCTGAATCTCGACGTGCAACTGCTCGCTCGTCTCTTCTCCCATGCGGTGCAGCGCATGGCCGCAACAGGCGCACGCCTTCCGGTCGTCCGGCAGATCGTATTCGATGCGCGTGCGCGGCAAGTCGGCCGGCAACGGTTTGCGGCCGCGCTTGCCGTGCGCCGGCTCGTCGAGGGGCGGCAATCCGGTCTCGGGCAAGGAGAACGGTGCGTCGGCCTGCTCATCGGGATCCGCGGTGGCGGCGATGTGCTCGGCTTCGTCGAAGACGCGGTCGGCCAGCTTCTCGCTCTTCGGCGCGAAGCGTTTCAACTGTACCAGGCGGAATTGTTCTTCGAGCAGGGCAATGCGCTCGGTCAGCGTGGCAATCTGCTGTTCTGCCTGGGTGATTTGCTGCGCCGCTTCGGCGGCGCGCGCTTGCAGTTCACGGATATAGGCCTGTGCGGCCGGCGGCAATTGCAGGAAGTCGTGTTCGTTCATGCCGTCCACGATAGCGGATGCGCGACACGCATGGGTTTACGTAAAATTGTAACAAGGCGCTGGATCGTCGCGTCGCGACCACAGGTTCAGCAGGCGTGCCGGTAGTGCCGCGTCGGATGGCGGCGCACCGCCTCGATGTCGATGCCGTCGAGCAGCCAGTGCAGCTGTTCGGCGCTCAATGCCATTACCGCTTCGGCATGCGGCCAGACGAAACGGTCGGCCTCGAGCCGCTTCGACAATAACCAGAAGCCGTTGCGGTCCCAGAGCAGAAGCTTGATGCGGTTGCAGCGCCGGTTGCAGAAGGCGTAGACCGCGCGCGCCAGCGGATCGCGCCGCATGGCCTGCTCAACGATCGCCGCCAGACCGTTGATCCCCAGCCGGAAGTCCACCGGCGCGCGGTGCAGGTAGACCGGCAGGTCAGCGGGAAGCCGGAACATGGCAGCGCCCCAGGGCATCGATCAATGCGGACACAAGCGACGTGTCCTGGTCGCCGCACGCGAAGTCGAGCGTCACGCCATTGGGCAGGCGTGCGTGCAACCGGCAAGCTGCGTCAGGCGCCGAAGCCGCAAGAGCCTCTGGCGCCGACATCAGTTTGTCGATCTTCGTCGGTGCTGCACCGCCGACGACCACCGGCACGAATGCCGGTGCCGGCGGCGTCACCTCGGCATGGCCTGGCAATTTCTGCCGATGCTTGACGACCCATTTGCGCAGCAGGTTGGCATTGACGCCGTGGGCCAGCGCCGGGCCGGCCAGTGAGACGCCCGGCGCGAGGCAGGCTTCGATCAGCTGGCGCTTGGCCTGGGAATCATAGCGGCGCTTGCCGCCGCGATCAACGCCGATGATTGGCAGAGGAGTAAAACTGGAGTGAGTTGGCATCGAAGGTGTCCACTGATAATTGGTGGACACAGTCTGAGCGTAAGCCCTCGGCCGAGCACGTATTGAATGTGCAGACGCGAGGTGGTACAGCGAGCGGTGGCGTTACCGGCCAGGTCAGGCGGTTTGAGCTGGAGCGGCAGCGAGTATTGCGGCGACGTTCCATG
>JAKACN010000010.1 GCA_021821365.1 Pseudomonadota bacterium | reverse complement strand
GCGGCGGAGCGCGTGGTCGAGGAGATCCGGGCGGCCGGCGGGCAGGCGATCGCGAGCGCGGCATCGGTCACCGATCCGGCTGCGGTCGAGGATATGGTGACCCGGGCCATGCGCGAATGGGGACGCGTCGACATCCTCGTGAACAATGCAGGCTTCCTGCGCGACAAGACCTTTTCGAAGATGACGCTGGATGACTTCCGCGCCATCGTCGACGTGCATCTGATGGGCGCGGTCTACTGCACCAAGGCCGTGTGGGAAATCATGCGGGAGCAGAACTACGGACGCATCGTGATGACGACCTCTTCCTCCGGCCTGTTCGGCAACTTCGGCCAGTCCAATTACGGCGCGGCCAAGATGGCGCTGGTGGGGCTGATGCAGACGCTGGCGCTCGAAGGCCAGAAATACGGCATCCGCGTCAATTGCCTGGCGCCGACCGCCGCCACGCGCATGACGGAAGAACTGATGCGTCCCGAAGATCTGGCGCTGCTCAAGCCGGAGTGCGTCACGCCGGGCATGCTGTACCTGGTGTCGCGCGACGCCCCGACCAAGACCATCCTGTGCGCCGGCGCAGGCACCTTCTCGCGTTCCAGCGTCACGCTGAGCGATGGCGTGTACATTGGCGAACGGCCCGACGCGCCCGAACTTCTCAAGGCCAGTGAAGCGCGCCTGCAGGACCGCAGCGGGGAAACCGTGCCGACGACCGGCTTCCAGCAGTCGATCATGGAAATCACCAAGGCGCGCGCCGCAAAGAAATAAGCGTCGCGCCTCACTTTCCGGCGCGAATCCTTACCATCCGTCCCGGCGCGGGCCACACGCCGCGCGCCGCCGCATGGCTGCCGTCGAACACCAGCCAGCTCTGCGAGCCGTAATGCGGCAAGGGGCGCAGCAGCGCGCGCAAGGCATCCGCGTTGTCGGCGGATATCACCGCAAGCGGCGCGCCGGCGCCGGTCACCGTCCATACCTGTGCGCTGCCCTTCCCGCTCACGTCGGCCGGTCGTGCCGGCAATCCGGCGCGCGCCAGTGCCGCATCGACGTTGGCATGCAGTCCGACGAGCAGCATGGGTTCGGCGCCTGAACGCGCCTGCGCAAGCGCCGCCGACTGCGGCGGATTCTCGAACAGACGGCGTGCAAGCTCTTCCGCAGGTCCGCGCAACGGCGGCGAAACGACGGCGAGGCGCGGCGCGCGCGCGATGAACCACTGCCGCAGGATGGGCGGCAGCTGGTCGTGATCGAGCACGCGCCAGATGCGCAGGTCGGGGTCGACGCGCACGCCTTCCGGCGGCGCATCCACCTCCAGGCTGATGCGCTCGCTGGTATGCGAGATATCGATCCGCCGCATCTCGGTGCGATTCGCGTAAACAAGCTCGACCGGCAGATGCAAGGCATACGGCGGCGCGGATTGCTCGATGACGAGCTGCACACGCTTTTTGCCCGCTTCCTTCCCTGCTTCGTTGGCGAGGCTGGCATCGGCGATCGTCACCGCCGGTCCGCCCGCGCGCGCCAGCCACTGCTGGAAGAAATCGCCCAGCGGCTTGCCGGAGGCCTGTTCGAAGGCGCTGCGCAGGTCGTCCCAGCTTGCCTGCCTGAAGTGATAAGTGCGCCAGAATGCGCGTATGCCTTTGCCGAATGCCTCTTCGCCGATCAGGTCGCGCAGCATCACGAACAGCATCGCCGACTTGCCGTAGCCGATCGCCGCTTCCGCGCCATGCGTGCGCGAACGGAAGCCGCGCAGCGTCTGCTGGTCGCCTGCCGGAACGGCCGCGAAATCGCGCAACCATGCGAGGCGCATGTCGCGCGCGGCCACCGCCGAATCGCGTTCCTTGTACGCGTAGTCGGCCATGAAGGTGGTCAGGCCTTCGCTCCAGTTGCCGCCCTCGTAGTCGACGTACACGCCGTTGCCCCACCAGTTGTGCAGGATCTCGTGACCGAGCGAGGTGGCGCGGATGAAAGGCAGCTTCAGAACCTCGGCGCCGATGTAGGTCAGCGACGGCATGCCGAAGCCGGTCGGCAAGGGGCTCGCGACGATGGAAAAACCCTTGAACGGATAGTCGCCGATCTGCCGCGAATACAGGTCGATGTAGCGATGCGTGTCCTCGAGATAGCCGTCGGCCAGTCCGGGAATGCGATCCAGCTCGCGCGGAAAGTAGGTGCGCAGCCGCAAGGAATCGGTGCCCACCCGCGGCGCCATCCTTTCGCGCACGACCCATGGTCCGGCCATGAGGTCGATGCCGTCCGCTGGCTGCGGGAATTCGAAACTGGCGCGATAGGGCTTCGTGCCGTCGGCAGGCAGTTCCTCTGACAGCAAGCGTCCCGGCACCAATGCGCGCTGGCCGGAGGGGACGGTGATCGCGAGGCGATACGCGAACAGCGGCGCGGGCTGCGGATACCAGGCACTGCCGGCCGGCAGGAAGCTGCCTTCGTGCGAGGCCATGGGCGGCAAGCCGCCCAGCACGCCGCGATGGTCGAGGCTGCGGTCCAGCGGCGGCAGCGTTCCGCGGTAATCGATCCGCAGCGTGCCGGCTCCCGGCGGCAGCGCCACGCGCCATCCGCGAATGGCGCCTTCGCGCCCGGCGGGAAGGACTTGCAGCGGCTTGCCGCCCGCCGATGCGCTCGTCACCCGCAGGGACTCATGCAGCGCAAAATGAAAATCGGCTGAAGTCGGGAGCAGCTCGGCGCGCGCCTTGAACTCGCGCGTGTCGGTATTCAGCTCGACGTGCAGGTCCAGCGCCGGCACGGCATGCGCCATGGCGGCGGCGAGGCAAGACAGCAGGACGAGGAGCGGACGGATGATATGGCGCAAGGAAAGCCCGCTCATGGATTCACCGGAAACTTGACGATCATGTCGATGGTATCGTCGCCGCGCTTGATCCGCATCGGCAACCAGGTTCCGCCGGGTTGAGCGCGCACCGCGGACACCACCGTACCGCTCGTGTCGACGGTGGAGCCGCCGACTTCCAGCAGGCGGTCCCCGGCCTTCAACCCGGTCTTCTCTGCCAGGCTGCCCGGCGAAATATCGAGGATGCTCACGATGCCTTCCTTCTCCTCCAGCCGCACGCCCAGGCGCGGCGGCGGCGGCGGAGTTTCCGGCTGCGGCGGCAGGCCGAATGCGACGTTCACCATGCCGGCGCGAATCTCCTTGCAATCCATGTCCGGCGACACCGCCATCATGGTGCCGACGTTGCGGACGCCAAGGTCGCGCAGCTGATACGGCACGCCATAATTGAAGCGGATATGTCCGCTGCCCATGACGCCGACCACGAGCGGCCTGGTGCTGCCCTGCACAGCGTTCGCACGCTTCGCGAGCGCCTCCGCCATCGCACGATCCCAGGTGGTCTGCGATTCGACGAAATTGCGGAAGCCGGCGTCCGATCGGTTCGGCTTCACTCCTTTCTCGCCCTTCTCATCCTTCGCGCCGTGCATCGCGTGCATGCGATAGACATCGAACAGGAAATCGCGATACGCCTCGCTCGGTTGCGCGGGGCGGCCCACGCCCTCGCGCTGCGCTTCGGGCACGCCGTCCCAGCCCTTGTCGCGCACGGCCTTGTTGAGCGCCGCGTCCACGTTCAGGGCCACCATCGGAATGCGGTTGATGCGCGCGAACTCGAACAGCGGCACATACAGGTCGGGCGACGTATTCCACACCTTGTTCCAGTCCGACTTCTCCAGGAACTGCTTGAGCGTAAGTTCGCCCGCGACCCAGCGGTCGAGCACGGGTTGCACGCGGCGCGGGAACATCTCGAAGCCGATCACCATGTTCGGATGCAGCAGCTGCAGCGCCGCCAGCGTTTGCACCTGCCAGCGGTGATGCGCGTCGTCGTCGTGGTGTTCGCCAAGCAGCACCACATCGCGCTTCGCCATGTCGGCAAGGACATCGGCCGCCGGGACGGTGCGGAACGGCGCCTTGTCCAGCGCGGTCCAGGCGCTCGGAATCAGGCAACTGGGGGAAGTGGCGGCTGCGGCGTTGTGCAATGCGAGGGCGGCGAGGCAGGCCAGCATGGCTGCGGCGAGGGAGTTGGTCTTGGAGGGCATGACGGGATGTTGACCTTTCGATCGTCTGGTGCGCCACGCCGGATGTGCCGTGCTTGATCCCGCTCAAGGCATGCATCGGCGTAGCCGCACCGCAAGCATAAACCCATTTCAGCGGTTGCAACTTTGCCGCCGGTCAATGCATCGCGCGGGGCTGCGCAGGACAGGAAAATGCGAAGCGTTTATAGTTCTCGTTCGCCGAACGTTACCGAGCATGAACCGCTCGCCCATCGAGGAAACCGCATGACCGATCTTTCCGTCTTCCCCATCACGAGGAAATGGCCCGCGCGCCATCCTGACCGCATCCAGCTCTACTCGCTGCCCACGCCCAATGGCGTGAAGGCGTCCATCATGCTCGAAGAGGCCGGGCTGCCGTATGAGCCGCATCTCGTCAGCTTCGACGCCAACGATCAGATGTCGCCGGAATTCCTGTCGCTCAACCCGAACAACAAGATCCCGGCGATCATCGACCCGAACGGCCCCGGCGGCAAGCCGCTGCCGCTCTTCGAATCCGGCGCGATACTGCTCTATCTCGCCGACAAGGCCGGACGCTTCATTCCTTCCGATCCGGCCTTGCGCTACGAGACGATCCAGTGGCTGATGTTCCAGATGGGCGGCATCGGCCCGATGTTCGGGCAGGTCGGCTTCTTCCACAAGTTCGCCGGCAAGGCCTACGAGGACAAGCGCCCGCGCGACCGTTACGTGCAGGAATCCAGGCGACTGCTCGGCGTGCTCGACAAGCGGCTGGAAAACCGCAGGTGGATCATGGGCAATGACTACACCATCGCGGATATCGCGACCTTCCCCTGGGTGCGCAACCTGATCGGCTTTTATGAGGCCGGCGACCTCGTCGGCATCGGCGATTTCGCGCACGTCACGCGCGCGCTCGGCGCCTTTCTGGGCCGACCGGCCGTCGCGAAGGGACTCGACATTCCGGGTCGCAGCTGAACATGGCAGAGGTCGCTTCCGGATTTCTCCGTTCCGGTTATACTGTACGAATATACAGTATTCAGGAGGGACACCATGGACAAGGAAGTTGCCGGCCTGGCCGCGACCGAGGCGCGGCTGCGCGAAGTCATTCGCGAACTCGTGACGCAGCATGCGTCTCGCGGCAAGTAATTGAGCTGGCGCCTGATGTTCGAAATCGAAGACGAGGCCATGGCGCTGCTGCAACACGATGCCGGCGTGGATGCGCGCTATCTCGATATGATGGCCTCGCCGACCGCGCAGCGCCATGCGGAAACCGGGGCGCCGGGGTGGCAGGACGAGATCCATGTGATTCACACGGCGTTATGGATGATCCAGGAAGCCTGGTGCCACACTGGAGCGGCGCCGGCCTCCCCGGATCGACGTGCTCATCCCGCAAAGAACAAAACAGCAAGGTCCACAGTCATAAGTAATGGAGTGTAGAAATCGCCATCTCGAGACCTCGTCAGAGGAAGGTGGATCATGATGAACAATGAAAAGCAGTGGGAAGGGTCCGGAAGCGCAAGACGTCCGGTTTCACGCACCGCCTTGCTGGCCGGGGTCGCGGGAGGCCTGGCCGCGCTGGCCGTGCTGTCGATGCGCTCGCAGATGCGGTCGCGGCGTTACGGGGACCGGACGACGGAACGCCGTAACCCGATCAATTTCTTCCTGGCAGGCGGGTATCCGCATCGCAGGGCGATCGACGTCTCGGGCCGGCATCCGCTGTTCGAGCGCCGCCAGTCCGTCTACGATGCGTATTGATACGCATCGCATGCCCGCGCTGCGTCAGTGATGCTCACGCCGCAGCAGCACCCTCAAGCGAAGCCATGCGTAATACCTGCTGCCGAGCCGTATCCTGTTATGAAGCGTTTTTCCCATGATGACCTCCACTGCACGATTCCAGTGTAATGAAGGCTTTCCGGAATGAATGTGACTGGCGGCACAAGCCATCATGCACCGACATAAAAGCAACAGTTTTTCGGCCGCACCTGCAACTCCATGGTTTATTGACCTGGCGCATGTTTCCGGCGTCTGCCGGCGTCGTATCATTGCCGGCCGTCCAGGAACGCATTCCCGGGCGGGTTCCCGTGCCCAGTTTCCCGCGATGAACCTCCCACGAAGTACATCGTCATACCGCAACGGTCCCTGCGGACGCGTTGCCGGGCATCACGTCGTTTCCTCATTTCGCATTCTGGAGTCAACCGTATGAACCTGATGATTACTGGGCAGCACATCGAAGTCACGCCGGCGCTGCGCGCCTATGTGGAAGACAAGCTTGGGCGAGTGGTCCGCCATTTCGACCAGATCATCGACGCAGCGGTGATCCTTGGCGTCGAAAAGCCTTCCGAGAAGGACAAGCGGCAGCGTGCCGAGGTCAACGTGCGCATGAAGGGCAATGTCGTCCACGTCGAACACTATGACGTCGATCTCTATGCGGCGATCGACGGCCTGGTCGACAAGCTCGATCGCCAGGTCGTGCGCCACAAGGAAAAGATCCAGTCCCATCAGCGCGAACCCATCAAGCGCGTCAGCGCCGAGTCGTAAGGCGACGCACCGGCCGCGACTGCATGGCGGCCGGCCCGCCCGGTTACTTCACGATCAGCGTTGCCTTCATGGTGGGGTGCAGCGTGCACACGTAAGTGAAGGTGCCCTTGCGCGTCGCCTTGAGCTTCCAGCTTCCGTCCGCGGCGATTTCGCCGGAGTCGAAAGCGTGGTTCCGCGCGGTCACGGTATGCGGAAACGGGTCCTTGTTCGTCCACACCACCGTGTCACCCGCCTTCACTTCCAGCGTCTCCGGTGCATAGCGCATCGCATCGATCACGACTTCGTGTCTTGCGGATGCGCGATCGGCCAGCGCACCGGCGGACACGCCTGACAGGGCAAGCGCCAGCAGCAGCCATGCTCCGCCGCGCATCGTTGTCCGCATGATCGCTCCTTATTTCAGGGAAGCCTGAATGTGCTTGGCATGCTGCAGGTGCGCATCGATGGCCGGCCGCACCTTTTCCAGCAGCGTCTTCAGCTCGGCGTTTTTCGCATTCGGAATCAGGGTCTTGTCGATGGCATCGAGCACCGCCTGGTGATAGGTCACCTCGTTGTCGACATACTCCTTGTCGAACGCCTTGCCTTTCAGCCCCTTGAGCTTGTCCATCTCTTTCGCGCCGTTGTCCTTCAGGCTCTTGCTGGTGTCATTCGCCTCGGGCGTCACCTTCAGTTTCGTGACGAGTTCGGTGGCCTGCTTGTTGACGCCGGTATGGTCGGTGACCATGCGTTTGGCGAATTCCTTCACCTGCTTGTCGTGCCCCTTCTTCTCGGCGAGCTTGCCGGCGTCGATATCGACCGAATTGGCGGCAACGACGATGGCAGCGATCTGCGCATCGTTCGGCCCGGCCGACAGGGCATGGGAGACGCCCGCCGCAAGGCTGAACACGGCGGCGACGATGGCGGGGGAAATTCTGGACATGGCGAGACTCCTTCTAATGGTTTTGGAAAAAGTGATGACGCCGGACGTCGCGGCATCCGCCGCGGTCCGTTTCGGTTCGTCACGCAACATTAGATGAAGGAAAAATTCGCGGCGTTCCCGTGCCCGTTCTTTGCGATGGAGAGCGTCGCGATAGCATGTCCACGAAAAACACGAAAGGCACGAAAAAATTTCATTTCTAACGCGAGTTCAGCCTGGCTCGGCCGAGAGCCGTCGAGGTCGGTTGTCCGCGGAACAAGGTTTGGCATTCTCGAGTCGGTTGGGTTGAATCCACTCAATTGGGCTTCTTTTCGTGTGTTTCGTGCTTTTCGTGGACAAAAGATGCTTTGTTCAGGCCGTCTTCATCTCATCCTCGATATAAGCGCGAATGATGTCGTCGAAGGATTCGTCATGTTTGAACCCCATTGCGTTGGCGCGCGTCGTCACGAAATTGCCCGGCCAGGAATTGACGATGCGGATGACCGCCGGATCCTGCTGCCAGCGGATGCGCTGCGCGACTTCCGGTCCGGCGACACGCTCGAGCGCGGCTACCATGTCCTGCACCGTGGTCGCCAGCCCCGGCAGGCTGAGCGCGCGGCTGCTGCCGAACAGGCTGCCGTCGATGTCGTGGCCGTGAATCAGGCTGTCGATGGCGTGGCGCGGCGAAAGCAGCCACATCGGGGTTTGCGGCGCGACCGGGCAGATTGCCTCGACGCCGTTGAGCGGCTCGCGGATGATGCCGCTGGCGAAGCTCGACGCCGCCTTGTTGGGCGCACCGGGCCGCACGCAGACCGTCGGCATGCGCAGCGCACGGCCGTCGATGAACCCCTTGCGGCTGTAATCGCTGATCAGCAATTCGCCCATTACCTTCTGCGCGCCGTAGGAGCTCTGCGGCGTCAGCACCTGCGAATCGGGCACCTTCTCCGGCAGTTCGCCGCCGAATACCGCCACCGAACTGGTGAATACCACGCGCGGCTTGTTGCCGTTGCGGCGGGCGCGCTCGAGGATCAGGCGTGTGGCGTCGAAATTGATGCGCATGCCGAGCTCGAAGTCGGCCTCGGCCTGGCCGCTCACGATGGCGGCGAGATGAAATACCGAATCCGTCTCGGGCGTGAGAACGGCCTCGATGACCT
This sequence comes from Pseudomonadota bacterium, assembly GCA_021821365.1. Taxonomy (GTDB): domain Bacteria; phylum Pseudomonadota; class Gammaproteobacteria; order Burkholderiales; family Burkholderiaceae_D; genus Noviherbaspirillum. The sequence goes on along the minus strand of JAKACN010000010.1, from coordinate 38,659 downwards.
TCGCGTCCGCGATGTCACCGGTCACTACCGCGATGCGCGGGTCGTCGAAGCCCTTGGCGGGGATCACATCGAGCAGGGTAATGCGCGTAATCGGCGTCTGTCGCCCCTGCGCATTGGCCAGCGTGCCGCGTTCGAGAAGACGTTTCGCCAATTTCGCGCCGAGCAGTCCGGCACCGCCTGTGATGAGTACGCGCATGATTTCCCCTAAAGTTAAGGCGTCGCCAGGCGTCGTTGGCCATGTTCCGCCGGTTCGCCGCTGATTCGCCGCCACTGGTGTGAGCCGTATTGTAGTACAAAGAACAAAGTTGTATGATGAGCAGACATCATATCTATTTTGTCATGCATCAAGGACGCCGGATGCCAAACGCCCCCGCATTCCAGGTCGAACCGCTGACCGCCAACGCCACCATGCCGGACCGGGTCACGCACGCGTTGCTGGAGCTGATCCGCAGCGGCGCCTACCCCGCCAAGTCCCGCCTTCCGTCCGAAACGGAGATGGCGCAGCGTTTCGGCGTGAGCCGCACCGTGATCCGCGAGGCGGTGTCGCGGCTGAAATCGGAAGGGCTGGTCGAATCGCGCCAGGGCAGCGGCGTGTTCGTGCGCGAAATAGGTCCTGATACCCCCTTCCGCATCGATCCCACCGTCATCGATTCCGTGCAGTCGGTCCTGCAGGTCGCCGAACTGCGCCGCGGCATGGAAGCAGAAATCGCGGCGCTGGCCGCCGAGCGCGCCACGCCGGAGCAGGTGAAAGACATCCGCGCCCGCCTGCAGGCAATCGACGATGCGGTGGCCGCGGGCGGCGACGGCGTCGCGCCGGACATGGAATTTCATCGCAGCATCGCGCGCGCCACTGCCAATCCGCATTTCCTGGCACTGTGGGATTTCCTCGGACAGTTCCTGAAGGGCACAATTTCCATCTCGCGCGCATGGGAGGCGCGGCAGGAAGCGACCCGTTCGCAGGTGCGGGCGGAACACAAGGCGATTTACGCGGCGATCGCCGCCAGGGACCCCGAGGCCGCGCGCGCGGCGGCGCGCCGCCACATGGAGATGGCGTCGCAGCGCATCAGCACCGCCGATCCGGATTTCCTGAAGGAACAACGCGGCAAATAACGAGAACATCAAGAAGAGAAGGTTCGTTTCCTGAGTCAGAAATTCGTTGAATAAGGCCGATGAAATCAACACCATGCTGCGCTTCGCCGAACGCGCTCAAATACTCGCTAGGCACCCGTCCTTGCTCCGTTGCGCGCCTCGCCTGGCGCTCATTGCATCAATTTTATTTTTCGACGAACTTCTGACGCAGGACACCAGGACATGACTCTCTTACTCGGCTGCATCGCCGACGACTTCACCGGCGCGACGGACCTGGCAGGCATGCTGGTGCGCGCCGGCATGCGCACCGTGCAAATGATCGGCGTGCCGGAAACGCCCGTGCCGCCGGACGTCGATGCGGTGGTCATCGCGCTCAAGTCGCGCACCACGCCGGCCGACGACGCGGTCAGGGAATCGCTGGCGGCGCTGAAGTGGCTGCAGGCGGCCGGCTGCCACCAGGTCTATTTCAAGTACTGTTCCACCTTCGACTCCACCGACGCCGGCAACATCGGCCCGGTCACCGACGCGCTGATGCGTGCCTTGAACACCCGCTTCACCATCGCCTGTCCGGCCTTCCCGGAAAACAAGCGCACCATCTTCAAGGGTTACCTGTTCGTCGGTGACGTGCTGCTGAGCGAAAGCGGCATGCGCGACCATCCGCTGACGCCGATGAAGGACGCCAACCTGGTGCGCGTGCTGCAGCGGCAGACGGACCGCAAGGTCGGCCTCATCAGCCATGACACGGTGCGCTCCGGCCCGAACGCGATTGTCTCGCGCATGGATAGCCTGCGCAGCGAAGGGATCGAGATCGCGATCGTCGATGCCACCTCGAACGAGGATCTGATGCGCATCGGCGCCGCCTGCACCGGGCTGCCGCTGGTCACCGCCGGCTCCGGCATTGCGCTCGGCCTGCCGCAGAACTTCCGCAAGACCGGACTGCTGAAGCAGGAAGCAACGGCGGACCAGTTGTCCTTCCCGCAGGGCTTGCGCGCGGTGATCTCGGGCAGCTGCTCGGTGGCGACGCAAGCACAGGTCGCGGACTACATCGACGAAGGCCGCCCCGCTTTCGCCGTCGATCCGCTCAGGCTTGCCGCCGGCGCCGATGTGGTCGGCGAGGCACTGGAGTGGGCAACGCCGCTGCTGCGCGACGCCACGCCGCTGATCTATGCCACCGCCAGCCCGGACAGCGTGAAGATGGTGCAGACCCAGCTCGGCGCCGAACGCGCGGGCGCGCTGGTCGAGCAGACCCTGTCGGCCATCGCGCAAGGGCTGGTGGAACGCGGCGTGCGGCAGCTGGTCGTGGCCGGCGGCGAGACGTCCGGCGCGGTGGTCGCCGCGCTCGGCGTCAAGGGCCTGCATATCGGCCCGCAGATCGATCCCGGCGTGCCGTGGACCATGAGCCTGGGCGAGCCTTCCCTGGCGCTCGCGCTCAAGTCCGGCAATTTTGGCACGGTCGATTTCTTCACCAAGGCATGGAGGAACCTACCATGAACGAATCCGCATTGCGCGAAGCGATCTGCGATGTCGGCAAATCGCTCTACGACCGCGGCCTGGCGACAGGCAGCAGCGGCAACATCAGCGTCCGCCTCGACGACGGCTGGCTCCTGACGCCCACCAATTCCTGCCTCGGCCGCCTCGACCCGGCGCACCTGTCGAAACTCGACTGGCAGGGCAGGCTGCTGTCGGGCGATGCGGCATCGAAGGAAGCCTTCCTGCACAGCGCCATGTATGAAGAACGCAGCGGCGCCGGCGCGATCGTTCACCTGCACTCCACGCACTGCGCGGCGGTGTCGTGCATGTCCGGTCTCGATGCGGCCAGCTGCATTCCGCCGCTGACCGCCTACTTCGTCATGAAGATCGGCAGGCTGCCGCTGATTCCCTACCATCGGCCCGGCGACCCGAAGCTCGGCGACGCCATCCGCGGCCCGGCGCGCAAACATGCGGCCGTACTGCTCGCCAACCATGGCCCGGTGGTATCCGGTACCACGCTGGATGCGGCGGTCAACGCGATGGAAGAACTGGAAGAAACCGCGAAGCTGTTCCTGCTGCTGCGCGGGCATGACCCGCGCGTGCTGAACGAAGCGCAGATCGACGAGCTGCGCCAGGCGTTCAGGCTCGATCACTGACGAAGAACAAAGGAAGGAAATCCCGTGCCCCAATTTGCCGCCAACCTCACGATGATGTTCAACGAGGTGCCGTTCCTGCAGCGTTTCCAGGCTGCCGCGCAAGCCGGTTTCAAGGCTGTCGAATTCCTCTTCCCCTACGAGCACCAGCCGGAAGAGCTTGCCGCGCAGCTCAATGCCAACCACCTGGAAAACGTGCTGTTCAACATGCCGCCCGGCGACTGGGCGAGAGGCGAGCGCGGCATCGCATCGCTGCCGGGGCGCGAGGCGGAATTCCGTGAAGGCGTGGCGCAGGCGATCCGGTATGCGCAGACGCTTGGCACGCCGCGCCTGCATGCGATGGCGGGGCTGCTGCCGCAGGGCGCAGATGCGGCGAAGCACCGCACAACGTTCATCGCCAACTTGCGTTACGCCTGCGCGGAAGCCGCGAAGCATGACATCACCGTGCTGATCGAGCCGATCAACACGCGCGACATCCCCGGCTACTTCCTGAACACGCAGGCCGAGGCGCATGCGATCCGCGAGGAAGTCGGTGCGCCCAACCTGAAGGTGCAGATGGATTTTTACCATGTGCAGATCGTCGAGGGCGATATCGCGATGAAGGTGCGCCGCTACCTGCCGCACATCGGCCACATCCAGATCGCCGGCGTGCCCGAACGCAATGAGCCGGATACCGGCGAAGTGAATTACCGCTACCTGTTCCGCCTGCTCGATGAGCTCGGCTACGACGGCTGGCTGGGCTGCGAATACCGCCCCGCGAAAGGCACGGTCGAGGGTCTGGGCTGGATGAAGGAAGTCTGATCATGGGCTCCGGCGCACGCGCATTCCCGCATCCGCCGCGCCGGTGTTGAACAACAAGACAAAGGAGACAGCCTATTGCACCTGACGCGCGTTTTCATGACCGGCATCCGCGCCGGCAGACAATGATTTCAACCCGGCAGCATCTTTGAAGCATCACGTACTCCCCCTCACAAACAGGAGACTTACAATGAAAGCATTCCGCTCCAGCCTTATCGCAGCTGCAGTATCCGGCATTGCACTCGCCTTCGCATCGCAGGGCGCGTCGGCGCAGACCGTCATGCGCATCAGCGTGTCGACCGCGCAGAATTCGCACCAGGGCGTCGCCATCGACACGCTGGCGAAGGAAGTCGAGAAGCGCACCAATGGCCGCTACAAGATCCAGACCTTCTACGCCGGCGCGCTCGGCGCGGAGCGTGAAGCGGTCGAAGCCGTGCAGCTCGGCACGCAGGAACTGACCTGGACCTCCACCGGCCCGATCCCGAACTTCGTGCCGGAAGTGAAGATCTTCGACGTGCCTTTCCTGTTCCGCGACTATGCGCATGCGCGCGCGGTGCTGGACGGCCCGATCGGGCAGGAGATGCTGAAGAAGTTCGACTCCAAGGGCATCAAGGCGCTGGCGTGGGGCGAGAACGGCTTCCGCCACATGACCAACAACAAGCGCCCGATCAACACGCCGGAAGACATGAAGGGCCTGAAGATGCGCACCATGGAAAATCCGGTGCATATCCAGGCGTACAAGGGCTTCGGCATCATCCCGACGCCGATGGCATTCACGGAAGTGTTCACCGCCCTGCAGCAAGGCACCGTCGACGGCCAGGAAAACCCGTTGTCGGTGATCGTCGCCAACAAGTTCGAGCAGGTGCAGAAATACCTCACGCTGACCGGCCACGTGTATTCGCCGGGTGTGTTCCTGATGAACAAGGCGATATTCGACAAGCTGTCGCCGGCTGACCAGAAGGCCTTCCTCGACGCCGCGAAGGTTGCCGCCAAGGCCAACCGCGACCGCGTCGACGCCGACGAAAAGACCGCCGTGGCCGACCTGCGCGCCAAGGGCATGCAAGTGGTCGACAAGGTGGACAAGGCAAAATTCCAGGCCGCGCTGGCACCGGTGTTCACCGATTTCGAGAAGCAGTTCGGCAAGGCCAACCTTGATCGGATCAAGGCGGTGAAGTAAGGAAATGACGAAGTGCCCTGTTCCTGGGCACTTCGTCTGCCATTCCCGGCAAGCTGTTGAAAACGCCGTTCCCCGCAGGACCGCCGAGGCCTGTGCGGGAACGACTGGGAAAACCGACGGCTGTTTTGCGAAGGTTGCGCAAGGCTTCATGGACACATGGGTAGCCGTCCCTCGCGTCGCCGAAGATCTGATCGATAGAGAACACTATGAAAAACGCTTTTCTGGCGGTGGAGCGCCGCCTGACCGCCCTTTCCATGGGCATCGCCTGCCTCATGCTGATCCTGTCGGCGTGCCTGGGCCTGTTCCAGATCCTGACCCGCTTCGTGTTCGAGCAACCGGCCGAGTGGACCGAAGTGCTGATCCGCTTCTTCCTCATCTGGATGGTATTCATGGGTTTGCCGGAAGCCTTTCGGCTCGGATCGATGGTATCGATCGACCTTATGCATCGCCTGTCCCCGCCCGCCTTCCGCCGCGTGCTCGAAGCCGTGATTGCGCTCCTGTCGCTGGCACTGCTCGCCGTGATCATCTGGTACGGTTGGGATTATGCCCAGCGCGGCAGCGTGCAGACCATGGCCGGACTGGAATCGGTATCGATGTTCTGGGCCTACGTCGCCATGCCGGTCGGCGGCCTCTGCGCGATCTTCGGCGTCATCGGCAACTTCCTCGAGCCGAAGCACGAAGAACTGGAAACAGCCCAATAACCGTCACACGATCAAGAGTCCATCATGTCCCTCACCATGCTCATCACGATGATCGTGTGCTTCGCGATTTCGGTATCCATCGCGGTATCGATCGGCCTGGCCAGCGTCGTCGGCATTTCCGTCTCCCACGCCAACATGCTCATCGCGGCCAAGGAGATGTTCACCTCGATCAACAAGTTTCCGCTCGCGGCGATTCCGTTCTTCATCCTCGCCGGCAACCTGATGGAAACCGGCGGCATCTCCAAGCGCCTGGTCGAATTCGCCAAGTCGCTGGTCGGCGGCATCCAGGGCGGCCTCGCCGCAACCTGCGTGCTGACCTGCATGATCTTCGCGGCGGTGTCCGGCTCCTCGGTCGCCACCACGTTCGCCATCGGCTCCATCCTGATTCCGGCGCTGGTCAAGCACGGCTACCCGGTCAACTACGCCGCCGCGCTGCAGGCCACATCGGCTGAACTCGGCGTGATCATCCCGCCGTCGATTCCGATGATCCTGTACGGCGTCTCGGCGGAAGTGTCGATCGGCGAACTGTTCATCGCCGGCTTCGGCCCCGGCATCCTGATCGGCGTCGCGCTGATGGTTTTCGTGGTCGTCTACGCGCGCATCAAGGGCTACGGCAAGAATGACCACGTCGGCAAGCTGCCGGTGCTGGTCGCGGCGAGACAGGCCTGGCTTGCGCTGCTGATGCCGGTGATCATCCTCGGCGGCATTTACGGCGGCGTGTTCACGCCGACCGAAGCCTCGGTGGTGGCGGTGTTCTACGCGCTGATCCTCGGCGTGTTCATCTATCGCGAAACCAAACTGGCCGACGTTCTGCGCATCGTGAGGAAATCCGTGCTGTCGTCCGCGGTGATCATGTTCATCATCGCCAACGCCGGCCTGTTCAGTTTCATGATCACGCGGGCCGGCGTGCCGGAAGCGATCGGCGCCTTCCTGGCCGACACGCTGAAGAGTCCGCATTACTTCCTGCTCGGTGTGAACGCCGCGCTGTTCGTGATCGGCATGTTCATCGAAACCTCGGCATCGATCATTGTGCTCGCGCCGATCCTGGTGCCGGTCGCGATCAAGTTCGGCGTCGACCCGGTGCATTTCGGCATGATCATGATCGTCAACCTTGCGCTCGGCATGATCACGCCGCCGTTCGGCGTGAACCTGTTCGCCGCCTGCACCGTGGCGAAGATCTCGCTGGATCGCATGATTCCGCGCCTGATTCCCTTCGTGCTGGTGGTGCTGACGTGCCTGATGGTGATCACCTATTTCCCGCCGCTGTCGCTGTTCCTGCGCGACCTGATGTACGTGAAATAGGCCGGTGCCGCGAGCGCGCCGTTAACCGGCGGCGCGCTCCGCTCCCGATCGCCGCAGGTAAAACTTCGTATCCACCGCGACCAGCGGGAAGGTCGCCGGCAGGTCCTCTTTCGCCATCGCGGCAAATCCGTTCTTCTCGTAGAAACGATGCGCGGCCAGGTACTTGGCCGTTGTGCCGAGGTATACCTCGCGTACCCCTTGCCGCGCGCACCAGTCCAGCAAGGTGTCCAGCAGCCGTTGCGCGACGCCGTGCGCCTTGCCGCGGTAATCCGCCTGCACGAACATCTTGCGCAAGGCTCCCTGTCCATTGCCGATGTCGATCAGTGCAATGGTCCCGACGACACGGCCCTGCTCCAGCGCGACCCAGAAGTTTCCCGCGCCACGCTGATAGAAACCGGGTATATCCAGCAAGTCGGGCTGATCTTCAAGCGTAATCGGAACCTGGAATTCATCCTGCTGGATCGGCAGGATCACAGACAGCACGCCGTCGGCGTGCTCCGGGGAGAAGGTTCTTGTTTCGGTCATTGTGAAGTTCATCGTCATGGTTGGCATGCCAGCGGACGACCTCCATGCAGGGTCCGCCATCGGCGCCGTGCCATCAGATTACCATCCATTCCGGAAGCATCGATCTGAACGGTGCGCGCTGCGCAATGCCGTCGTCCGCCTCCCGGCTTTCCTCGCCGGCCGTGCAGGCGTGAACTGTCTGCGGAGAAATCCCGCGCTTGCCTTACTCCTGCGCAATGCAGTATGCGATTGACAAGTCTCAACGGTGAAAAGGAATGCAAGACTAGACTGTTCGGTAGTACCAGACACCTGTTCGGAGAAAATCAATGCGAATGTCGGAGGGGTGGAAACTATGCGGGCTGTTGCTTCTTTCAATCATCGGACTGGGAGGATGCGGCGGCAACGGCGACACCTTCTCCTCATCTCGCTCCGGGCCGGCCCCCGGCAGCAGCACGGCACTCGCCGTCACGGTGGTCGAAACCTGGACCAAGTGCGCGAATGAGAACGGTACCTGCACCTTCAGCGGCACCACGCAGGTGCGCTACGGCCTGAACACGACCTGGGCCACCCTCACCGCCACCGGCTCGATCGCGTGCAACAACAACGTGTTTGGCGATCCGCTGCCGGGCGCCGACAAGATCTGCGAATACCTCACGACCACCACGACCGAGCCCCCGCCGCCTCCACCACCGACAGACGTGACCTGGACCAAGTGCGCGAATGAGAACGGCATCTGCACCTTCACCGGCACGAGAGATGTACGCTACGGATTGAATGGAACGTACGCGACAAAGACTGCGACCGATTCGATCGCCTGCAACAACAGTGTCTTCGGCGACCCGCTGCCGGGCGCGGACAAGATCTGCGAATATGCCTCGACAACGACGGAGCCGCCACCACCTCCTCCTCCGCCGCCGCCTCCACCTCCGCCCCCGCCGACGGACGTAACCTGGACCAAGTGCGCGAATGAGAACGGCATCTGCACCTTCTCCGGAACCCGGGACGTGCGCTACGGATTGAACGGCACCTGGGCAACGCGGACCGCCACCGGCTCGATCGCCTGCAACAACAGTGTTTTCGGCGACCCGCTGCCGGGCGCGGACAAGATCTGCGAGTATGCCTCGACGACGACAACGGAGCCGCCACCACCGCCGCCGCCAAGCGGCGACTGCAACGGCATCATCGACCAGTGCTTCGACTTCACCGCGCCAAAGGTGGCGAAGTACAAGGGGAACAAGGTCGCCGCCGCGTCGTATACCTTCGACGACGGCTATCCATCCGCCGCCAAGATCGCAACGATCTTCGAAGACCGCGGGTTGCGCGCCACCTTCTACATCATCGTCAAGACAGCGGACATCGCAGGCTGGCCGCTATGGCAAAGCCTTGCCGCAAAAGGGCACGAGATCGGCAACCATTCGATGACGCACACGATCGACATGTCCGATCCGACGCTGCCCGACTCGACACTCTTTACGGAAATCAACGATGCGCAAACCGCGATCGAGCAGCATGTCGGCGTCAAGCCGCTCACCTTCGCGTTCCCGTGGCATGCGTACACCGCGCATGCGCTGAGCATCGCCGAGCAGAGCCACTATGCGGTGCGCAAGGTGGCGATGAACGACCCAACCTATCGCTGGGCCTTCTTCGACCAGGACCACACGCCGACCCTGGCCGACGCGCTGAAGAATGCGAACGATACGCTGAGCGAGACCGTTGCGATTGGCGGATGGATGGTTGCAGGCGGGCATGGTGTGGACGGCGACGGCTGGAGCCCGGTTACCTCGCAGTTCCTGATCGATCATCTGACCTACGCCAGTCAGTTCTCGTCGAAGCTCTGGATCGACACCCTGCTCAATGTGTCGCGTTATCGCCAATGCCGGCCGCAGGTGACGCCGGTCGCGACAGTCTCCTCGTCGACCCAGGCCACGGTGCGGCTGGACGGCACGGCGACGCCGGGGCTATGCTCGACGCCGCTGACCGTGACGATCCCGGTCAAGGCCAATTTGAGCGGCCAGGTGCAGGCGCATACGACGACGGGAACGACGGTGCCGACCGCGATCTCGGACGGCGTGCTGATGTTTGACGTGGTGCCGGGACAGCAGGTGGTGCTGACTACCACCACGAACTGAGCGCCATCCGCAACGATCGCCCTGCCGCATCATCCGGCGGGGCGATTGTCTTTCCGGCGCTGCCGTTCTTCCCAGGCCGCGAAGTCGGCGCGGTAGCGCTCCAGCTCCTGGGCATACCAGTCGAAGACACAAGGATCGCATCCGCTCTGGCAGCATTCTTCATCGCCCGGTCTTTCGGGCGCCATGGGAGGCGGGTCGTCGTTGGGATCTGGCAATTCTGGCATGGCAGGGAACAGGTGCGTTTTTCGACAAGTGTAACGTCATCCGCGGCCGCCCGTTCGCCGCCGGCCCGGCGCGCGCATCGCCGCGCCGGAAGGTACAATGCGCCAGCCGCGCGATGCGGCACTCCTTGCAAACGAGAACCACGATGGCACGTCTGAAACTTGAATTCCCCGAACACCAGTACTATTACTCCACGCAACTCACCGTGCGCGTGACCGACATCAACGCCGCCAACCACCTCGGCAACGACTCGATGATCTCGATGATTTCCGAAGCGCGCGCACGCTTCATGTACGAGTTCGGCATCGAGGAAAACCGGGAGGACGGCATCGGCATCATCGTGACCGATCTCGCCACCACCTACAAGACCGAAGCCCATGCGCGCGACCACCTGCTGTTCGAAGTCGGCGTAATGGATTTCAACAAGTACGGCGGCGACATCACCTTCCGCATCACGCGCCCGGCCGACGGCGCGCTGGTGGCGATGGCCAAGTCGGGCTTCGTCTTTTTCAACTACCAGATGAAGAAAGTCGTGCCAATGCCGGCAGCGTTCCGCGAAAAATTTCCGAACGTGAATTGGGTCGATGCGTAGCGCATTCAGGCAAAGCTGCCGGATGACGGACGGAAGGCCTCAACCACGATAAAAAATCTCTTGTCCACGAAAGACACAAAAAGCACGAAAAACAATTATTTTTTTGGCTTTTTGTGTTTTTTGTGGACAGGGGTTTTTACGGTTGGTTGCCGATGCGTGCCTGCTTCAGGCTGTTGTCGGCCGGCTTGTCGCCCAGGTTGTCGTAGCGCGATATCCGTCAGGATCGTCCATGGCAGAAAACCTCTTGTCCACAAAAAACACACAAGGCACAAAAAGGATATTGTCTTTCGTGTCGTTCGTGTTTTTCGTGGACACCGGGTTTTATAGTCAGTTGCCGATGAGCGCCTGTTTCAGGCTGCTGTCGACCGGCTTGTCGCCCAGGTTGTCGCAGCGCGATATCCGTCAGGATCGTCCACGGCAGAAAACCTCTTGTCCACAAAAAACACAAAAGGCACAAAAAGGATATTGTCTTTCGTGTCGTTCGTGTTTTTCGTGGACACAGGGTTTTATAGTCAGTTGCCGATGAGCGCCTGCTTCAGGCTGCTGTCGGCCGGCTTGTCGCCCGGGTTGTCGCAGCGCGATATCCGTCAGGATCGTCCACGGCAGAAAATCTCTTGTCCACAAAAAACACAAAAGGCACAAGAAGGATATTGTCTTCGTGTCGTTCGTGTTTGTCGTGGACACAGGGTTTTATAGTCAGTTGCCGATGCGTGCCTGTTTCAGGCTGCTGTCGGCCGGCTTGTCGCCCAGGTTGTCCTAGCGCGATATCCGTCAGGATCGTCCACGGCAGAAAACCTCTTGTCCACAAAAAACACAAAAGGCACAAGAAGGATATTGTCTTTCGTGTCGTTCGTGTTTTTCGTGGACACAGGGTTTTATAGTCAGTTGCCGATGAGCGCCTGTTTCAGGCTGCTGTCGGCCGGCTTGTCGCCCAGCCAGATTTTCAGGAAGGCGTTGTAGAACGCGATGTCGGGCAGGACGTCGCCGACGCGCTTGTCGTTCACCAGCACGTGCATGCCCGAGCCCGGAATCCAGTCATTGGTGATGGTGTCGCCGGCCTTCAGGGCGGGGATGGAGGCGAAGATCTCGCCCATCTTGATCGTCTGGTTGACGAATTTCGCCTTCTCCGTCTTGTCGGAGTTCTTGTTCAGGCCGTCCATGAAGGCCTGGCCCATCTCATCGCTGTTGATGTCGCGCAGCAGCACCATGCGCACGCGGCGCGGGCCGTTCGAGGCGAGGATGTCCTGCACCGTCTTTTTCTTCTCCGGCAGGTACAGCCCGGCCACATAGACCTTGAAGATGGCCCAGCTGCGGATGCCGGCGCCGTTCAGCTTCAATTCCTGGTTGGCGACACGCACGCTGTCTTCCAGCTTCACGCCGCCCACTTCCACAGCCATTGCGCCCTGGCTCAGCCCTGCCACCAGGCACCCCATGGCCAGCAGCCACTTGATGCGCTTGTTCATGTTCATGCTCCTTGTTTGAATTTGTTGTGATGAGGCGTTTGCCGGTGCATGCCGTCAGAACTCCTCCCAATCGTCGTTGCCGCCTGCCGGTACGCGGGGTGCCGCCGCCAGCTTCTTCACCTTCGGATGCGCCCCCGGTTTTGCCGCGGGTGCCTCGATCCTTCTTGCCATGCTGGCGCCAACCTGGTCGGCGAGCGCGAGCGCGCCGTCGATCCTGAAGACGCTTACCAGTTGCGCCAGCGTGGCGGCCTGGTTCTGCATGGTTTCCGCCGATGCCGCCGCTTCCTCGACCAGCGCGGCGTTCTCCTGTGTCACGCCGTCCATCTGCACGATCGCATGGTTGATCTGCTCGATGCCGGAGCTCTGTTCCTGGCTGGCCGCGGTGATCTCATGCATGATGTCGGTCACGCGCCTGACGCTGGCGACCACCTCGCCCATCGTCGCACCCGCCTGGTCGACCAGCTTGCTGCCTTCCGCAACCTTGTCGACGGAATCGCCGATGAGCGTCTTGATTTCCTTCGCCGCGCTGGCTGAACGCTGCGCCAGGCTGCGCACCTCGGAGGCGACTACCGCGAAGCCTCGCCCCTGCTCGCCGGCGCGCGCCGCTTCCACCGCGGCGTTCAGGGCGAGGATGTTGGTCTGGAACGCGATGCCGTCGATCACGGCGATGATGTCCACGATCTTGCGCGAGGAGTCGTTGATCGATCCCATGGTCTGCACCACCTGCGACACGACCGCGCCCCCCTTCTCCGCCACTTCCGATGCGGATGCGGCGAGCTGGTTGGCCTGGCGCGCATTTTCGGCGTTCTGGCGTACCGTGCCGGTCAGCGTGCCCATGGACGCCGCCGTCTGCTGCAGCGCGCTGGCCTGCTCCTGCGTATGCGCGGACAGGTCCATGTTGCCCGTGGTCATTTCACGCGATGCGGAGGCCATCGTCTCGGTCCCGGCGCGCACCTCGCCCACGATGTTCGCCAGGCTGTCATGCATGCCCTTGAGCGCTTCCATGAGCTGGCCGGTCTCGTCGCGGGTCCGGATGGTGATCCGGCTGGTCAGGTCGCCCTCCGCCACGCGCCTGGCAATGCCGACCGCTTCGGTGAGCGGCGCGGTGATCCTGCGCGTGGTCAGGAATCCGACCAGCACGCTCAGCACGCTGGCGACGGCCGCAAGGAGCAGAATCAGGTAGGCGGTGCGATGCGCCGCCTGGGTGGAAGCGTCGCCGGCCTTTTCCATTTCGCTGTTCTGGTACTTGATGAAGGCGTCGAGCTGTTCGAAATACTTGAGCTGCAAGGGACGCACGGAAAACATCAGCTTGACCATGGCGTCGTCTTTCTTGTCGTCGTTGACCAGGGCAATGAACTTGTCCTGCGCCGGCACGAACTTGTCGCGCAGCTCGACGATCGCTTTCACGTGCGCGCGGCCCGCGCTGTCGGTGATGCTCTTCTGCAGGCGGACGATTGCCTCATCCATGTTTTTCGTGCGGACGGCGACGTTGGCAATTTCTTTCTTGATCTGTCCCGCATCGGCCATGATCAGGACATTGAGCATGCTGCGCGTGGCCTCGTTCAGGTCATCCTTGATGGTATTGGCCATCACGGTCTTCGGATAACGGTCCTTGACCATCGTCGTGATTTCACCCGTGAGGCTGTCGATCCGGATGGTGGACAATGCTGCCAGCATGATCAGCAGCGCGGTGACGACGCCGAATGCAAGTGCCAGGCGCTGACCGATGCGCAGTCCGTTGAGTTTCATGTTGCCCCCTTTGACCACGATGGAACGTGGCGATGTGTATTGCCCGTCGAGCGCGGGCCGGCAAGGATGGTCTTTTCTTTTCGCCACTTAACCGGTTCGGCGATGTTATTTCAGATGAGCAATTGACGGCAACGGGTTTATTGTCGTTTTGATAAAAAAACGAACGATTACTCTAATTTTTGGCTCCTGCGGTTCAGCAATTGTTGCGTGCGGAGATCAGGCGGCGAAGACGCTGCGATGGCTGGCGTTCAGGATGGCTTCGACGGCCGGATGCTTGATGCGGCGCTCGTTGGAGATGGCGAAGAACTGCTCGCGCACCTGCGTCAGCTCGCCGACCGGCACTGCGCCGAGCTGCTCCCGGACGTCTTTCGCGAGGGCGGACGGCGCGGGAAACAGGCCCATGCCGTTGCGGCCGAAGGTGTTCAACAGGGCGTTGTCGTCGAATTCGCCCACCACGTCGGGACGCAGGTCATGCGATTCGAACCAGTGGTCGATGCGGCCGCGCACCGCATGGTTGCGCGTCGACAGCAGCAGCGGCGCGCCGGTCAGTCCCGCAGGAAAGTTCGCACGATAGCGCTCCGCCAGCTGCGGCAACCCGAACAGCATCAGCTCGCTTTCGCCAAGCAGGTGGCTGAACACGCGCAGTGTGGTGCCGGACGGCACCGGGCGGTCGGTCAGCACCACGTCGAGCTTGTGCACCGACAATTCGCCGAGCAGGGACTCGAAATCGTCTTCATGACAGACCAGCTTGACCTTGCTGGGAAGGTTCAACGCTGCTTCGAGCAGACGCGACGCAGTCAGCTTGGGCAGCGAATCGGACAGGCCGACCGTCAGGCGCATGGTGCGCCCGATGTCTGGCTCGGTCAGCACTTCCTGCAACTGCTCGCCGAGCAGAAAAATCTGGTCGGCGTAACTCAGCGCAACGCGGCCGGCTTCGGTCAGGACCAGGCGGCGTCCCTGTGGCGCGAGCAGGGCCTTGCCGACCGATTGCTCCAGCAGGGCAAGCTGGGCGCTGATGGTCTGCACCGCCACGTCGAGCCGCTCGGCGGCGCGCGTGATGCTGCCTTCCTTGGCAACGACCCAGAAGTAATACAGGTGCCGATAGTTCAGGGGAGCGTTCTTCATTCTTCTGTTTTTCCGAAGTTATTTTCATATTATCTTCGCTTTTTCGATTTAGGCAAGGCGCCTATGATGCCTGCGTGACGGCGACGAGGTTCGACTGTCCGGCAACGCTTTATCGAAAGAAAGGATGGAACATGAACGATCGATACCAATCACTCCGCACCCAGGGCTTCGGCGCACGCGCCGCGACCACGGTGCTCGACAGCGCGGCACATCGTGTGCTGCGCAACACGTACATGCTGCTGGCGGCGACGCTCGGCGTCAGCGCGATGACGGCCGGCGCATCGGCCGCGCTGCACCTGCCGCATCCCGGCATGCTGTTGACGCTGGTCGGCTATTTCGGCCTGCTGTACCTGGTGACGAAATACCGCGACCGCGGTCTCGGCGTGGCGCTGGTGTTCGCGCTGACCGGTTTCATGGGCTATACGCTCGGCCCGGTCATCAGCCATTACCTGAACATGCCAAACGGCACGCAGACGGTGGCGATGGCCATGGGCGGCACCGCGGCGATCTTCCTCGGCCTGTCCGGCTATGCACTGGTGTCGAAGCGCGACATGAGCTTCATGGGCAGCTTCCTGACGGTGGGTGTGCTGGTGGCTTTCCTGGCCGGCCTGGCGGCGATCTTCTTCCAGGTCCCGGCCTTGTCGCTGGCCGTGTCGGCGGTCTTCGTGCTGCTGATGTCGGGCATGATCCTGTTCGAGACCAGCAACATCGTGCGCGGCGGCGAAACGAACTACGTGATGGCGACGGTGAGCCTGTACGTATCGATCTTCAACCTGTTCACCAGCCTGCTGCACCTGCTCGGTTTCGCCAATAACGAGTAAGCGCCTGCCGGCCCGCCTGTCGAAGAGGGTGTCGCAAGACACTCTCTTCTTTTACACACTCGACAAAATTCACCATGCTGGACATCCTGACCGATCCGAATGCCTGGGCGGCATTCGCCACCCTGACCGCGCTGGAACTGGTGCTGGGCATCGACAACATCATCTTCATCTCGATCCTGGTCGACAAGCTGCCGCAGGCCAAGCGCGAAATGACGCGCCGGATCGGCCTGTTCCTGGCGATGTTCATGCGCATCGGCCTGCTGCTGACGCTATCCTGGCTGGCCGGCATGACCGCGCCGCTGCTCTCGTTCTCCGGCTTCGACTTTTCGGGGCGCGACCTGGTGCTGCTGTTCGGCGGGCTGTTCCTGCTGTGGAAGAGCGTGGGCGAAATCCATGATTCCCTGGAAGGCATCGAAGGCAGCGCCGCTTCCCGGGTGAAAAGCACGTTCTTCGGCATCGTCCTGCAGATCGTGCTGATCGACCTGGTGTTCTCGCTCGACTCCATCATCACGGCAGTCGGCATGGTAGACCAGATCGCCGTGATGATCGCCGCCGTGGTCGCTTCGGTGGGCCTGATGATGTTCTTCGCCGGCGCGATCGGTCGATTCATCTCGCAACACCCGACCATCAAGATGCTGGCGCTATCCTTCCTGGTGGTGGTCGCGGTGGTGCTGATCGCGGAAGGTACCGGCCACCATGTGCCGAAGGGCTATATCTACTCCGCCATGGGATTCTCGCTGGTGGTGGAGATGCTCAATATCCGCCTTCGCAAGCGCACCGCGCAGGCACATGGCGCCACAGCGGGCCATGTGCCCGAACACCGCCGGCAGTAAGGTGAAGATCTACGCCAGCGCCGCGCTGGGGCGGTGCTGACGCTTCTTCCGGTTCATGATCTGGTCGAGCTTGAGCCGCAGCGTGGCGGCGTTGAAGGGTTTCACGATGTAGCCGTCGGCCCCGGCGCGGGCCGCGGCCAGGATCACGTCCCGGGTGGCCTCGGCGGTGACCATCAGCACCGGCAACTGCTGCAGTTGGGGCGTCTCGCGAATCTTCTGCAGCAGCGTGATGCCGTCCATATTGGGCATGTTGCAATCGGTAACGACGAAATCCACCGGTCTGCCCTCCGTTTCGGCGGACTTGAGCAGCTGCAGCGCCTGCGCGCCGTCGGCGGCCTCGGAAATCCTTGCCTGCCCCAGCTCTTCGCGCAGCAGACTGCCGACCACCCTGCGCATGGTGGCAAGATCATCGACAACGAGGACATGCAGGTTGGGGAAATTGACAGGCGGTTCTTCGTCGACAAACGTGAAGCGCGTGACCGGGGCAAGGTGATTCGTCGGGCACATGATATTTCTCGGTTAGCAGTTCAGTCTCCCCCCTCGGCCCTCTCTTTTTTCCGGCTCTTCGGCGACGGCTCTCAGTACTACATTAGCCCAGATTATTGCTCATTGGAAACTTATTCGCGACCGTAGAACTACGACGGCGATACACCGTCGGCCAGCCGGCCGGCATGCCGTCGCGGACGCAAGCCGCCATGCACGACGGCACGACATCACCGGAGGACTTGTTCACGCCAGCGCCTTGTCGCGCAAAGGCGATGACGCACCTGAACCGCGCTGCGCCAACGCGCGGATCAGCGGGTGGTCGCAGAAGATGCGGTTCTCCGCAACGAGGCCGTCGCGCACGCGCACCCGATCGACGCCGGACAATTCGCACGGCGCGCCATCGAAGGTACCGTGCGCGATCCAGCGGATGAAGACGCAATCGCCATTGGCGGCGTGCTCGGCCACGTCCAGGCGGAAGTCCGGCACCAGCGCGATCAGGTCGGCGATGCGGCGCGTGTAGGCTTCGATGCCGCGCAGCGGTTCGCTGCCCGGCCAGTAGCCGACCACGTCCGGCGCAAGCGCGCGGGCGACCAGCGAAAGATCGGGCCTGTCCCAGAATGCGGCGAAGCTCTCGACCGACCAGCCGCGCTTCTTTTTCTCCGGCGCAGCAGGCATCGGATCGAAGAATCCGGTCAGTCTGCGCAGGCGGCCATTCGCCAACACGGCGAAATCGGTGCCCTGCATGCGCATCGCTCCCGGCGCCTGCGCGTCGAGCGGCGCGATGCGCCAGGAAAAGCGCACATGGTCCTGGAGGACATCGACTTCGCCATGCCGGGAAATGCGGTGCCCGGGAAACCGCTGCTGCGCGCCGGCGATCACCGCGGCGATGCAGTCGTGGCCGCAGACGTGGGTCAAGGGATCGAGGTAATCCGCGTCATCGGTGAATACGCTCGCGATCAATTCACGGCGGCGTGCCGGGTCGGTTTCGTTCCATGCCGCGATGTACCGGTCGATCAATGCATGCAATTCGCTCATGTCTGGCTCCAGTGTTTGGTCGGGATCATTGGCGGCGCATGCCGCGCCGGTGACTGCATGTTCGTCCACCGCCCGCGGCAAGTCGATTACGTCGGAGGTAATGGAAAGGCTTCGGCGGCTTGCGCTATGATCGAAGCCATCATGCAAACCACACGTCCTGTCGGAGAATTCCTGCGCGAATGGCGCCAGCGCCGCCGCCTCAGTCAGCTCGACCTCGCGCTGGACGCGGATATTTCGACGCGTCACCTGAGCTTCATGGAAACAGGCCGCTCGGTACCGAGCCGCGAGATGGTGCTGCGCCTGGCGGAGCGGCTCGGCATTCCGCTGAGGGAGCGCAATGCCTTGCTGGTTGCAGCGGGATATGCGCCGGTATTTTCCGAACGGAAGCTGGAAGATCCTGCGCTGGATGCGGCGCGCAAGGCGATGGACCTGGTGCTGGCGGGACACGAGCCCTATCCCGCGCTGGCAATCGACCGGCACTGGAATCTGGTCGCGTCAAACAGGGCATTGCCGCCCTTGCTGGCCGGCGTGGATGCCGTCCTGCTGCGGCCGCCGGTCAACGTGCTGCGTCTCAGCCTGCACCCCGACGGCGTGGCGCCGCGCATCGCGAACTACTGGGAGTGGCGCTCGCACCTGTTCGAGCGGCTGCGGCACCAGATCGACATCAGCGCCGATCCGGTGCTGGTGGACCTGATGCAGGAACTGTCCGGCTATCCGGCGCCGCCGGACGTGATGCCGCATGCGAACACCGCCGCACGGGAATACGCGGGCGTGGTGGTGCCGTTTCAGCTGCGCACGGACGCCGGTATCCTGTCGTTCATCAGCACCACGACCGTGTTCGGCACGCCGATCGATGTGACGCTGTCGGAACTGGCGCTGGAGACTTTTTTTCCGGCGGATGCGGCCACTGCCGAGGCATTGCGCAGCCTCGCCGCCGCAGCCACATAGTGCGGATTCAATCGCGCTTCGCCGCGTGCCCGCTTGCCGCGATTGCGAGCACGGCCTCGACCTGCTTCCGCAACACGTCGTACCGATCTTCGTTGTCATGCAGGAAGCGCCGATGGAACAGCGCGCTGCCGATCGTGAAACCCCACACGCCGGCATCGCACACCGTATGGATACGCTCCGGGCAATCGATACTGCCCGCCGCGATCACCGGCACGCCGACCGCGTCCACGACGCCGCGCAACAGTGCCGCGACATCTCCCGAAAAACGGTAGGCCAGCAGGTCGATGCCGTCCACGCCCGGCATGCCGGCCAGCCTGCGGGCATCGTCGACGATCTCCTCGATGCTGCCGAGCAGGCGGGTCGGATGTCCGACAGCATGGCCGCAGAACGGGAAGTAGCGGATGCCAGAGCCTTGCAGCAGCGAGACGGCCTCCTGCGCATGGCGTCCGCCGAGCAGGTAGTCGACGCCCAGTTCGCGCGCGGCGCGCACCGACGCCAGCTCTTCTTCGCGCGTCGTGCTGACCACCTCCAGCATCGCCTGCCGGCCGTGACGGTGGATCTCGCGCACCAATGCGGCCATGTCATGCATCGACAACCCGATGTCCTTGAAGCCGACGCAGGCGAGGCCGGTGTCCGCGATGTCGCGATACGAAGCCAGCGCATGCGGCACGGTGCGGTCGTTATCGGTGAGCATCAGGATGAATTGCGCCATGCGTGCCGCCCTCCGCTGACTATTGGCGTGACAGCATCGCTTCGATCTGCTTTCCCGGCAACGGTTCGCTGCAATAGAACCCCTGCAACTGGTCGCAGCGCAGCAGCTTGAGCAGCTTGGCCTGCTCTTCGTCGTCGACGCCTTCGGCGATCACGCCCAGTTCGAGCGCGTGGGCCAGCGAGATGACGGAGCTCACGATGGCAAGGCCGGAAGGGCTGCGATTCATCTCGATCACGAAGGAACGATCGATCTTCAGCAGGTCGACCGGCAAGCGCGTCAGGTAGCTGAGCGAAGAATAGCCGGTGCCGAAGTCGTCGATCGCGATCTTCATCCCCATGTCCTTGGCGGCGCGCAGCTTCTCGATATTCTGGTCGATGTTCTCCATCAGGATGCTTTCGGTGATTTCCAGGTCGAGGATGCAGGCGCCTTGCGGAATCCTGTCGCCGATCCGCCTGAGCGACGCGACGAAATCCCGGTGCCGGAGCTGTACCACCGAGACGTTGACGGCGATCGGCGGCGGCGACAATCCCCGCGCGATCCAGTCCTGGTAATCGGCAATCGCCTTTTCCATGATCCATGTGCCGACCGGAAGAATCATGCCCGTCTCTTCAAGGATGGGTATGAAGGCCGAAGGCAGCACCAGTTCCGATTCGGATTGCTGCCAGCGCAGCAGGCATTCCAGGCCGACCACGTGATCGCTTCCGGTGTGGATTTTCGGCTGGTAGTAGGGAACGAATTCGCCGCGCTCGAGCGCGCGGTACAGGCGGTTCTCCAGCGTGAGCCTTCTTGCCACGCTGGCATTCATTTCGCGCCGGTAGAACAGGTAGGTCTCGCCGTTCTTCTGCGCCTTCTTCAGCGCGATCTCCGCATTCTTGTAGAGCGTATCGCGATCCGCGCCATCGCTCGGGAACAGCGAGATGCCGGCCTTGACGGCCACGTACAATTCATAGCCGCCGACTTCGAACGCCGGCCGGAAGCAGCCCGCGATCAGCCGTTCCAGGGTATGCGCTGCCTCGGGAGCGCCCTTGATGTCGGCCAGCATGATCGCAAACACGTCGCCGCCGACGTGCGCCAGGGTATCGTGCGGGGATACCAGGCGCTGCAGGCGCGCCGCCACCTGCTTGAGCAGCGCGTCGCCGATATGGCGCCCGAAGGTATCGTTGACGTTCGAGAAGCGCTCGATATCGAACAGCAGCACCGCGATGGTTCGGTCTTCATGCCGCGCCGCCTCGATCTGCCGCTGCAGCCGGTCGAAGAACAGGTCGCGGTTGGGCAGGCTGGTCAGCGCGTCGTAGTAGGCGAGGTAGTTGATCTGCTCTTCCTTGACGATGTGGTTGAGCGCATAGGAAATATCGTCCGCGAGTTCGGACAGCAGCTTCATCTCCTCGCGATCGAAAAAGCGCGGTTCGCCGGCACACAGGCTGAGAACCCCGATCGGGTGGCCGGATTCGCACAAGGGCAGCATGACCATGGAGCGGTAGCCCCGTTCCATGAATTCGCGCTGGTAGCGCAGCCGCCGGTCGTGCTCGATATCGTTGCAGACGACCGGCTTGTTGGAGGTCATCGCGCGTCCGATGACCGAAGCTTCGATCAGCATGCCGGTCGCCTCACCCTTGGCGACGACGCTGGCGCCATCGGACGGCGACTGCGATGCAACGGCGGAAATGGCCAACGCATCCGGCTTGCCGAAGCCGACCCAGGCGCGCCGGAACCTGCCCTGCTCGACCGCGACGCGGCATACCTCCTCCATCAGTTCGTCGCGGTCGTTGATGCGGATGACGGCCGCATTGATGGCGCTGGTGATGCTCTGGATGCGGCTCAGGCGGGCAATCTTGCGTTCCTGGTTCTTGCGCTCGGTGACCACCTCGGTGAACATGATGATGCCGCCGATCTCGCTCTGGTCGCTCTCTCCCCTGTACCAGGGATGGATCTCCCAGCGCACCCAGTCGAGCGAACCGTCGGCGCGCTCGAACGGCACTTCGTCGCGCTTGTCGACTTCGCCGGCAAGGCAGCGCCGGTAGATGTCGCGCCACTCCCGGGGCGTCTCCGGAAACACTTCGTAATGCGACAGGCCGGTGATGTCGCGCTCTCCGAGGCGGTAGTCGACATGCCAGCGCGGGCTCACCAGCACATAGCGCATTTCCTTGTCGAGCATGGCGACCGCCGCCGGGTTGTGCTTGATGAACATGCGCATGCGTTCTTCGCTCAGGCGCAGCGCCTGGCTTTGCTGGTGCAGCGTTTCGTTCAGCGTGCGCAGGCGGGAAATGGTCTCCACATAGCCGCGATGCATCATGTCGAACGGGGCCAGCGCCTGGCCCAGGAAATCCGCCGCCTTGCCAAGCAGATAGGTGCCGTTGTCGTCGAACGCAAGGGCATTGCGGAATTCGCCGGACAGCAACGCGGACTGGTGGATCTCGTTCAGGCTGAGGACGCTCAACTGGCTGGTCGCCGCGCGCCGTCCGAGTTCATACGCGTGCAGCAACGATGCTTCGTCGCTGCCGTTTCTCAGGTATTCCATGAGTGCCATGCGGTACTCGTTCTGGAATTCCGTGAATTCGCTGTCGTCGGAATTATCGCGCGCAATGTTTTGTGCCGGACGATTGCGCACCAGCGGTACTTGCGTCAACTGCGAGCGTTTGTGGATTCCCTGTTTGCGCCTGTCCATTGCACCCCCAGCACCAATGCATCGTCCGTGTCACGAGCATGTGCGTGAAAAATTTGAGTCACCAGCTGCTGCGGTTGTTCCGCCCGCCGCACTTCATGCATGAAAGCACTGCCGATGCCATCGGTCGCAAGGAGCAGAAAGTCGCCGGGATAGACCGGCAGGGTCGCGGGCATGAGGTTCGGCAACCGGTCTCCGACGATGCCGCCGCGTGGCAGGATGGAAACCGGCTTGGCGCCGGGCGCCGCCGCGCGCAGCAGCATGGCCTCGACGTTGCCGATCCCCACCCAGGTCATCGAGCCGGTGATCGCATCGAAGGACGCGACGGTCAGCACGGCACCGCGCGTGCGCCTGAGTTCCTCATGGCAGCGTTGTATCAGGGGAATCAGCGATTCATCGGCGTGCCGGGCCAGCGTGGCGACGGCGAGCTTGGCGGCAAGGCAGGCCTCCTCGCCATGGCCAAGGCCATCGACCACCGCCACCAGCGCACCCTGCGGACGCGGCGCAACGAGAAACTGGTCGCCCGATTCGCGCTCACCCGGTATCGGCCGCCCCGCGACCCAGTAATGCAACAGCGGCGTGCTACCGGTTGATATCATCCTGTCACCGTTCCCATTTCTTCATGGTGACAACGGTCCCCTTTCCCAATTCGGAAACAATGTCGAATTCATCCATCAGCCGCTTGGCGCCCGGCAGGCCGATGCCGAGCCCCTGCGAGGTCGTGTAGCCGTCCTGCATTGCCAGGCCGAGGTCGGGAATGCCCGGCCCCTGGTCGCGCACGACGACTAGGATGCCCCGCTTGCCGCCCTGCTCGACGATCGTGAGCCGGATGCTGCCGGACTTCGCGTAGAGCACGGTGTTGCGCGCAATTTCCGAGATCGCGGTGGCAATGATGGTACGTTCGCTGTTGCTGAATTTCAGCATGCCGGCCAGTTCCTTTCCGTATTGCCGCGCCTTCAGTACGTCAAGGTCGGACCGGATCGGAATTGCCGCTTCATGCTCGGCCGTCGGCGTCATTGCGGGACGCTCCCTTCCTTAGTATCGAGAGGCCGTCCTCCAGGTCCAGCGCAAGAATCGTGTCTTGCAGGCTCAGGCCGAGCTGCACCATCGAGATGGCAACATCGGGCTGGATGCCGGCCACAATGGTTTGCGCGCCGAGCAGTCGTGTCATGTGCGCGATGCTGCGCAAGGTGCGTGCCGCGAAGGAGTCCATGATGTCGAGCACGGTGACGTCGATCAGCACGCCGCGCGAGCGGTACCGCCGGACCTTGTCCACGAGCTGGTCGCGCAGCATCAACAGCTCTTCGTCGGTCAGCTCGCCCTGGATGGAGGCGATCAGGAAGTGTTCCTGTTTCAATATGGGGACGATCATGCGGCGTCCTTTCAGGCCTGATCAGGCTCGCCTTCGTCGCCGGCCGGCCCCCGGATCACCTTGTATCCGCTCAATTGCTCCGCGCGCTCGACGCCGCTCAGCATGTCGCCCACGGTTTCGATGCGCCCGAGGTCGATGCCGAGCGTCACCATGGTCAGCGCGATATCCGGCGCCACGCCGGATATGATGACCTTCGACCCCATCAGGCGTGCCGCTTCCACGGTCTGCACCAGATGGCTGGCAACGCGGGAATCGACGTAGGGAACCCCGGTGATATCGACCACCACGACCTTCGCGCGATTGTCGCGGATGGCGCGCAGCAGCTGTTCGGTCAGCTGGCTCGCGCGGAAGGAATCGATCATGCCCACGATCGGCAGGATCAGGATGCCTTCACGGAAAGGCAGCACCGGCGTCGACAACTCCTTGATCGCTTCCTGCTGCTGGCCGATGGTCCGTTCGCGCGAATCGATATAGGTCTCGATCGCCAGGCCCATATCGAAGAAGGTCAGCTTCATCAGGGAAAGGAATCTCTCGAGCGCCTTCTCCGGTGCCTCCTTGTAACGCTCGAAGATACGTGCGCCGACGGCGCGCAGGTAAAAATTGTACATGCCGAGATAGGACTTGATCGGCAGCGAAATGCGTTCGTGCACGGCGCCGACCCTGAGCCGGTTTTCGACGTAGGCCTCGTCGTAATGCCCTTGCGTAAGGCGGAGAAAATATTGTTTCTGGGAATTCTTCACCCGCTCAAGCACCTTTGGGTCGGTGAAGAATGCGCGGGTTTCTTCAAACGCCATCACGTGACTGTAAAATGCGTCGATGACTTCTTGCGCATAGGCTGCTGCAAGGTTGTTGATCTCCTTGAGCCGCTCTTCATCTTCCTCCCGGAATTCGAGAAACTCCTTGCGATTTTGGATCTCGCGTTCGTCGATGTTCAGGCTCTGCAAAAGAGCCGCCCATTCCTTTCTGCGGCTTGATGGCGCATCCATGTCTCCGGCCTCCGTGCTTGGTCGTCTTGCTGTATCTGGCGTCTCGTCGCGCCACGCTCCCGGATGCAACAGGCCTCATCGTTACGTCGGCAGCAAAGGCCATGATCGGGTTGCTGGAGGGCGGTATGTCGGGCTTCCGCGTTCACCCGGAGAGCGCCCTTTTGACATCGTTCCTCGACGCATAGTTTCCGGCAAAATGCGCCCTGTCTCCTTGCGATTTAGCACAGGCAGTGCGGGTTCGGGAGAGGATTTCAGGCGGGTGCAGGCCGAAAGCGAGCGACTCTCAACCTGCGATTGGAACTATCGGTATCAGCGCGCGGTATCCGTTTTGATGTCGCTGATAGAGCGCATTCCCGATGTCAGCAGCGCGACACCGACGATCAATACCAGCAGCGCGCCGCTGCCGGCGAACAGCTGCTGAAGCGAGACGCCGCGCATCAGCCATCCGGTGATGGCGGAGGACATCGGTGCAATGCCCATGAAGATGAACATGAACAGGCTCATGGTGCGGCCCAGCATGGCGGGCGCCGCATGCCGCTGCAGCCACGTATAGACATTGACTTGCAAAAAGCCGCTAAGCGTGCCGATCACCATCAGCAGGACGACGCCTTGCCATGTCATGCCAATCAGGCCGAGCGGCATGAACAGGAGGCCGATGATGCCGTCGATGAGTAGAATGGTCATGCCGAAGCTGCCGAAGCGCAGGCGCCGCTTCACGCCGGTCACGGCCATGCCGAGCAGCGTGCCGGCACCGTGCGCGCCCGCCAGAGCGCCGAACGCCGCCGCACCATCGCCGACGCGGCTGGCGAGCACGGGCACCGCCACCTGCACCGGGCCGGTGATGAAGAACGCCACCGCTGCCCAATAGAGGAAGCATACCCGCAGGCTGTCGTCGTTCCAGCAATAGCGCAGTCCCTCGCCCACCGAAGTCCACACCGATGGCTTGCCCGCGACATGACCTTGCGCGGGCTCCTGCGTAACGACCCGCGCCAGCGTCCACGCGGACAGCGCAAAGCTGACGGCATCGAACAGGAAGGCCAGCCCGAGGCCGCGCGCATCCTGCACGGCGCCGTCGTTGCCGTCGCTGAACAGTGCGATCAGCAGGCCGGCCAGCAGCGGTCCGGCGAACATCGATGTCTGGCGAATTCCCATGAAGATGCCGTTCGCGGCCTGCAACTGCGCGCGCGGCACCACGTGCGGCATGATCGACGTGCCCGCGGGGATGCTGAATGCGGTCGCCAGCCCGATAGCGAGCGCGAGTCCATGTACCAGCCACATGTTCAGGTGGCCAGTCAGCACGAGCGCAGCCAGCGTGCCAAGCAGAAGCGTATTGACATGCTTGGTCAGCATCAGCACGCGCTTGGGCGAATGGCGGTCGACCAGCGCGCCGCCGACGAGGATGAACAGCGCGCGCGGAATGCTCATCACCGCGAGCACCGTGCCGAGGGCCAGCGTGTCGCCGGTCATCTTCAGCACCAGCCAGGGCAAGGCGATCAGGGTGAATTGGTCGCCCAGCATGGAAATGATCGCGCCGGCGGCCATCCAGCGAAAGTTGGGGCTTTGGAAAAGCGCGTTGCGCTGGCTGTCGATTTCCGTCTTATGCATGGGAAGTTCCTGTCTTCGTTTCTTGTCGTTCCAACAGATGCTCGATGCCGCTGGTCAGGAAAGCGATGACTTCCTTGTTGACGCCGGTGCCGATCAGCAGGCTCGGCTCCTTCTCATGCGCGAGCCGGATTTTTTCATGTACGTCGGGATCGTCACCCCAGACCGTCGCGGCGAGTGTGATCCATTGCGCGCACAGCTTTTGCGCCGCCGCGCTGTGCGGATCGACGCCTTTATCGACCATGTCGCGCACTTCGGCAGCCGCCTCCAGCCAGCTCCGCCGGCACGTCGAAAATTTCTCGAACAGCTGCGGCAGTTCCTTGTCGCCGATGTACGTGCGATAGACGGTCAGGCGGCGCGCGATCGAAGCGGTCGCCATGTAATCGATCATGGCGCCATCCACGCCGGTCAACGCCTGCACCGCCGACTCGTTGCGATGCATGGCGTCGAGCTTCCGGATCAGGCGCGCGTCGCCGCCCATGCGCTCATGCACCAGCGCCATCCATGCCCTCGAAAGAGACTGCGCCTCGCTGCTCTCGGGCGGCACCTTGCGGTCCATCAAGCTCCGGATCTGCGCGATCAGCGGTTTCGACTGCGATGTGACATCCTTGTCCGCGGTGTCGCGCAATACGCGCAGCGTGGCAAGCTCGTCGCGCGTGAAGTACTTGTCGTACATCGACATCATCTCCAGCGTGACCAGCCAGTCCGACAAGTCGGGTTCGACATTGCCGGCGACATGTTCCAGCAGTCCCTTCAACCTGTCGCGCAGGGCGATGGTGCGGCGCGCCTGCAGATCGAGCAGGGCGATCTGCTGCTCGATCACCGTTTGCAGGTCGGTGCTGCCGCCTTCCAGGAGCGACGCGATGTCGGACAGCGCCAGGTCAAGCCGCCGCAGGGCCTGGATGCGATGCAGGCGTGCGATATCCTGCCGGTTGTAGAGCCGGTAGCCGGAGTCCGAGCGCGCCGACGGACACAGCAATCCGATGGCATCGTAGTGATGCAAGGTGCGCACCGTCAGTCCGGTACGCCGGGCCAGTTCGCCTATTTTCAGCAGCATCGTTCCATCTCCTTGCCATCACCTTAAAGCCTCACGCCACGTCAGGGTCAAGCGCCTCCTGTGCGTAGCGCACAGTATAGGGGTGCCGGCGCGGCAGGCAAGCATGCGGTGAGCAGCCGCGCGCCGGACAAGATTTCTTACAACATTTCGCGCAGGGTTTCGCGGGCTGTTGAGTGTTGTCAAAAGGGTGCCGTTTCCACTCGGCGATGATGGCTCGAAGAAGAGATCAGGGAGCCAATCTTTCTTTCGAGGTGGTCTGTGTTGCGCGTACATTTGAGTCGTCGAATCGGTGCAGTCCTGTGTTGTATTGTCCTTGCCGCGTGTGGCGGTGGTGGTAGCGGTAGCGGCAGCGATGTGCTGACGCAGTCGGCAAGCGGCAGCAGTCAGCCCGCGCCGCAGCAACAAACCATGGCACCCGCTACGCCATTGCCTTCCCATACCGCGACCGCTCAGGCGGAAACGAAGCCGGCCTCCTCCGCCGGCAGTGCCGGCCCGCAGGCCGACGCGACGCAGGCGCGCTTCAACCAGCCGCTAGGCATCGCGGTCGACGGCAGCGGCACGATCTATGTCGCCGATTCGGCCAATTACACCATCCGGCGGATCGCGCCATCCGGCGTGGTGACCACGCTGGCAGGTTCGCCCGGCCTGAGCGGGACGGCCGATGGCACGGGCGCTGCGGCGCGCTTCCGGGTGCTCAAGGGAATCGCCATCGACGCGTCCGGCAATGTCTATGCGGTGGATGACAGCGCCATCCGCAAGATCACTCCCGGCGGCATGGTCACGACCCTGGCCGGTACGCCCGGCGTGACCGGCGACGCCGACGGTAGCGGCATGGCGGCGCGCTTCAATCATCCATGGGGCATCGCCTCGGACGCAGCAGGCAACCTGTACGTGGCGGACAGCGAGAACTATCTGATCCGCAAGGTCACTCCGGCGGGTGTGGTGACGACCTTCGCCGGCACGCGCGGCATGCGCGGCACCGCCAACGGCACGGGTGCCACCGCCACCTTCCTCGGCCCGCAAGGCATCGCCATCGACCCGTCCGGCAATCTGTACATCACCGACTGGTACGGCCCGCCCGCGCCGAACATCCCCCAGGGCAGCACCTTCATCCGCAAGATCGCGGCCGGCGGCACGGTGAGCACGATGGCAGGCAACTTCAACAGCGACGTCGCTCCCGCCCTGCTGCTCGATACCTTTGCGATTGCCGCCGATGCGTCAGGCAATGTCTATCTCGCCGCCGGCCGCAGCGTGCGCAAGGTGTCGTCGTCCGGCGCGCTGAGCACGATTGCGGGGCCGACCGACACCTTCGATTCGCTGCAAGGCATTGCCATCGATGGCCTGGGCAACCTGGTGGTTTCCGACACGTCCGCCAATGCAATCGACAAGGTGACGCAAGACGGCGGCATCACGCTGGTCGCCGGCAAGCCGGGCGAGGCGGGAAGCGCCGATGTGCCATAGCGGCGCGCAGGCAGGGGGAATGGAAGAACCATCACGCAATGGTTCTTCCCAAAGAACACACGCGGCGTTCATCCCTGCGGCGGAAAGAAATGAAATTTGCCGTGTTGCCCGTGTTGTCCTGTCTTCCGTGGACATAAAAAAAACCGGCCCAAAGGCCGGTCGTGAAGTAACGCACCAAGGTTTGTTGTTATTCGTACTTGCCGCGCGCCAGGAGATTCATCAGCTTGTCGACGTCGCTGCGCTCCTGGTCCTGGAAACTATTGAGGAATTTCTGGTACGCCTGCGGGTCGGTCTTGTTCAGGGTGGCGAATTCGTCGACGCTCATCTGCTTGTTTGGGCTGGCGGAAGCGCTTGCGCCTTTCGTCGCCAGCGTATTCGACTCGTCCACGAATCCGGCAACGCCGATCGCATGCATGATATCGGGACTGCGCCATGCGATCGCGCAGAGCGCCACAATCATCATCACGAGCAGTTTTTTCACGAATAGTCCTCGTCACTTCCAGTGCTGCGGAGAGTGCAGAAATTACCATAGCTCCATGGCGCAATACATACCATGAATATGTGAATCGCTTCCCGAGCAGAGCGCGGAGTGAAGCGTTACACTCGCTGGCGCACGGACAGACAAGGCGGGAGGAAATCATGAACATTGCGATCTACGGCGCAGGCGCGGTCGGCGGCCTGATCGGCGCGCGCCTGGCGGCAACCGGCTGCGAAGTCAGCGCCGTTGCACGCGGCGAAACACTGGCCGCGCTCAAGGCGCACGGGCTGCGCGTTCGGACGCAGGACGGCGTCATCAACGTGCCGCTGCGGGCAAGCGCGGACCCGGCGGCGCTCGGCATCCAGGACATGGTCATCGTGGCCGTCAAGGCGACCGCGCTGCGGGAAGTCGCCGCGCGCATCGCGCCGCTGCTGGGGCCCGACACCGTCGTGATCACCGCGATGAACGGCGTGCCATGGTGGTTCTTTGCCGGTGAAGGAGTGCCGTTTTCCGGCGCGCGCCTGCAGTCGCTTGACCCCGACGGCACCCTGGGTCGCGCGATCCCGGTCGAACGCGTGCTCGGCTGCGTCGTGCATCTCTCCTGCTCCTGCCCGCAGCCCGGCGTGGTGCAGCCCGGCTTCGGCAACCGCCTCATCCTCGGCGAACCCGCAGGCGGCCCGTCCGCGCGGCTCGATGCGGCCGCCGCACTTCTCAAGCGTGCCGGCTTCGACGCCGAGGCGAGCGCCGATATCCGCGCCGACATCTGGTACAAGCTGTGGGGCAACATGACGATGAACCCGGTGTCCGCGCTCACCGGCGCCACCTGCGACCGGATCCTCGATGATCCGCTGGTCCATGATTTCTGCCTGGCGGCGATGGCGGAAGCGGCGCAGGTTGGCGCGAAGATCGGCTGCCCGATCAGCCAGAGCGGCGCCGACCGCATGGAAGTCACGCGCAAGCTCGGCGCGTTCAAGACATCGATGCTGCAGGATGCGGAAGCGGGCAAGGCGCTCGAAATCGATGCGCTGGTCACCGCGGTGCACGAGATCGGCAGGCTGGCCGGCGTCCCCACGCCGACCATCGACAGCCTGCTCGGCCTGGCGCGCCTGTACGGCACGGTGCGCGGCCTTTACCCGGCGTAGCAAAAGGACGCCGTCAGAAGCACTGTATCCAGTTGCCGCTCCCCTGGCACATCCTTCCGTTCCTGTCGAGGAAGGTCCCGCCAGCCCCGCCTTCGTAGCGCTTGCCATCACTCCAGCATCCGGCAGGATCGCAGGTGATCACCGGCGCAGGCGCCTGCGGGCCGACCGGCGCTTTCTCCGGTACAGAAGGAGGAGCAATGCGCGGCAAGGGAACGTGCGGAACCGCTGCATGCAGGCGTGGGCGCGCGGGCGCGCCATCCTGCGGCGCGGTGGATGCTTCCACCGGACGCGCGGGGAAACTGGCGACGTCGCGCGGCGCATGCGGGGCGATATCCACGGAGCTGCATCCGGCCATGTGCAGCAGCACGATCAGCGCAACGATGCGAGGCAATGCCGGCATGGGATCGTGTCCTCCGAGCTCCCTGCCCGCTACGCCGGATGGCACAATTCCCGCGCCAGGAATTCCGGCACCCTGGCCGCACTCAGCGCAGTCACCCGGGCAAGCAGGCGCGTGTCGATGCTGGACACGCCATAGGTCCTGCGCAGGTGATCGCCGATATGCAGCAGCACATTCGCGCTCGCCTCGGCGTCCGCCTCGGCGCGGTGGGCGGTGCCCGTGAAGCGAATGCCGAGCGAGGACGACAACGTGCCAAGCTTGTAGCTCGACAACCCCGGGAACAGGCGCCGCGACAGTTTCAGCGAACAGATCAGGCTGCGGTGCGCCGGCGCCAGGCCGAGATCGCGGCTTTCGGCGCACAGAAATTTTTCGTCGAAGCTCGCGTTGTGCGCGGAGAGCGCGTTGGTGCCGATGAAGCGCAGCAGTTCCGGGACCACGCGCGAGACGCATGGCGCGCTATCGACCATCTGCTGCGTGATGCCGGTGAGGCCGGTGATGAAGGACGGCACGCGCACGTGGCAATTCACCAGCGAGACGAAGCGGTCGACGATGCGCCCGCCTTCGATGCGCAACGCGGCCACTTCCGTGATGCGCGCGCCGGCGGCAGGGCTCAGGCCGGTCGTTTCGAAGTCGAGCATGATGATGGGTTCCTGGTACATGACGGGATCTGCAGAAGGCAACCACGGACAACAGGCCTGGTTGCGGAAGATTTTCTTCCATGAATAAAAAGACGCATTGTGCTGCGCCATGGCGGCTTTCCGAACAAGCCTTCCAGCAACTGGACCGGATTGGGCAGATTCGGTGCCTGATCGCGCGAGCAAGAGGAAATTCTGACAGAAATCGCGTCGGCAGGAGGGCTTGTCCGCATGTTTCATTCGCAGCTGCATTCGACAATCCCGTCTCGATTCATTCAATAATGCAATTCCATGCTGAAATACAGTTGTTTTAAATGTAACGATCGAGAAAACAGCATGATCGATGCCATTCATCGCGCCGCGCAATTCACGCAAGACACCCGCCTGCTGCGCCTGACCACGTCGCTCGGTACGGACAAGCTGCCGGTCGAATGCATCGATGACCACGAAGCGCTCGGCGACACCTGGCGCTTCACCGTCATTTTTTAAACCGACGTCAGCACAAAATTCGGACACCTCCCGATTACCCTGCCTCCGCCAGCCAGCAGCCGCCGTATAGCCCCGTCTCGGCTCATCGGCATCCAATAAGCGATAAACTGTAGCCTTTTCGGCGCTTGCCAATCATCCGGCAGGCGCGGCGCCACGATTCCATCCTGACCACCAGCCCATCATGACCACCTTCAACGTAGAAAATGTCAACGTAACATCCTTCGATCCGATGCCGACGCCGGAAGAACTGCACGCGCGCCTGCCCCTGTCCGAGAGCGCCGGCACCACGGTGACGCAGGGACGCGAGGCGCTGCGCAGCATCCTCGACCGCAAGGATCCGCGCATGTTCGTCGTCGTCGGCCCGTGCTCGATCCACGATCCGGCTGCGGGGCTGGACTACGCGCGCCGCCTGAAGAAGCTGCAGGAAGAGGTGAAGGACACCATGCTGCTGGTGATGCGCGTATATTTCGAGAAACCGCGCACCACGACCGGCTGGAAGGGCTACATCAATGATCCGGACATGGACGATTCCTTCCACATCGAGCGCGGCATGGCCAATGCGCGCCAGTTCCTGCTGGACGTGTGCGAGCTGGGCCTGCCGACCGCAACCGAGGCGCTGGACCCGATTTCGCCCCAGTACCTCGGCGACCTGATCGCCTGGACCGCGATCGGCGCACGCACCACCGAGTCGCAGACGCACCGCGAAATGTCGTCCGGCCTGTCGACGCCGGTCGGCTTCAAGAACGGCACCGACGGCGACGTGAGCATCGCGATCAATGCCATCCTGTCGGCATCGCATCCGCACTCCTTCCTCGGCATCAACAACGAAGGCCGCGTGGCCATCGTCCGCACCAGCGGCAATCGCTATGGTCATGTCGTGCTGCGCGGCGGCGACGGCCGGCCCAACTACGATACGGTGTCCGTCGCGATGGCGGAACAGGCGCTGGCGAAGGCCAAACTGCCGGCCAACATCGTGGTCGACTGCTCGCATGCGAACAGCTTCAAGAACCCGGACCTGCAACCGCTGGTGATGGCAGACGTGGTGAACCAGATTCGCCTCGGCAGCAAATCGCTGGTCGGCGTGATGATCGAGTCCAACATCGTGGGCGGCAAGCAGTCGATCCCGGAGGACCTCTCTCAACTGAAATACGGTTGTTCGGTGACCGACGCCTGCGTCGGTTGGGAGACCACGGAAAAGATGCTGCGCGATGCGGACCAGTTGCTGCGCGGCGTGCTCGAACAGCGCCTGCGCTGAGGACGGCAATCCATGCGAGTCCTCGACAGCATCCAGACCGCGCAGGCACTGCCGTACGCGAAGCTCGTGTCGGCCATCGCCGAGGCGGCGCTCCAGCTCGGCAGCGGCGGAATCAATGCGCCGGAACGGCAGGTGGTCAAGATCGACGCATCCAGTGTCCTGCTGTGCATGCCTGCCGTGGCGCGGGACATCAGCGTAACGAAGCTGATCACGGTGCATGGCGACAATGCGCGGCACGGCCTGCCGGCGATCCAGGGCGAGGTCGTAGTGTTCGACACCGCGACCGGATGGCGGCTGGCGCTGCTCGACGGGCCGACCGTCACGGCGCGGCGCACGGCGGCGGTGACCCTGCTCGGTATCGAAAAGCTGGCGTCGACGAAACCCGCGTCCGCGCTGCTGATCGGCACCGGCGTGCAGGCGGCGGCCCATGCGGACGCATTGATCGAGTACTTCGGGCTGTCCCGTTTCCGCATCGCCGGCCGCACCGCGGCCGGTGCGCAGGCGTTCTGCGATACGTTATGGACGCGTCACTCGGATGTCGCCGCAACGCCAGTGGCGATTTCCGAACTGGATGCGCACTGCCAGGACGTCGACCTGGTGATCGCGCTGACCACGGCGAAGTCGCCGGTGATCCCGGCCGGCCTGCGTCCGGATACACTCGCGGTGGGCGTGGGCGCGTTCAAGCCGGAGATGGCGGAGTTCCCCGCGGAACTGCTGCATGCACGCGCCATCGTGGTCGACCATCTCGAAGGCGCCAGGCACGAGGCGGGCGATCTGATCCGGGCCGAGATTGAATGGAACGCCGTGCGCGACCTCGGCGATGTGCTCGCGCACGGCGTGGAGCGCACCGGCGTCATGCCGGTGCTGAAGACGGTCGGCCACGCGGCATGGGACCTGGCCGCTGCCCGCGTGGCGACAGGCGAAATGGATCGATGATGCGGACAAGGGCGCGGCCTGCCCCGCCCTGTCATGAAGAAGACGATTCATCCATCAGCGATGGCGATGCTGCTCGGCGATGCGCCTTTCGCGCTCCTTGTCGATCGACGGGACAGCAATCGGGTCGCTGGCGGGGAAGGTCAGATCGACTGCGTCGTCCAGCATTTCCTGCTCTTTTTCCTCCGGGTTGTCGGAAGACATCTTGCGCTCGGTAACATCCTTCGCCGACGCATCTTGCGGAGAAACATCCTTCGGCGTCACCGATTTCGAATTGTCGCCGTGCGAAGCCGCTTCCTGCGGTTGCCTTCGTTGCTCTTCGTCGGAACTTCTCTTGGAATTCGACATACGATTTCTCCAGTTAAATTGCATGAACGGACACGCAGGTCCGTTATCGTGCGATAGCTGGAAATGCCGAAAGTTTCCATCCTGTTCAGGCGAATGCACTCACACCAGATCCAGGTCGGTCAGTTCCTTCTTCATATACGCGTAGTAGACCGGCGCCGCGACCACGCCGGGCAAGCCGAATATCGCTTCCATGGCCAGCATGGCCGTGAGCAACTCCCAGGCCTTGGCGTTGATGTGCGAGCCGATGATTTTTGCGTTCAGAAAATATTCGAGCTTGTGGATCACGACCAGGAAAGCCAGCGAGGCCATCGCCACCCCGATCGAATGGGACATGCTGACGATCACGATCACCGAGTTGGAAATCAGGTTGCCGGCCACCGGCAACAAGCCCGCGACAAACGTGATCGCGATCATGCTCTTGGTGAGCGGCAGGTGGATGCCCGCCAGCGGAATCACGACCAAGAGGTAGATGGCGGTGAATGCCGCGTTGATGGCGGCAATGCGCACCTGCGCGAACACGATGCGCCGGAATGCATCGTGCAGGTTGACCACGCGCGCGTGCAGGGCGGCGGCGAGCGGCTTGAACTGTGGTTTGGTGGTGGTGTCGTACAACGCTGCCATGGCGCCGATGATCATGCCGATCAGCAGGTGTGCAATGGTGCGTCCCGCCTGTTGCCCGATCGATTGCGCCTGCACCGCATGCGCCCGCAGCCAGTTGGTGATCGCCTCGCGGATTGCTTCGGCATTGGCGGGTATGTGTTCCTTGATCCAGTCCGGCATCTGGCCGCGCGAGGCTTCGACGATGTCGGCCAGCCGCCGCAGCAGCACCTGCAGGTTGCCGACGTCGCTCTGGAAGAACAGGACCGCACCCCAGACTGCCAGTGAAAGCAGAACGACGATCAGCGTGCCAAGGATGGCCACCGCGATCACGCGCGCGCGCTGGTCGCTGATGTTCTTGCCGAGCGCCGGTGACAGCAGGTGCACCAGCGAATACACCAGCAGGCCGGCGAACAGCGAAGCCAGCAGCCCCTTGGCGAGGACGACGGTCAATGCGATACCCGCCAGCACGTAGGAAGCAATAGTGGTTAAATGGAGCTTGTTGTGATCCTGCATGATCGTTTTTCCAGCCTCTCTCGCGTGATGAAGATTATGTCACCGGTGCTTAGAGCCTGTTCGTGCAACGTCGAATTTCACCTTCAACCGACTTGAACAAGACGAATTCCAATGACACCGCTATTTTCCCCCATTTTCCTCGGCAAACTTTCATTGAAGAACCGTATCGTCATCGCACCGATGTGCCAGTACTCGGCCGACCAGGGCAACGCGACGTCATGGCACCTGATGCACCTCGGCCATCTGGCCTTGTCCGGTGCCGGGCTGCTGATCATCGAAGCAACCGCGGTCGAGCCGGAAGGACGCATTTCGCCGCAGGACCTGGGCTTGTGGAATGACGCCAACGAACAGGCGCTGGACGATGTGCTGCGCGCGGTGCGCAAGCATTCTTCCATGCCGATCGCAATCCAGCTCGCGCATGCGGGACGCAAGGCATCGACCGCCGTGCCGTGGGAAGGCGGCCTGTCGATTCCCTCGCAGGCGGGCGGCTGGAAGACCTCCGCGCCGTCGGCCCTGCCCTTTGCCGACCATGACGAAACGCCGATCGCGCTCGATGCCGCCGGCCTGCAGCGCATCCGCAACGCCTTTGCACAGGCGGCGCGGCGCGCGGACCGGCTCGGCATCGACGCCATCGAAGTGCATGGCGCGCACGGCTACCTGTTGCACCAGTTCATGTCGCCGCTCTCCAATCGTCGCGAGGACGAATACGGCGGATCGCTGGAAAACCGGCTCCGCTTTCCGCTGGAGATCTTCGATATCGTGCGCGCCAATTTTTCCGCCGACAAGCCGGTCGGCATCCGCGTCTCGGCGACGGATTGGGTGGAAGGCGGCTGGGACCTCGAACAGACAGTGGTGCTGGCGCGGGAACTGAAGAAACGCGGCTGCGACTTCATCGACGTGTCGAGCGGCGGCCTGTCGCCGCTGCAGAAGATTGCGCTCGGCGCGGGCTACCAGGTGCCGTTTGCGGAGCGCATCAGGAAGGAAACCGGCATGCCGACGATGGCCGTCGGATTGATCACCGAAGCCGAACAGGCGAACGAGATCGTCGCGTCGGGCCGGGCCGACATGGTGGCGCTGGCGCGCGGCATGCTCTATGACCCGCGCTGGCCGTGGCATGCTGCGGCCAGGCTGGGCGCGCAGGTCGACGCGCCGCCGCAATACTGGCGCTCACAGCCGCGCGAGGTGAAGGACCTGTTCCGCCAGTCGACGCTGGGCAAGCGTTAGGAAAGGTCGAAGCGCACCGGAATGCAAGCCAGGCGGCCCGGGGTGGCGGCCCCGTCGGCTTCTTCCTCGGTGGGGTGCTGGGTGATCAGGTACTTGTCCGTGCTGCGTCGGTCTGGATTGAGGTAGATGTTCAGGTGGAGCTGGCGCTGCTCCGGAATATTCTCCAGGAATCGCGGGCCGTTTTCCGACAACTGGCCGTCCAGCGTGAAGACGGTCACCACGTTGTCGTCGCCGATGTAGCCGTGCACCTTGAAGACGGGATGCCGCGCGCGGGTGGTGATGATCTCCACCTGCTGCTTGCTGGTAATCAGCCGCACGGGGCGCGTCAGGTCGAGCGGTTGGCGTTCGTGCGCTGCGGGCGGCTGCGGCTCCGCCTCGGCTTGCCGCTGTTGCCTTGCCGCTGCGCGCGCGGAATATCGCGGCGCGTCGAACAGCCGCTCCGGCGGCTCGTCGTTCTGCGCGGTCTTCTCGGATGCGCCATCCACCTGTTCCGGCCGCTGGGCAGTCTTGCCGGCCTTGGGGGAAACCGGCGGCTTGTCGAAAGTCTTGTGCGGGACGTTGAATGTCATTTCGAAGTTGTAGAGCTGTTCGTCGGTCATGTCCGGAAATGGTGCCGGATGTCCTCCATCGGTCGTGCGATAAATCACCTCCGGCTCCTTCCTGCCCAGCATGCTGCCAAGTATGCCCACGTCATTCTCCTTGAAACAATTTCCGTAAAACACTTCACTGCGCTGCCGTGGACCGGTCCGCAGCGGCGTAAGCCGCGCGCATGGCTTGTCTTACCGCACATAAGACCCGGCATGCATGCGCATGGTTCGGCGCAGCGGCTTGCCAATTTGTTTCCGTTTGTAGCGGTGGAAATTTTTGGAGCGACAGACCCGGCGTCCGTGCGGGGCGGGCGCTTGAGCTATGCCTGCACGAGGCGTACGCGAGTAATCTCGGACGGCGCGCCGAAGCGCTTCGGCGGTCCCCAGTAGCCGGTGCCGCGACTGGTGTACACCCACAGCCTGCCGAGCCGATTGAGCCCTGCGGTGTAGGGTTGCTGCATCGGCACGAAGAAATTCCATGGGAAGAACTGGCCGCCATGCGTGTGGCCGGACAACTGGAGGTCGAAGCCGGCCTGCGCCGCCGCAGTCGCGCTGCGCGGCTGGTGCGCAAGCAGGATTCTTGCAGCCACATCGCCCGGTGCGCCGGCCAGCGCGGCGTGCGGGTCGCTGCGATGCGATTCGTCGAAGTAGTGCGCGGTGTAATCGGTGACGCCGGCAACGAGCAGTGGCGCGCCATCATGGTCGAGCACCACATGTTCGTTCATCAGCACCTTGAGGCCGAGGCGCCGCACTTCCGCAATCCATTCATGCGCGTTGGAGTAATACTCATGGTTGCCGGTGACGAAATACGCGCCGTGCCGCGCGCTCAGTTTCGCCAGCGGCTGCGTGTGCGGCGCGAGATGCCGCACGCTGCCATCCACCAGGTCGCCGGTGACGGCGATCAGGTCGGCGTCAAGCCGATTGACGGCGTTCACTATCGCATCGAGGTAGCCGTGCTTGATGGTCGGACCGACGTGGATATCGCTGATCTGCGCGATCGTGAAGCCGTGCAGCGGCTGCGGCAGGTTCGCAATCGGGATCTCGACGTCGACCACGGGGGCGAGCCGCCGTGCATTGAGAAATCCGATCAGCGTGACGGCGAAAGCCAG
>JAKACN010000170.1 GCA_021821365.1 Pseudomonadota bacterium | reverse complement strand
CCCCTGGCCATTGCTCTGCAGTGGCAGACTGCACGACATCACCAACAGCGCGGTTCCGCCGGCCACGCTGAGCAGCGACAAAAGTCGGAGCGTGCGCACTGTCATGGCGACACCCGTAGGGAAGAAATCAACGGCATCGGATTCGGGCGCGAGGTGCGGGCCGGCGCCGCTTGCCGCTGAAGGGCGTGCCGCGTCGGAAGATGGCGATAGACCAGCCAGGCGTATCTGGCGCGCGCAGCCCGGCAGGCCGGGCCCTTGAGCCGGCTGCAGGCCGCGTTATAGGCGCCCACGCCATCCCAGGTAGCGCCATGATGCGCAAGGCTTTCGGCCAGCAGCCACGCGCCGACATGGATATTGGTGCAGGGGTGATAGAGATCGCGTTCGTGAATGCCGTACCGTGCAAGCGTGCGCAGATGCGAACTGTTCACCTGCATGAGGCCGATGTCGTATGACCCGGTATGCGAACGGTGCGAAAGGTTGATCGCTTGCGGATTCAGGTTCGATTCGACGCGGGCAATCGCGTAGAGCAGGTCGGCGGACACGCCATAGCGTTGCGCGGCCTGTTCCCAGCATCCTTGCGCATACGCGGGAGCGCATAGTAGAAACAGCAGTCCGGCAACTTGAACATGTTGCATGGCCCACCCCACAGAAGACACATGTACCTGGTCGGTATTGGGCTGAGCCGACGTCGGGTTGCCCGGCGATGTGGCCGATGTGGCAGGGGGCATGAGCATGTGGCTCCTTCGGGTGCATGCGAGGCAAGTCGTTCGATGGAAGAAGCTTAACGATGCGGAGAGGAGGCGTCGCGGCGGAATTGCCCTTGTGTCAGGGGGATTTCGCCATCAGCAAATACCGCGCTGCCGTCGAACGAGCGGCGGCGGTTCGGTTAAAATTCTCGAGCGCCCGCAGCGTGTTCAGACCGTGCATACGGACCACGGCAGGCGACCGGCAATGCACTTACAAGAACCAGGGAGAAATACATGAGGCGGGCCGTCGTGATAGTCGGTGCGGGCGCATCGGTCGAGTATGGGGTTCCAACGACCGTCGCGTTGTCGGACCTGATCGAAGAGCGGGTGTGCGCCGATGCATGGGTCCGGCATCAGCGCGGCGACAGTGCCTACGCCACGATAAAAGGCAGACTCGCCGGCTATTTGACACGCCCCGGCATCGTTCATTTCGAACAGATTTACCACTGCGTCCATGAACTGATCCATTTCTATGGACCGACTGCGGGAGCGGTGGACGAGTATCGTCCGATTTTGCTTCCTTTCTTGAAGAATGAGTCCGGTATTTCCAGGGATGCGTTGCGAAGCCTGCAGCCGAAAATCATCGAGGCGATCTATCAGCTGGTGTCCGCCTGCTGTGACACTCCCGGATGCGCACTCGCGCCGCTCGGCGATTTCTTGAACTGGCTTGAGTCGGATCACATTACCCGGGTCTACACGACAAATTACGACGATTTTCCATTGCAAGCCCGTGGTGATTTCTACACCGGTTATCTGCACTCGACAGATGGGCCTGCGGCGTTTGATCATGCCGGCTTCTGGCAGCATTGGGATCACCCGTCGCTGTTCCATCTGCATGGGTCAGTCCACATGGCCTATGCAAACCATGGAACCGCGGAGATCGGCGAACTTTTCTGGTTCGACGACCGGAACGAGGCGAAGCAGTCGGCCGGCTTCAGCGGTTCCGGCAACCGGCGCATGGATGGCAGCGAGGTCGCAAGGAGCCCCATCATCACGGGGCTGGACAAGCTCTCGCCCATCCAGCAGCGGCCGTTTTCCTTCTACTACGCCGCGCTCGCCCGCGATGTGATGGAAGCTGATCTGATCTTCGTCATCGGTTCCGGCTTGGCGGACCTGCATGTCAATACCTGGCTGCATGAAGCGCGTTCACGCCGGCCGTGCCCGCCCTTGCTGTTCGTCGACTACTGGAAGGATGGCTTCTCCGCCGAGCGCTTCGAGCTTGAGCGGAAATCAATCGAAATGTTCCACACGCTGCACATCCATACGGATCGTCTCCGGGAAAAGGATTACGGCGCGATCGAGGGCTGGACACTTTCCCAGGACCGTTCTGCAGCGGTATGGGACCAGGGATTTCAAGGATTCCTGAACAATCCGGGCGCGCTGCAAAGCGTGCTGCAGGCGATCGGCTATCGCTGAACCACCTTGTTTTCCCAAGGAGAAGAATGGACCACGTTCCCGCCTTTAATGCGCAGCAGCTCGAAGCGGCTTGCAAGGTGCTCGGCGATACCGCCCGCGGATTGACCGGCTCGCAAATCGAGTGGCTGCTTCGGGACATCGATGTCGAAGACGTATCGCCCGAAATGACCAAGTGGAAGCGCTTATTCAATGCGCTCGCCGGCGCGCAGCATCGGCATCAGGTGGGGAACCACCTGATCATGCTGATCAACCGGGCCATGAACCCCGTGAACTACGTGCGGGATGCGGAAACGTTTGCGTGGCGCCGTGATGAACTGAATGTGGTGCTCGCGTTCTCCGGTTACCAAGTGCGGGAAGATGGCCGGGTGGCACGCTCGACGAAGGAATCCACGCTGGCGGGAGCGCGCGCACGCGCCGGTCGCCTCAAGGCGGCACTGCAGGCGAGGAACGTGCATGACGAGGTGCTGCATTACTGCCGGGCCGAACTATTGGACGACAATTATTTTCACGCCGTATTCGAAGCGACCAAAGGCGTCGCCGAGCGGATCCGCTCGCTGTCGGGATTGACCGGGGATGGCGCCGATCTCGTGAACAAGGCATTCTCGACGCAAGCCCCCGTGCTGGCATTGAATACGTTGCATACCGAGTCTGAGAAGAGCGAGCAGAAGGGTTTTATTCATCTGCTGAATGGCTTGTTCGGTGCGGTGCGCAACCCGCTGGCGCATGCACCGAAGACGCTATGGCCGATGCCGGAAGAAGACGCGCTCGATGTGCTGACGCTGATTTCCTTCGTTCACCGGAAGCTGGATCGAATCCGCAAGGCGTAGCGATTGAGGTGCCGCATACTGGCGGCACCGACGCACGCCTCAGCCAAGCCTGATCTCGATCTCTCTTGCCTGCTTTTCAAAGTCGGCCGGCCGGGATTTTCTGAAGGCTTGAAGATTGGACAGCTTCCAGCGCAGTGCCGGCAGATCGCCCGCATGCGGACAACGCAGCAGGCTCCAGTCGGGCTGTGCGTTGGCCAAGCCGACAAGGAATTGCCGATGCTTGTCGGTCAACATTTTCGGCAGTTCGGCGCGGAGTCGCCGGCGGGTTTCCAGCAGGGCTTCCAGTGCAACCGGTTCCGTGGTCATGCCGACAAAACCGTTGTGATATTCATGGGCGATATCCTTGTCGTTGCCGAAAAGGACTTCATGGATCGGCCGATTATGGCCGGCGATATAGGTGACAAAGCATTCGATGGCGTCTGCCGACAGTCCGCCGGACGATTGATACAGGTGCCAGACGTCGAACAAGTCGCGTGGATGCTGCCGGTCCATCGCGGCCACCAGCTTGCTGCCGTATAACTCGTCGGGCGCAAGAATCGGCAACGCCAGTTCCGCACTGAACATTTCGGCGGTTTTGGCGCACAGGGCGCGGCGCTCTGGCGGCAGGACCGTGCCTCTGAAGACGACGTTGACTTCGATCTTCACCTGGTGGTTGTCGTCCTCGACGATCAGTTTGGTATCGCTTTGGTCTTTGCTGGCGATTGCCCTGCTTTGCAAACCGAGCTTTTCCAGACGTTGTGCGATCACCTTCAGTTCGCTGTCAATGGCTTGCAGGGCATCGGCGCGCGGCGTGGCCCATGGCAGGTAGACGACGTCGATGTCGACCGACAGGCGCGGCATGTCCTGTACGAACAGGTTGATGGCCGTGCCGCCTTTCATCGCAAAAATCTCGTTTGCG
This sequence comes from Pseudomonadota bacterium, assembly GCA_021821365.1. Classification (GTDB taxonomy): domain Bacteria; phylum Pseudomonadota; class Gammaproteobacteria; order Burkholderiales; family Burkholderiaceae_D; genus Noviherbaspirillum. Next base: position 7,256 of record JAKACN010000170.1, on the reverse strand, counting down.
AAAACATCGGGCGCCGCCATCAGCAATAGGCGGACAGTTTGTGCGTAGCTATTGTCCATTAGGGTTTCAAGGTGAGCAGGGTGCCGTCTTTCAGCCGGCTCATCCAGCGCTTGTCGCTGCCGGCGGGGATTTGGTATTGATTGCGCAGGTTGTCGACATCGATCACGCTGGTTTCGCGGCTCCATGCGAAGAAGAGCCGGACCGTCTTGACGCTGGTGCAACGGGCCAGCAGCTTGCCCATCACATCCTTGCGCAGGTTGCGCAGGCCAGAGAAGATGTTATGCGCTTCTTCCAGGCCTTGATGGGTGCCGACTTCATAGAGCAGTTCGAGGGTGGCGCGTTCCGGAACCGAGACTTGCAGGCCCTCGGTGGCGCCTGGCGGTGTAGTCAGGCTTTTGTCGATGGGAAAACCGTCATCCCACGTGAATAAGCGGGCATGGACATACCGCACCGGAAAACGGGACACAAACCAGTCCGGCAGCGTCGATCTTACGTCTCCCCATAGCACGAGCTGGTCCCGTATGGATAGATTGTGGCGCACGCCTTGCAGGGACAACGCGGTTTTGCCCGCGACATGGAGGCCGGAAACGCGGGTTTGCAGGAATTTGATTGCACCGTGCTGATTCAACGTGTCGCCCGGAAAGGCATAAATCCCTTGTGCCAACCGAATCAGCCAACCGCTTTCCACGTACTTCGCCGCGAGTTGCGCGGATACCCCATGCTGGGCAAGCATCGCAAGGTCGAAGGGCATTCCCCGAGGCATGGTTGCCTGAAGGTTCCTGATTAGAGAGTGCCGTGTATTTAGCGTCATGGTTTAAAAATACATCGAAATCTAATCAGCTGCAAGGAAGAGATTAGATTCTGTCCCAGATATCCCCTATAGGGTGATAATTCGTGCAGTATCTAATCAGAAGGGCGCTCCGCACCGCAATTTGGCACTCTGAATATTCGAGTGCCAAATTTTACTTGTATATCCATACAGTGCCATATATAGTGATTTAAATCACTAATTGCCCCGTATATAGGTTGTGCATGGGATTTGCATTATTGAAGTGGCAATAATACCTGCCTTGGCAATCCAGTGAAGAAAAGTGCCTGTACTGGCTTTGAGCTTGGAGAGGTGCATTCATGGCAACTCGGACTCTGGAGCCAGACAACTACGCATGAAACGAGAACCTATTCCTGTGCCGGTGCGCGCACAACTCTCTGATCGTTCATCGGCCTATTTTTTCCAGCTCGTGGAAATCATAGGTCGTCACCACGAACCAACCAAAACGCAATTGGAAGCACTTGAGTCGTCTTACCGTGGCACCGGAGAGTATTTATCGGAGTGCGATGAGTTTGCCGGCGTCCTTCTCCAAGTGCATGCGCATGGTTCACGCCAACTGGGCACGCTGATTCGTCCAATGGACGATGCACGAGAGGGTTTTGACATCGATTTGATCGCACGGCTCGACCGGTCAGCGATGGGAAAATATGGCGGAGACAACGGGCCAGCGCTACTCCTGAATCAGTTGCATGCGGCGTTGAACAGGTATGCCGAAACGCATCGCTTGCGCATCCAGCGATGGGAGCGCTGCATCACGTTGGAATATGCGGGTGGCATGTGCGCAGATATCGCACCGGTGATCGACGACCCGTTATGGTCGGTGCCTTACGGGGAAACGCATGGAAGGGTGCCTGATCGTGAACTGCGGAATTACCAGCCCACCAATCCTCGCGGATACGCGACGCATTTCAATATGGCGGCATCGATTTCTCCGGTCTTTACCGTCGACGAGCGCGTGGTGTATGCATCAGACTCACTGACCAAGGCGGAAATATCCCCATTGCCGGATGCACAGCAGGTTTTTGAACGGTTGCTCTGCCGTCTGGTGCAGCTCCTTAAACTCCACCGCAATGTCGCCTTTGGCGGCATCGACGGCGATGCGGATATGGCGCCTACGTCCATATTCATCACGACGTTGGCGGCAGCAGCGTATGCAGTTGAGGCGCCCAAGCCGCACGCGAGTCCATTGGACCTCCTGCTGGATATCGTGGAGACAATGCCGCGCTATTTCACGCGCCTCCCTGGGGCAGCCGGCACGGAAGAATGGTATTTACCGAATCCATCGGCGCCACATGACAACCTGGCTAGCGGAATGAATTCCCGCGAGCGTCAGGCAGCGTTTGCATGGTGGTATCAGCGCCTCTCCGCCGATCTGCAAAACATCCTCGATGGTATTGAGCATCGTGCCGGAGCAGACCAGATCGGGAAGCTGGTTGAGTCGGCATTTGGCAAACGTGCTGCACGCGCCATTCAGCAGGACCAGTTACAGCGATATAACACAAGCCGCCAAGCAGGCAAGGTCGCCATCGTTACGTCGCTTGCGACCCCCATCACGGTGAATGCTCGTCAGCATACATTTTTTGGGGCTTGAGGATGGAATATCGCCCGGCTTCCCTATCCAACCTCGCGCAGCGCGCGTTGGAACTCAGCGTGTTGAATCTGCCTGGAGCTGGCATTTCGTTTCACTCGGGGCGCGAACTGCAGTACCGGTTCGCGATTGCGCCAAGTGCCTGCTCCCGATTATACGAATGTCTCTTGCGCATCAAGCCGGATGCGCGCTCACCGGAAATGTTCATACTTTCTCCCGACCTCAAGGCACTCGCCGGCGAGCAGCGCATACCGCACATCTATCCGCATGACGGAACAGGGACAAAGCTGTGTTTGTGGTGGCCCAAACAACGCAACTGGAAGCCGCAAATGAAACTGGTAGAGACTTATATCCCGTGGACTGCGGAATGGCTTTGGTATTTCGAGGATTGGCTCGGTACCGGTGTCTGGTCAGGCGGCGGCGAGCATCCCGACATACGGAAACGGTTGCGAAAATCGAAGCCGCTGCCGTTAGTGTGAAGCGGCGTCGGCATTGGTTTCCATCCAACGATTCAGAACAAATCATCCAGTCCATGACAAATCAGCAAACAAAAGTCGACCCGATACGGGAAAAGTATTTCGGACCATTGGAAACTGCGGAGAAATGGTCGGACCGTCTGTTTTATCTGACGGCGATACTGTCTGTCGCCGCGTTGCTCGTCGAGGAGGGCGCGCATCCGGCCCTGAACGCCGGCATTCAAGTGGCTTTTGTCGTCGCAGTCATCGCATCCTTTGTGCTTGGCCAGGCTATTCGCCTTCACCTGGCACCGCGCGCCCACGACAGGCGCATTCAAGATTTTCTCGCCTCGGCTTACCAGGTACCCTTGAACCATGAACAAACGATCGCCTATTACAACAATGATCAGGCCGATCCGTTGAAACGAATCGGCGCCCAAGTCTTGGAAAACAGCCTGTTCAGCAAGGAGATCGCGCGGGAGATGGTCAAGATCAGCCGGATGCAAACGGCGATCTACGCGATCGTATGGATCGTGGCGCTTTTGAACCGCAATTCCAGCTTGGCTTTTGCCGCCGCGGCGGCCCAAGCGCTTTTTAGCGAGCAGATACTATCGCGCTGGATTCGGCTGGAGTGGCTGCAAACCCGCTTTGAAAATACATATAACGGCTTGTACCGACTTTTCCAGACAAAACCGAAAGCAGACAAATTCAGTGCGATGGCCCTGGAAAGTTTTACGACATATGAAACAGCAAAGGCTACCGGCGGTGTAACGCTTTCAGCAACGGTTTTCGAGCGCTTGAATCCACGACTTTCCCAGGAATGGGAGCAGATAAAACGCACGTTGGAGATATAAGCGACATGCGGATTCCTTTTGCCTTTGCCCGACTTCTTCAACAGTTGGAACCGACCGCAGGCGGCGTCACCAAAGCAAAGCTTCATGCACATTCGATAAAACGGCGATTGGTCAGTTCGTTTGAACTTAAAAATTCATTTTTTATTGGAAGTTCGATGCGGGAGACGGCAATACGTGGATATAGCGACGTTGACCTGTTTACCGTATTTCCGAGACAGGCTTTGAAATGGGGGAGCGGTTGGATATCTTCCGACACGTTTGTCCGCAACATCCGGAACGATCTGAATGAACGATTTCCGGCAACCGACGTCCGGCGGGATGCACAGGCAATCGTCGTGCATTTCGGCGGCGGATCGGAACCGGTTGACGTGGTGCCGGCAGTATTCCACGCATTCAAAACAGAGCACCGCGTACCGGTTTTTCTCATCCCTGACGGTCGCGGCGGCTGGCTGGAAACAGCGCCTGCCGCACACAATAATTACATCAAAGCGGCGAATGCAAAAAGCGGCGGCAAACTGCGTAAAGCCATTCAGTTGATAAAGCACTGGCGGAACTCACGCTCGCCAGCCATCCCTTTGTCGTCAATTCATCTTGAGCTTTTGCTCGCGAGTAGTGGCATATGTATCGGGCCAAAGGGATATGCCACTTGCGTCTTTGAAGTTTTCGATCTTTTGCGCAGCAGGGAATGTCGTGGCCTGCGGGATCCCGTAGGATTGGCCGGTACTCTCCATTCGGCGAGAACAGAGGCACAGGCAACACGATTGATCGATGCGGTGGAACACGCATGGATGCATGCCGCCAAAGCCCTTCTCGCAGAAAGGGAGAAAGATTGGAGCGAGGCATTTCGTCAGTGGAGCCTGGTGTTTAATGGCGAATTCCCCAGCCGCTGAAGTTCGGAATTTTGCATGGCATAAAGAAAGCCTGATTCAGGGCTACCCGCGCCGATGAAAATCGGCAAGCGCCCGGCTGGCAAAGACACTGATCGAAATCGGCACGGTCGAGAATACCAAGACGCCATTGAACGAAGCCGCCAGCATGAATATCAGTAATGCCGGTAGCCATTCAAGCAATACGGATAGGCGATAGGCCGCCAGTGCGAGCAGCGTATCGATCGAATTCGGTGCCTTTTCGAGATCGTGTTGGTCAGTGAATACCGTCTTCGATCATCGCTTCCTGGGTGATCTTGGCAGTTTGCCGGCCGTCTTCGGTGAGGCGGCCGGTTTTCCAGCTTCCCCTCGCGAACCAGCATACCGACACAAGAGCGACAGCAATGTTCGTTACCGGAAATGACCACCAGAGTCCTTGCGCGTGCAGCGTAGTGTGCTTGGAGAGCACATAAGCCAGCGGGAACTGGATCATCCATTGCGACACCATCGCGATGCTCATTGCAACGAGCATGTTGCCGGAGGCGCGAAATGCCGAGACGATGCAAAGCTGAATGCCGATGCCGCCCCAGGCCAGACACATGATTTGGATGAAACGCGCGCCTTCGGCGATGACCCGGGGATCGTCCGGGATGAAAAAGCGCACCAGCCACGGCGTGCAGAACCAGGCGGCGATGCCTGCCAGTGTCAGTATGCCGAAGCTCAGGAGCGTGCCAAGCTGCGTCACACGCGCTGCCCGGTCGATATTGCCGGCACCGATATTCTGGCCGACCAATGTGGATACAGCCATTGACATGCCCATCACGGGAATTGTGACAACTTGCAGCACATTCGATCCGACGCCATAGGCGGCGATGACCAGCGTACCGAAGCTCGCCACCAGGAACGACATCACCATCAGTCCGAGCGCCCGGGTCGACAATTCGACGGAACCGGGAAGCCCCAGAAAAAATGCGCGTTTAAGATAAGGCGGATCGGGGCGGAAGCCGCGCCAGCGCAACTGGATACCGTGTTGTCCGCGCAGGAAGACGATCATGCCGATCACAGTTGCCAGCGCCTGCGTGGCCAGCGTCGCGAATGCCGGGCCCATCACGCCTTGTCCCGGCAGCGGCCCCCAGCCGAAAATGAAGAGCGGATCGAGCATGAAATTCAGCAGCACTGTCCCGGCCACGATGTAAAGCGGGATTTTCGTCTGACCGACGCCGCGCATCAGCGCCTGGAACATCGCATACGTGAACACGAACACAATGCCGACAAAAGAAACGCGCATGAAGCCGAGCGCCCCGGCGTAGACGTCCGGCGCGACGCCGAGCAGCTTCAAAAGGAATGGCGCGAGCACATATCCGACCGCTCCAAAAACAGCCGAGCTGATCAGCACCATCAGCATGGTCTGCGCCGCCACATGGTTGACCATGTCCTGCCGTCCCGCGCCCATGTACTGCGCGGCCAGCGTGGCGCCGGCCATCGCCAGGCCCGAACCCAGTGCAATCACCAGGAACGTGACCGGAAAGCTGACGGAAATAGCGGCGACTGCCGAAGCGCCGAGCCTGCCGACCCAGAATGCATCGGTCAGCTGATAGCCGGTTTGCAGGATATTGCCGAGGATGATGGGAATCGCAAGGGTAATCAGTGCGCGTGGAATCGGTCCTTCAAGAAACAAGGCCTGGCGACGATCCATGGTGTTTTTCCTTTTTTTGCAGACGTTGTTGTCCGGTTTCCAGGGGCATTGCGTTTCAAACCCCACTGCGCGTTGAACAAAACGAAACTGTTGCGTAACCGATTCCGCTCCTGCTTGCCGGTTGCGGTTCGTTTCATGCTACCGCACAGGTGCAGTCTTTATTCATGGCCTCATATTCCCTGTGTTGCAGTACGGAAAAAGCTATGCTACTTTCATTCAGGGAACTGGCCGCCCGTCGAATATTCGCAGAAAAGCGGCGTAACCGGTCGACGGGGGCGGCGCTGCGGCACGGCCTTGTTGAATCGGGAGCCACCGCATTCCCTTTGCTGGACCCGGCTGCCCTAACAACGAATCCAACGTGGCATATTCATTACTCGGTCGCGTCGACATTCTCACCGGGGCAAGCACGGATGCGCATTGTCATTCCCGCCCAATCCTGCCTGAGGACATCTTATGTTTAGCCGCCGTTACGCCGCTCTTCACATTGCCGTTGCTGCACTGATATTGGTTGCTGCCCTATGCGTGTTCCGCGTCATCAACTGGGGTTGGACCTTGATTCCCCTGGTCGTTTGCGCAATTGGCGCATACGACCTTCGGCAGGCGGGACACAGCGTGCTGCGCAATTATCCGGTCGTCGGCCATTTCCGCTTCCTGTTCGAGTTTATCCGCCCTGAAATCCGGCAATACCTGGTGGAAGGCGATGCCGAAGAGCTTCCTTTCTCGCGCGCGCAACGCAGCCTGGTTTATCAGCGCGCGAAGAACACAACAGACTCTCGGCCGTTTGGCACCGAGCTCGATATGCGAGCGGAAGGCCACGAATGGATCAGTCATTCTCTGGCGCCCAGCAAGATCGACAGCCACGACTTCCGGGTGACGGTCGGCGCGGACCGCGCGCAGCCTTACTCGCTATCGATATTCAATATCTCCGCGATGAGCTTCGGTGCATTGTCGGCCAACGCGATCTGCGC
>JAKACN010000169.1 GCA_021821365.1 Pseudomonadota bacterium | reverse complement strand
CGATGCGCAGGTTTTCCTTCGGGATCATCTGGTCGCGCGGCAGTCGCGCTTCGATTTTGCCGGACTCGACGATGGCATCGCCACGCTCCATGCGCTTGATGGTGCCGGTGACAAGCGAATCGCCGCGCTGCAGGAAATCCGCCAGGATCTGCTCGCGTTCGGCATCGCGAATACGTTGCAGCACGACCTGCTTGGTGTCCTGCGCGAAGCGACGGCCGAAATCGACTGATTCGATCGGTTCCTCGATGTAATCATCGACTTCGATGTCAGGAATCTGTTCCTTGGCCTCGAAGAGCAGCACTTCCTGGTCAGGCAACTGCAGGCCTGCCTCATCCGGCACGACATGCCAGCGGCGGAAGGATTCAAACTCGCCGGTCTCGCGGTCGATGGAAACGCGCACGTCCACGTCGCCTTCGTAACGTTTCTTGGTCGCTTGCGCGAGCGCGTGCTCGAGCGCTCCGAAGACGATTTCCTTATCGACGTTTTTCTCTCGTGCCAGCGCATCGACCAACAACAATACTTCACGACTCATGCTTTGCGACTCCTAAAGTCCACTTTCGGCACCAGGCGTGCCTTGTCCACATCGGCGAGCGTGAAATCCAGCATCGCCGGCCCATCTTTTCCTTCAAACTCCAGCTTCAGCGTTTCGCCCTCCGGCGCATGCAGGGTGCCCTGGAACGACTTCCGGTTTGCTGCACCAGGTATCGGCATACGCAACTTCACAACCGCTTCCTGGCCAGCAAATCGCGCGTAATCAGCCAGCTTCTTCAGCGGTCGATCCAGTCCCGGCGACGATATCTCAAGCCGCTCGTAGTTCGCGTTCTCCACCGTCAGCACGTGCGACAACTGGTGACTGACCTTTTCGCAGTCGTCCACGGTGATATTTCCCCTATCCGCCGCCTCCGGCGGGAAGTCGATATACACGCGCAACAGACCACGGGCAGCCTGCTCGAAATCGACCAGTTCATAGCCCATGCCAACGACGGTTTTTTCTATTAAATCCAACAACCGCAAAGCATTTCTCCGTAACCAACCAAGCCGCCACGCCTGCAAAAACCGTTCAAGAAAAAAAAAATGGGCATCTGCCCATCCTTTATCGTTCCAGCCCATGCGGGTTGCGATCCCCCGACAAGCATTCTTGCGGGCCGACTTTTGTTAACTCTCTAATTATAAACAATTATTTGGCGCGTCGCAATGGAAATAAGCCCTCACCGGCAAGCGAGGGCCAAATATTTCGATCGAGAAAGCCGAGTGATATTCGCGCTTATCCGCGCGTACGCCGACGCACGATGGCATGCATGCCAATTCCGGTCCGCGCCTGCCCGCCGCGACGGGATTGACCGGCATCAGGAAAGCCAAGCGCTGTCTGCAGTGGATCGGGTTGCCGGCTGCGCTGCGCCCCCTGGCCACGGCCAGTGCCGCGGGCCTGCCCACGTTTTGCTCCCTGGTTCTTGTCAAAACCATTGCGATCGCCAGCCTGGCGTTCAGCGCGCCCCTTGTCCTGGGGCTGGCCTGCGGCCTTTTCCAATCCGCTCAGCGCCATGAGGCTCCGCACAGCATGCTCGTCGAGCTCTTCCCAGCGACCACGCTTCAGGTTGCTGGGCAAGGTCAATGCCCCGTAACGAGTGCGGATCAGTCGTGACACCGTGAGGCCAACCGCCTCGAACATGCGCCGCACTTCGCGGTTGCGTCCCTCCCCGATGGTCACTCGGTACCAGCGGTTTGCGCCCTCCCCCCCGCCATCGGAAATCTTCGAAAACTGCGCAACCCCGTCTTCCAGTTCAACACCGCTGAGCAACTTCTGGCGCATGCCCTCTTCCAGCTCACCCAGCGTGCGCACCGCATATTCGCGTTCGATTCCGTAGCGCGGGTGCATCAGGCGATTTGCCAGATCGCCCGAGGTCGTGAAGAGCAGCAGGCCCTCGGTATTGAAATCCAGGCGACCAACGGCGAGCCATTTTCCGGCTTTCATGGTCGGCAAGTTCTCGAATACGGATGGACGGCCTTCCGGATCGCTGTTGCTGACGATTTCGCCCGCTGGCTTGTGATAAATGAGCACGCGCGGCGGCCGCTTGCTGACCTTGCGTTGAATGAGCTTGCCGTTGATGCGGACCTGATCGGTCGGAAGTATCCGCTGGCCGATATGGGCCGGCTCGCCATTGACCGAAACCCTTCCGGCAATGATCAGTTCCTCCATGTCACGGCGTGAGCCGAGGCCGGCATCTGCCAGCACCTTGTGCAGCTTGGGCGCGTCATCTTCTGCGGTCAGGTCGCGACGTACGGTTTTCGCGGGGGATTGACCGCGGCGCGCGCCATTCCCGACATCACCATCGACCACCGCATTGTCGAACGCGTCCGACGTCACGAAGGAAAAGATATCGTCCGGGTTGCCACCCTTGACCCGCGGCTGCTGCCCTTTTCCCGCACCTCCGGCCGCCTTGCCTTTTGCCTTCTGGCCGCCATTCCTTCCTTTTTGGCGCTCCTCACGCTTGCGTGATTCACCGGTGTTATGCCGCGTCTTGACCGCGCCGGACGCCGTCTCGGTACCGACGGGCGGTTCGCCCCCCTCGACCGCGCCACTCGCCGGCGCAACCGCCTCGGACTCAACCTGGCGCGGCGGCCTTGCGCGCCGCAGGCTACGAGGACCTCGCACACCGCGTTTGGCGGAACTCTTCTTTCCGTCCTCGACCGGGGTCGACGTCGGGGCTGCGTTTTCCTGCGACAGATTCCGGCTTTCCGTGGTCTCATGGCTTGCCGAGGAATTGGCGGTCATGAGCGCCGGCGTCTCATCGTGGGAGGGCAGATTCATCGTTCGATTCTTGATCATGCTGGCTTCTTGATACGGCATCATCCTGCGTCTGGTCTACAGGCATTGAGGAAGGGGCATTTTCCGGATCGGACTCCGGAGAAACGGGCGGAACGGGTTCGGCGTCGCCGGGAATGGATTCTTCCAAGGCGTCCAGCGCCGATGTCTCGCTATCGGCATTGACCGCACCATGCACTTCGGGATCCACTGTCATGTCAATCGACACATCGAGCGGCAATTCGGTTGCCGGCTGCGGCTCTTCCAGCTCAATCAGGCTCCGGTCGAGGTTGGCTTGCATTCCCTCTTCCAGAGCCTGCATTTCTGGCAGCATGCCGCCCTGCACATCGTCTTTGACTACCTCCTGCAAAGGCGGCAACTGGTCCAACGAAGTCAGGCCGAGATCGTCGAGAAACTGCCTCGTGGTGGCAAACAATGCGGGACGGCCTGGCACATCGCGATGCCCGATGGTTTCAATCCATCCGCGGTCTTCCAGCATCTTGATGGTTTGCGAATTGACGGTCACGCCGCGAATTTCTTCAATATCGCCGCGCGTCACCGGCTGACGGTACGCAATGATCGCAAGCGTTTCAAGCGTTGCCCGCGTATACCTGGTGGGCTTTTCCGGATTGAGCCGTTCGAGGTATTTCTTCATCTCGGGGCGACTCTGGAACCGCCATCCAGTCGACAGACTGACGATCTCGATGCCCTTGCCGACCCAGTCATTGCGCAATTCTTCAAGCAGCGACTTGATCGTATCCACACCAATCGCAGCTTCACCGGCATCGCCATTCTCTGCATAGAGCTTCTTCATGTCGTTGATCGACAATGGCTCATGGGCACAAAGCAAAGCCGTTTCGAGGACTTTCTTCGCCTCAATAGTATTCATTTTTATGCGTCTTGTTTTTTACTAACAATGTGCAGAAGTTTTTGTCAACGACAGACATCTGACGATGTCGTCCGGTTAGAGAACCCGTTGAAACTATTCCGGCGCCCTGATTTATTGGAGGTCTAATGGTGGGCGGGAATTGATAAGACTTAAAGACTTGGTTGCGGGGGCAGGATTTGAACCTGCGACCTTCGGGTTATGAGCCCGACGAGCTGCCAGACTGCTCCACCCCGCGTCTGAAGGAATGAAGTATATCCGGTATCCGCGATCAACGCAAATGCAATCTTGGTTGCTCCACCCGATGATACACTTGCCATACTGATTTCCCGATGCGCCGCATGCCGCAGGCGATCGACATAACGAACGCCCAACCCTCTATTTCGCACACGCTCTCTATGAAATTCTGTTCTGAATGCGCGCACCCCGTTTCGCTGCTGATCCCGCCCGACGACAATCGCCCGCGCTATGTATGCGAACACTGCGGCACGATTCATTACCAGAACCCGAAGATGGTGATCGGCTCGATCCCCGTGTGGGAACAAAATGGCGAGATGAAGATCCTCCTTTGCAGGCGTGCGATCGAGCCGCGCTACGGCTACTGGACATTGCCGGCCGGGTTCATGGAGAACAATGAAACCACCGGCGAAGCAGCGATGCGCGAGACACTGGAGGAGGCGGGCGCACGCATCGAACTGCACGATCTGTTCTCCCTTCTCAACGTCCCGCACGTGCATCAAGTCCACATGTTCTATCGCGCGACGCTGCTTGATCTCGATTACCGGGCGGGCACCGAGAGCCTTGAAGTGGACCTGTTTACGGAAGCGCAAATCCCGTGGGACGACATCGCCTTTCCCACGGTTGCGCACACCCTGAAGTTCTTCCTGGCCGACCTCGCGCGTATCCGGCATGAGGGAGGCGACTATGCATTGCACACTCGCGACATCCTCAAGCCGATGCGCCAGAACGAATAAACGGGGACATGTTCCCACCACCGTCAGATGACAAAAGGGCAGCCACTCGCTGCCCTTTTTCATGACGCCTGAAGCGATCGGCGATCACCAGCTGGTTTCACGCTCCGCAGTGGCGGTAATCTTGTGAATCGACAGATCCGCGCCATCGAACTCCTGCTCCGGGTCAAGCCGGATACCAACAACCTTCTTCAAGATGCCGTAGATGATCGACGCCCCGACCAGCGCAATGGCGACCCCCATGACCGTTCCGACCAATTGCGACAGAAACGACACGCCGCCGACGCCGCCCAGCGCCTTTTGCCCGAAAATCCCCGCAGCGATGCCACCCCAAACACCGCACAGACCATGCAGCGGCCACACGCCGAGGACGTCGTCGATCTTCCACTTGTTTTGCGTCAGCGTAAACATCCACACAAAGATGGCGCCTGCAATCCCGCCCGTAACAAGGGCGCCGAGCGGGTGCATCAGGTCCGAGCCGGCGCACACCGCGACCAATCCTGCAAGCGGGCCGTTGTAGGCGAAACCGGGGTCGTTCTTGCCGAGAAAAACGGCGACCAGCGTGCCGCCGACCATAGCCATCAGCGAATTCAGCGCCACCAGACCATTCATCTTGTCCAGCGTCTGCGCACTCATCACATTGAATCCGAACCAGCCGACGGTGAGGATCCAGGCACCAAGCGCGAGGAACGGTATGTTTGAAGGCGGATGCGCTGCGATGGCGCCATCCTTGGAATAGCGGCCACGCCGCGCCCCGAGCAGCAGTACGGCCGGCAATGCGGCCCAGCCGCCGACCGCATGCACTACAACGGAACCCGCGAAATCATGAAACTCCTCCGAAAAGGCAGCCGTCAGCCACGCCTGGATACCCAGCTTATGGTTCCAGGCAATGCCCTCGAAGAACGGGTAGACCAGTCCCACCAGCAGTGCCGTCGCAACAAGTTGTGGATAGAACTTCGCTCGCTCGGCGATGCCGCCGGAAATAATGGCAGGAATCGCGGCGGCGAACGTCAACAGGAAAAAGAACTTGACGAGCTCAAATCCGTTCTTCGCCGACAAGGTGTTGGCATCCATAAAAAAATCAACGCCGTAGGCAATCGTGTAACCAACAAAGAAATAGGCAATCGTGGACACCGCAAAATCGACTAAGATTTTGACCAGGGCATTCACCTGGTTCTTCTTGCGAACGGTACCGAGTTCCAGAAATGCAAATCCGGCATGCATTGCAAGAATCATGATGGCCCCGAGCAATATGAATAATGCGTCGGCACCGGTTTTAAGCGCGTCCATGCAGAGAATCTCCCAAAAAGTGTGCAGAATGATGACAATGGACAACGATGAAGCAAAAATCATTCCATTTTGGTGCGAAAAAGCAAGCTATTGAATTACAAGGATAAATTTTAAGGCAATGCAAAAATCGTCTTTTTTTGCACTGATACTGTGCGATGGAACGATCCAGTTTGGGGAGGGGCAATGATTCCCTGGCTGGAAGCGCGCACCCCTTTTCCCGATGTATCAAAGGCTTTGACTGAAGCCGACGGGGCGCCGGGCCTGCTCGCGGCAGGCGGAGACCTTTCATCACGCCGCTTGCTTGAGGCCTATCGCCACGGCATCTTTCCCTGGTTTTCGGAAGGCCAGCCCATCCTTTGGTGGAGCACCGACCCGCGCATGGTCCTGTCGACAGAACGTTTTGTCGTATCTCACAGTCTGAAAAAGACGCTGAAGAAAGTCGAACGAAGCATGCGGACAGACCGACGCTGGGAAGTGCGCTTCGACACCGCGTTCGAGCAGGTGATGCGGGCGTGCGCGGAGCCACGTAAAGACAGTACGGGCACCTGGATTTCGGCGGACATCATCCGCGGCTATACAAGCCTGCACCGCCAAGGCTACGCCCACTCGTCGGAATTGTGGCTGGATGGCGAGCTGGTCGGCGGCGCTTACGGCGTTTGCATCGGCAAGATGTTTTATGGCGAGTCGATGTTTGCGCGGACGTCCGACGCATCCAAGGTTGCCCTCACCTACCTGGTGCAATTTCTGCGTGCGAACGGCGTCTCCCTGATCGATTGCCAGCAAGAGACATCTCACCTCGCATCACTGGGTGCCTCACCGATTCCCAGGGCAGATTTCATCGCTCACCTGCGCCATGCCATCGCCGAGGAGCCAATAGAAGAGTGGCAGCCGATCCCCCTGTTTTAACTACGCGAAGAAAATATTTTATGGTGTCTGGGGCATACGGTGTAAATTACGACTATCGCAGTCAGGCTACCTGCATATGACGCACCTCAAAGACTTGCCGTTCGCTACCCTGCAGTTTTACGCAACGGCGCCGTACCCCTGCAGCTACCTCGATGGCCGCCAGGCACGTTCGCAAGTCGCGACGCCATCACACCTCATCAACGCCGACGTCTATTCCGAACTCGTCAAGAACGGCTTCCGGCGCAGCGGCATTTTCACCTATCGCCCCTACTGCGACGGTTGCCAGGCCTGCGTTCCGGTGCGTGTCAAAGTGAAGGAATTTTCAGCAAACCGTAGCCAGCGCCGCGCCTGGAAGAGCCATCATGAGTTGAATACCTGGGTGACCAACCTTGCCTACGTGCCGGAACATTATGAGCTGTACCTCCGTTACCAGTCCGCGCGCCATGCCGGCGGAGGCATGGATCAGGACAGCCGCGACCAATACGCACAGTTTCTGCTCCAGAGCAAGGTCAACACGCGCCTGGTGGAGTTCCGCGAAAGCGACGGCACCCTGCGCATGGTGAGTATTATCGACATCCTCAATGATGGCCTCTCCTCGGTCTATACTTTTTACGATCCGGATATCGAAGGCGCGTCCTATGGCACTTACAACGTCCTGTGGCAGATCGAGCAGGCCCGTCAGCTCGACATGTCGTACGTTTATCTCGGCTACTGGATCGAGGACAGCAAGAAAATGGGCTACAAGGTAAATTTCAGGCCGCTGGAAGCACTGCGGCGCGGCCGATGGGAAGAATGGCATGCCAACAAGGCGGCAAGCAATTCTCGCTAGCCGCATATCGCACAGGTAATCTTAACATCCTGCAAGAGTAAAATAGCGCCTCCGGCGGAGGCGCGTGCGCGCCCCGCGCCATTGCCCAACCCTTGACCGTCATGTCCGCAAAGCTCCTCTATACCCTTGCCCGCCCCCTGCTGTTCTCTCTCGACCCCGAAACCGCGCACAACCTGACCTTGCCGGCACTGAAGCGTGCCGCCGGACTCGGCCTGACCAAGCTGATCGCGCGCCCTCAGGCCGATCCGCGAAACCTCATGGGCATCTCCTTCCCCAACCCTGTCGGACTTGCAGCGGGATTGGACAAGGATGGAAGCTATATCGACGGCCTGGCGGCACTCGGCTTCGGATTCATCGAAGTTGGCACGGTCACGCCGCGCCCGCAACCCGGCAATCCGCAGCCCCGCATCTTCCGCTTGCCGACGGCGAATGCCGTGATCAACCGGATGGGCTTTAACAACGGCGGCGTCGATGCATTCGTCGCGAATGTGCAGGCATCGAAGTTCTATCAGGCCAAGGAGGGCGTACTCGGGCTCAACATCGGCAAGAATGCGGATACGCCGATTGAGCGCGCAGCCGATGACTATCTGTATTGCCTCGAAAAAGTGTATCCGTACGCCAGCTACGTTACGGTCAACATCTCTTCCCCCAACACCAAGAACCTGCGCCAACTGCAGGCCGCCTCCGAACTGGACGGGTTACTGTCGCAACTGAAGGATGCCCAGCACCGGCTTGCGGACCGACACATGCGCTATGTACCGATCGCACTCAAGATCGCGCCGGATATCGACAGCGAGCAGATCAAGTCAATCGCTTCGGCCTTGCTGCGCCACAAGATGGATGCGGTCATTGCCACCAACACCACGATCACGCGCGATGCCGTAAAAGGCTTGCCGCATGCCGAGGAGACCGGCGGGCTGTCTGGCGCCCCGGTATTCAACATATCGACCAAGGTGATTCAGGGTCTGAAGGCGGAATTGGGCAACGCCGTTCCGATCATCGGCGTAGGCGGCATCATGTCCGGGAAAGACGCGCAGGCCAAGATCGATGCCGGCGCCTCTCTGGTGCAGTTGTATACCGGCCTGATCTATCGCGGCCCTGCGCTTGTGAAGGAGTGCGCGGACGCCTTGCGCACATCGCGTTAAGGACGATCTCCTGTCGAATCCTGTGGATTGATGCAGGAATTCCGACATAAGAAATCCATCAATGCAAAAAGCCCGAATCTCCTTGCAGGGATTCGGGCTTTCTCGTGAGCAGCCTTGCTTATTCTACTTCAAGCGTTTCTTCCGGCGCCGGAGGAGGAGCGGCATCGCCTTCCGCGAAATCGAGCTTGATCTGCTCGTTCTCGTCGAGGTCGACCGTCACGCGCCCACCGGAAACCAGGCGACCGAACAGCAATTCGTCTGCCAGCGCCTTGCGGATCATGTCCTGGATCAGACGAGCCATCGGACGCGCCCCCATAAGCGGATCGAAACCCTTCTTGGCGAGGAATTTGCGCAGGTTTTCAGTGAAGATCGCCTCCACCTTCTTCTCGTGCAATTGCTCCTCGAGCTGCATCAGGAACTTGTCGACCACGCGCAGGATAATCTCCTCGTCCAGCGCCTTGAAGCTGATGGTCGCATCCAGACGATTGCGGAACTCCGGCGTAAACATGCGCTTGATATCCGCCATCTCGTCGCCGGCTTCCTTCTTGTCGGTGAAGCCGATCGAGCGCTTCTGCAGACTTTCGGCCCCCGCGTTCGTGGTCATGATGATGATCACGTTGCGGAAGTCCGCCTTGCGGCCGTTGTTGTCGGTCAGCGTGCCGTGATCCATCACCTGCAGCAGGATATTGAAGATATCCGGATGCGCCTTCTCGATTTCGTCGAGCAGCAGTACCGCATGCGGTTTCTTGGTAATGGCTTCGGTCAGCAGCCCGCCCTGGTCGAAACCGACATAGCCTGGCGGTGCGCCAATCAATCGGCTTACCGCATGACGCTCCATGTATTCGGACATGTCGAACCGGATCAGCTCGATACCGAGTATGAACGCCAGCTGCTTCGCCACTTCGGTCTTGCCAACGCCGGTAGGGCCGGAGAACAGGAAAGAACCGATCGGCTTGTCCAGCTTGCCGAGGCCGGCGCGCGCCATCTTGATGGCGGAGCCCAGTGCCTCGATCGCCGGATCCTGGCCAAACACGACATTCTTGAGGTCGCGTTCGATTGTCTGCAGCTTCGTGCGGTCGTCCTGATTCACGCTTTGCGGAGGGATGCGGGCGATCTTCGAGATGATGTCCTCAATCTCCGACTTGCCAATCGTTTTCTTCTGCTTCGATTTCGGCAAGATGCGTTGCGCTGCACCCGCTTCGTCGATTACGTCGATAGCCTTGTCCGGCAGGTGGCGATCATTGATAAAGCGCGCTGACAGCTCCGCAGCCGTGGTCAGGGCAGACGCCGAATATTTCACGCCGTGGTGCTCTTCGAAACGCGACTTCAATCCGCGCAGGATCTGCACCGTCTGCTCGACGGTCGGTTCGTTCACGTCGATCTTCTGGAAGCGGCGTGACAATGCATGATCTTTCTCGAACACGCCACGGAATTCCGTGTAGGTCGTTGCACCGATACACTTCAGTTGTCCGCTCGACAACGCCGGCTTGAGCAGATTGGACGCGTCCAGCGTACCGCCGGATGCGGAACCCGCGCCGATGATGGTGTGGATTTCGTCGATGAACAGGATGCCGTGAGGGTTGTCGCGCAACTGTTTGAGCACCGCCTTCAGGCGCTGCTCGAAGTCGCCGCGATACTTGGTCCCGGCGAGCAGAGCACCCATGTCGAGCGAGTACACGACGGCGTTCTGCAGCACTTCCGGGACGTCCCCCTGAGTGACACGCCATGCCAGGCCTTCTGCAATAGCGGTCTTGCCGACACCGGCCTCGCCGACCAGCAGCGGATTGTTCTTGCGACGGCGGCACAGGGTCTGGATCACGCGCTCGACCTCGGCTTCACGTCCGATCAGCGGATCGATCTTACCCTCGGCGGCCAGCTTGTTCAGGTTCTGGGTGAACTGGTCAAGCGGACTTTCCTTCTGCTGGCCTTCGGCCTGCGCTTCTTCGGTACTTTCCGGCGACTTCTGGGAGTCGAGCTGCTGATCCTTGCGCACGCCATGCGAGATGAAATTCACCACATCGAGGCGGGTCACCCCTTGCTGGTGCAGGTAATACACGGCGTGTGAATCTTTTTCACCGAATATGGCCACCAGTACGTTCGCTCCAGTCACCTCCTTCTTTCCGTTGGACGCGGACTGGACGTGCATGATCGCCCGCTGGATCACGCGCTGGAAGCCGAGGGTCGGCTGTGTATCGACTTCGCTCGTTCCCGGGACGGTCGGCGTGTTGTCGCTGATGAAATTGGTCAGCGTCTTGCGCAGGTCTTCAATATTGACGGCGCATGCGCGCAATACCTCCGCGGCCGACGGATTGTCGAGCAGCGCGAGCAGCAGATGCTCGACTGTGATGAACTCATGCCGGGCCTGACGGGCCTCGACAAAAGCCATGTGCAAACTAACTTCAAGTTCCTGCGCAATCATGCTTCCTCCATCACG
>JAKACN010000168.1 GCA_021821365.1 Pseudomonadota bacterium | reverse complement strand
AAAGCTCAACTTGCGGGACAAGTCCTTCGACGACGAGGATATCGATCGCGGGCCCGAGGTCCGGCCGGCAACCACCAACGCGAACGGCGGGGTCGACCTGAAAGCCATCCGCGAGGCCATCGCCCGCGTCGAAGCAGAGGCCAAGGCCACCGTCGCCGCCGAAAACCGGGCGCATGCGGAAGCCCGCGCCCGCGCGCTTGCCGAGGACAAGGGAAAGCTGGAAGCAGCCGCCGCAGCCGAGGCCTACCAGAACGCCAAGGCCGCGGAAGAAGCTATTGAAGCCAGCCGCGCCCGCCTCGACGCCGAGCGCCAGGCGCGCGAGGCAAGCGAAGCGCGGGCCGCCGCCGTCAAGAAGGAAATCGTCGAGCTGCGCGCGCGCGCGCAGGCCGAAGCCGAAGCGCAGCGCATGGCCGAAGAACGTACCCGCAGCGAACAGGAAGCACGCAAGCGCGCGGCCGAACAGATCGCGATGGAATCCGAACTGGCTGCCCGGGCCGCCGCCGCTGCGGAGGAATTGGCGCAGGAAACCGAACTGGCGCGCTGGCAGGCGGCGCAACGCGTGGCAGCAGCCGAAGCTGCCCGGCAGGAAGCGGAAGCCCGCGCTCGCGCCGATGCACGCATGGTCGAGCTCGCGCGCGAACAGGAGCGCCGCGAGCGCGAAGCGCGCCAGGCCGCTGAAATGCTGGCCAAGGCGCGCGCCGATGCGATGGAAGTCGCCAGTGAGCGCGAGCGCGCCGAAGCAATGGCGCTGCAGGCGGCATTGAGCCGTG
Source organism: Pseudomonadota bacterium (assembly GCA_021821365.1). Taxonomy (GTDB): domain Bacteria; phylum Pseudomonadota; class Gammaproteobacteria; order Burkholderiales; family Burkholderiaceae_D; genus Noviherbaspirillum. The sequence continues at coordinate 10,557 of JAKACN010000168.1, read as the reverse complement.
CACCTGCAGAGGTTCGAGCCCGCGAGGAAGCCCGCGCGCGCGCCCTTGTGGAGCAGGAAAGCGAAGCTGCCGCGGAAGCGCGCGCCGAACTCGAACGCAAGGCGACGGAAGCCTATCAATTGCGCTTGCAAGCCGATGCCGGACTGCGCGAGGCGGCGGCCCGCCGCGAACAGGCGGAATCGCTTGCCGCTGCCGCCGCACATGCGCGCCGCGAGGCCGAAGAGCGCATCCGCATCGCAACCGAGGCGCGCATCCAGACCGAGCGCGAACTGCAGACGCTGGCGATGAGCCGTGTCGAAGCCGAGCACGAGGCGGACATGCAGGCGCGTGCCCGTGCCACGGCGGAAGCGCGCGCAGTTTGCGAAGCAAAGGAACGCGCGGAAGCCGAACAGAAAATCGCCGACGCGATGCAGAGCCGCGCCGAGGAAGAGCAGCGCGCCCGGCACATGGCGGAAAAGCGTGTCGAACTGGAACGTGCCGCCGCAAAAATGGCGACGGAACAGGCCGAAGCCGAACAGCAGGCGTTCAAGCGCGCCGCCGAACATGCCGAGCTGCAGCAGCAGGCGGCGGAATTCGCCGCGACCCGGGCACGCGAGGCGGTGGAGTTGGCGCGTGTCGAACGCGAGCGCGCGGACACGGAGCAGCGCGCCGTAGAAGCCTTGCAGGAAAAGCTGCGCGCCGAAGAGGCCGCCATGGCGGAAGCCGCCGCCCGCGTGAGGGCCGAGCAGCAGCACACCGGGTTGCTGCGCATGCAGGAAGAAGCCGAACGGGTTGCGCGCATCGCCAAAGAGGAAGAATGCGAAGCGGCGAAAACCGCGTTAGCCAAGGCAATGGAGCGCGCCGATGTGCAGCGCGATGCGGCGAACGCCGCGCTCCTGAAGGCGCGCGAAGCGGTCGAGCTGGCGCGCCTGGAACGGCAACGCGCAAAAGATGAACAGCAGGCGCTCGAAACGATGCAGCAGAAGGTGCAGGTCGAACGCCAGCGTGCCGAGGCCGCCCAGAAGGTGCTGAAGGCGACCCAGGACAAGCTTGCTGCAGAGCGCACTGCGCTTGCCGAAGCCGAGGCGCGCGCAACGGCCGAACTGGAACTTGCGGAGTCGCTGCGCGCGAAAGAGGAATCGGATCGCGCGTTGCGCGCTGCGCACGAGGCGGAAGCCACAGCGGCGCGCCACACTGCGGAACAAACCAGCGCAGCGGTGGAGCTGCAGCGCAAGGCCGCGCAGCTTGCCTTGCTGAAGGCGCGAGAGGCGACGGAAGCGGCGCGCGTGGAACGCGCGCGTGCCGAGGCCGAACAGAAGGCGCTGCAGGCGGAAACGGAAAGGCGCAACGCCGAGGAAGCAGCCCGCCGCGAAGCGGATGCGCGTGCCCGCGCCGAACAGGAGCAGGCGGAACTGCTGCGCGCTACGGAGCGCGAAGCGCTGGCGGCGCGGCAGGCGATCGAGGCGCGGCTCGCTGCGGAGAAGCGGCAATTGGATGAAGCCGCCCGCAAGGCGGAACTGGAGCGTCAGGCCGCGGAAACGGCCGAAGCGAAGGCGTGTGAAGCCGTTGAGCTGGCGCGTACGCAGGGGGAGCGCGCTACTGCCGAACGACAGGCACTGGAGGCCATCCAGAAGAAGCGCGCCGCGGAGGAGGCTGCGCGAAATTACGCAGCTGCACGGGCGCGCGCCGAAGCCGAACATGCGGAAACGATGCGCCTGCGCGAGCAGGCCGAGCAGGCTGCGCGCGATGCGATCGAGGCCAGGCTGACGGCGGAAAGGCAGCAGTTGGAGCAGGCGGCACAACACGCCGAGCTGGAACGTCAGGCTGCTGCAGCAGCGGAAGCGAAAGCGCATGAAGCGACCGAACTGGCGCACGTAGAGCAGGATCGCGCTGCCGCCGAGCAGCGGGCATTGGAAGCCGTCCAGGAAAAGCTGGTCGCCGAGCAGGCGGCGAGAGCCGATGCAGAAGCCCGCGCCCGCGCAGAGCATGAGCATGCGCAAGCCATTCGCGCGCGCGAAGAGGAAGAGCGCAAGGCGCGCGCGGCGGTCGAGAGCCAGCTTGTCGCCGAGAAGCAGCGCATGCAGCAGGCCGCCGAACGCGCCGAACTTGAGCGGCAGGCCGCCTATGTCGCACTGAAAAAGGTACGCGAGGCGATCGATCTCGCGAAGGCGGAAAAGGATCGTGTCACCGCCGAACGCGCGGCCTTGGACGCCATCCAGGCGAAGCTCGCCTCCGAAAAGCAGTTGCGTGCCGAAGCCGAGGCAAAGGCGGCGGCCGAAAAGGAACGGGCCGCTGCAATGAAGGCACGCGAGGAGGCCGAGCGCACTGCGCGCGAGGCCAGCGAAAGCGCCTGTGCAGCGGAAAAGGAATTGCTGGAAAAAGCAGCTGAAAAGGCTGAGCTGCAACGCAAGACCGCGGAAATCGCGATCGCAAAGGCGCGCGAGGCGATCGATCTCGCGAGCGAGGAGCGTCGCCGCGCGGCTGCCGAGCAGAAAGCCTTGGAAGCTGTGCAGGAAAAGCTGCGTGTCGAGCGCCAACGCGCCGATGCCGAGCAGAAGTCGCTGGCGACGATCGAAGAAAAGCTGGCCGCGGAAAAAAGTGCTTGCGTCGATGCCGAGGAGCGCCTGCGGATCGAGCAGGCGCAGACGCAAGTCACCCGCGACCGTGAACAGGCGGAGCGTGCGGCGCGTATCGCCGGCGAATCCCGTCTTCAGGCCGAAATGCAATTCCTTGAAAAAGCGCGCGAACAGGCCGATCTGCAACGCCAGGCTGCCGAAACGGCCGAAGCGAGGGCGCGTGAAGCCATCGAACTGGCGCGCATCGAGAGCGCGCGCGCCAAGGCCGAACAGCAAGCCCTCGCGGCAGTCCAGGAAAAGCGCAAGGCGGAAGAGACGGCCCGCGAACAGGCGGAGCTGCGCGCCAATGCCGAGCGCGAGGCCGCCGATCTCGCCACCAGGCGCATGGAAGCGGAAGTCGCAGCGTGCGCCGCGGAGGAAGCCCGCGTCGCCGCAGAGCGTCGCGCGCTGCGCGCGGCGCGCCAGCAACGGGAATATGCGTTGAGCAGCGCCGAGCAGGCGGAAACCTTGCAGGCGAAGTTCGAACGCGAGCAGGAGGCGGCGCAGGCCATTGCCGTCGATCTGATCGAGCGCGTGGCGCAAAAGAGCGTCGCGTTGGGCGACTGGCGCGCGCGTGCCGAAACGGTGCTTGCCGAATCGCCGGTGCCGGCGGTCAGGCGCAACGCGGTCAGGCGCCCGCTGGTTGCCTTGCTGGGAGGCGCCGCTTTCGTCGCCGGCGTGGCCGCGACAAGCGCCTGGAACATGCAGGGCACCCGCGTCGCGCCGGAGCAGGTCCGGACGTCTTCGCCGGTCACCGTCGCCACGGCAGGGCAGGCGGGCGCGGTCATCGTTCCGATGCCCTCAGGATTGCAGATGTCCTACCAGCTTAGCGCGCCGTCTCAAAGCCCCGTCGAGGTCGCCGCGGAAGCGGATTCCGCGAAAGAATAAGACACGCCGCCGGCGCCTTCACGGCGCCGCCGCGGCAGCCACGTCACGCGGGCGTTGCATTTTCCCCCGTTCGCGCTTGCCGGATTGGTAAGCCGTGTCCGACGAAATAGCGCATTTGGGGCAGTGAGTATAGAATGCTCTGGTTTAAAAAAAGCGCACCGGCGGCCAGCTGACACAGGCTCATGCGGCGATTGCCGCGTGCCGCAGGCCCTACGTCCCGCGAATCATCTTTTTGTACGCTGTCCTTTTGCTGCAAAATACATCCATTCATTCCCATGACTTTCTTCTCGCGACGCATGACCCATTTCCGTTTGCGCCCAGCGCTGAGCAGCACGATCGCCGTATCGGGCCTGGTGGCAGCCTTGTTTGCCGCGCCCGTGCTTGCGGACGACTACACTGACGTCAACAAGCTGATGCGCGGCGGCCAGTACGGGGAAGCGCTGACGAAAGCGGACACGTTCCTGAATCGCAATCCGCGCGATGCGCAGATGCGCTTCCTGAAAGGGGTCATCCTCACCGAGCAGAACAGGACGTCGGACGCGATTGCTGTCTTTACCAAGCTGACCGAGGACTATCCGGGGCTGCCTGAACCATACAACAACCTCGCCGTGCTCTATGCGGCGGCCGGGCAATACGAGAAGGCGCGCGTCGCACTCGATGCCGCCATCCGCACCAACCCGAGCTATGCGACCGCTTACGAAAACCTGGGCGACGTCCATGCGAAGCTGGCCAGCCAGGCTTATGACAAGGCCTTGCAGCTGGATTCCGGCAATTCGGCCGCCAAGTCGAAACTGACGCTGGTGCGCTCGCTCGTGAGCAACATGAACGGCACCAAGGTCGCTGCCGCGTCCGCACCGGCAGCTCCTGCGGCAGCTGCACCGGCTCCCGCGCCTGCTCCGGCAGCGAAGGCGCCGGCGGCAGTACCCGCGCCCGCGCCGGCGTCTGCTCCGGTCGCGAAACACGAGGGGCCAAAGCATGAGGTCGCGAAAGCCGAGCCGAAACCTGCGCCCAGCGCCAATGTCGAACACGAAGAGGTGCTGAAAGTCGTGCATGGTTGGGCCAAGGCCTGGAGCGCTCAGGACGTGAAGGCTTATTTGAACTATTACGGCGGCGATTTCCACACACCGAATGGCCAGTCCCGCAAGTCCTGGGAAGATGACCGTCGCGCGCGCATCGTCGGCAAGAACAACATCAGCGTCAAGGTCGAATCCCCGCAGGTCAGCGTCAATGGCAATACGGCAACAGTGAAGTTCCGGCAGGTCTATGTGTCGGACCGCCTAACCGCGAACACCCGCAAAACGCTCGTGCTGACCAGGCAAGGCGGCCGGTGGCAGATCAAACAGGAGAACACGGGTAGCTGATGTTGTGTTTTAAATCCATCCATCGCCGGGCAACCGCCGCGTCCTCCGGACGAGCCTTGTCACGAGGATTGTTCTTGCTGCTGGCTGCCAGCGTGAGCGCGTCGCCCCTGGCTGCGCTGGCGAAGTCCCATGCGCATGCCCATCCTGCCAAAGTCGCGAAGCCGGCCCGGGCGCCGGTAAAGGCCGTGGCCCCGGCATCGGCCAAGCCGGACCCGGAAGTGTTGCTGGTCGAGGTGTACAAGGAGCTCGGCGCCAATCATTTGCAGCAGGCGCTGGCCAAGGCGGACAAGCTGGTCGAGGACTATCCGAATTTCCGTCTGGGGCAGCTGATCCGGGGCGACCTGCTCATGATGCAGACCCACAAGGTCACGACCTTCGGCGACGTGAGCGGACCGGAGGACAAGCTTAGGAACCTGCGCGAAGAGGCGATCGTCCGGCTGAAGTCGCTGCGCGAACGGCCCGATCCGAATCTGCTGCCGCGCCTCGTGTTGCAGCTTCGCGAGGACCAGAAGCATGTGCTGCTGGTCGATGCCAAACGTTCGCGCCTGTACGTATATGCCAACGAAGGCGGACGCCTGAAGTTCGTCAACGACTATTACGTCAGCCAGGGCAAGCTCGGCGTCAACAAGCTCAAGGAAGGCGATCAAAAGACGCCAATCGGCATCTATTACATCACCAGCCACCTCTCGGGCGACCGCCTGCCCGATTTCTATGGTTCCGGCGCATTGCCGATCAACTATCCGAACGAATGGGACAAGGTCAACGGGCGCAGCGGCTCCGGCATCTGGCTGCACGGCACACCGCCGGACAGCTACAGCCGTCCACCGCTGTCTTCCGACGGCTGCGTGGTGCTGACCAATCCGGATCTGTACAAGCTGGCGACTTCTGTCGAAATCGGCAAGACGCCGGTCGTGATCGCCGAAAGCGTGGATTTTGTCAGCAAGGCCAAATGGGATAACGACCGTCATCTCGCGACCCGCCTGGTCGACAACTGGCGACGTGATCTGGAGAGCATGAATCCGAAGCGCGTGATGGAAAATTATTCCCGCCAGTTCAAATCCGATCGCGGCGAGAACCTGGATGCATGGCTTGCGAAGCATCAGCAGTTAATGAGCGGGGTAAGGGGTGTGTCGATTGCATTGAAGGATGAAACCTTCTTCTTTTATCCCGGTCGCGACAACATGATCGTCAGCACATTCACACAGGAGTCGAAGGTGGGGAAAACCAGGACGACGATCCGCAAACGCCAGTACTGGGCGAAGGAGGGTGCGCAGTGGAAGATCGTTTATGAACTGAACCTCTGACGAAACAACGTAGTAGAAAACGTGGAAACGGCTGCCGGGCAACAGGCAGCCGTTTTCGTTTTTGTCGACAGGAAATTGATCCGTCCGGCATCGCGCCGTGATTTCGGTCAAACGCCGCAGCAACCATTCGCAACCTTTCCTGTTGAACTAAGTTTTGCCCTCGACGGTCATTCAAGGGCATGTGCATTGAATAACACGCAGGGCACCATGCGTTGCCAGAATTGCGGAGCGGAAAGTGCCGGCATTGCCAAGATTTGCGTCTCCTGCGGCAAGCCGCTGCCTTTGCCGGGTGCCCGCAGGAATCCCGGTCAGCACAACCTTGCACAATCCGAAGGCAAGGGTGCTGACGGCGCGTCGTCTTACTTGCGGTATGGAATGCGGCTGCGCGCCTATCAGCTCAGGAGGACTCGCCATTTGACCGCCACCACGCAGCGTACAACCCGTGCCGACGCGAATCGCGCGGACCATCGTCCCGGCCCGCCATTCCCCGGCGGTGACGAGAGCGCACGGACAAACAACCAGCATGCAAATGCGGGCGCCGAACAGCGCACAGAGCCGCGCTGGAACGACACGGCAACTCCTCCGCGGCCAGGATCGGCATGCGACGAGAGGGCATGGCAGGCATCGTCTCCTGACGGCAATCGGAAACGTCGTGCCGCCACGCGTTTCTGGGTGATGGCTGGAATATTTGCCGTTGGCGCGATCGGTGGCCTGGGCGGCGCGTTATGGGTGGACCACTCGCGGAACGTCACACACCCGGCGGATACCCGCACCGTGCAGTCGAATCCGGCGCCATCGGCCCGGGTAGCGGGCGGCGCCCGGCCCCGTATGCGAGGCATCAGCCCCGGAGAGTTGCCATATGACGGCGCGCCGCCGCCGGAACAGGCAGCGCCATATCCTGTTGCGCCTTCGCCGCCGGCCAACGACAGTTCGGGTTCCCCATCGACGGTCGCATCTGGCGGGCCGGGCACGCCCGGACCGGATGCAGCCTGGCAGGCGGCGCCAGCAGGCGCTCCGTCATCACGCCTGTCCGCACAGCCGGGAAGCGATGTGCCGGACGAATCAGCGACGGGGCGCGTTGCCACTCGGCCGAAAGCGCACCGCAAGACCACGGAGAAAAAGGTCGCAAGGGCATCGTCGCGGCGCCATCTTGCCCAGGACGCGATGAAGGACAGGGAGATCGAGCGTATCCGGCAGCAGGCGGAAGAAGAATTAAAAAAAAAGCCTGACGCCGGGCATCCCGTGAACCAGGCGCGCGCAGAGAAAGGCAAGGCGGGGCGGTCCGGGCGTGGGGCAGTTCGCGGAAAACCTACGGTTTCGCTTGCGTCGAGAGCGACCGCAACGCATGCAATGCTTGCCCGGTGTGAGCGAATAGATGGTCTGATCGATCGCGAAAAGTGCAAGTGGCGTGTCTGCGGCGGCAGATGGGGCCAGCACGGATGTCCTTCCTACGCGGCACACACTTCCCTGTACTGATCCACGGCTGCCAATCCGGCAGCGTCTGCTCCCTCGTCCATCCATCGCAATCCAGCATTAATCGGTTCGAAGTTAACTTCAAGTATTTTTTGAGGTTTACTTAAAGTGCCATCTCATCTGGAGGCCATCGTTCTATGGCATCTTGGTCGTTTACGCTCCATAGTTCACCTTCATTTTTAAATATGTAAAAACAATGTACCAACATAAAAAATCTCGTACCAACAATGTTTGAATAAAAATTTGCCAGACGGTAATTTTGTTGTACTATGTTAGAACATCAGTTCAGGGAACTTCTATGAAGACTGCAATCCGCAAGATGGGAAATTCGCAAGGGGTGCTGATCCCCAAGCCATTCTTGATGCAGACCGGTCTTGATATTGGCGAGGTTGAGATCGAAGTGGAGAACGATGCCATCGTGATCCGCAAGCCGAAGAAGAAGTCGCGCGAAGGGTGGGCGGAGGCGTGCCGGACGCTTGCGGACAAATCGATCGAGCTTCCGATTGCATGGCCGCTCATCCCCAACGAAGCGGATAGTGGATTTACATGGTAAAGCGGGCCGATGTATGGCTGGCCGACTTCGAAAAACCGGTCGGCAGCGTGACCCAGAAGAGATGGCCGTGCGTGGTCGTCTCGCCGGAGGAGATGGACGAATACCTGTCCACGCTCATCATGGCGCCGATGAGCACGCACGAACTGCCCGCGCCATTCCGCATCCCTGTCACGTTCATGCAGAAAGAGGGACTGATCCTGCTGGACCAGATCTGCACCCTCGAGAAGTCGCGGTTGGTGAAGAAGCTCGGCGTCATCAGCGAAGAAACGATGGCAAAGACCCTGGAAGTGCTACAAGAAGTTTTCGCCTATTAACATAAGGACCGTACTCAATGGCTAACGATTATTTGTCTGAAATTCGCGATGTCAATCTGAGCTACCTGATGATTGCCCAGCAGATGATTCGTCATGATCGCGCAGAGGCCATTTTTCGCCTCGGCATCAGCGGCGAGATCGCAGACCTGCTGGCCAGCATGAGTAACGGTCAGGTCCTGAAAATGGCCAGCTGCAACGTGATGCTGTCGCGCTTCCGCTTCAATGACACAGCGATTCTATCCACGCTGTTGCGCGACAAGTCCGGCACGACGAGTGCGCCGGTGCATGCCTCGATCATCATGGCATCCCAGGCGCCGGAAACCATCGTCTGACGATGTGCGGTTGTTGAGCATTCCGCCATGGCCATCGGTTTCGGACGAACGATTGCCGCACGTTTGCATGATGCCATGCGAACGCGTTCGGCCATGCTGCGCTGCTGTCTCCGTCCGGCCGTAAAGGGCGCGTGACATGCAGGCGCTCGACGTGCTCGATGCTCCCTTGCGATGGGAGACGGAGCGGCAAAACCGCATTCACCAGGAAGCGCTCGAACTCAAGAAAAAGCAATTGCGCGGCAACGATGCCCGCAAAGACCTTCCGCTGGCCGGCAATACCGGCCGGGCCAACCTGAACGCATCCGCTGACGCCACCCTTGCAGAGCCGGGAATGGCGCAACAGGAATGGATCGACAAGGTTCGTCAGATTCCCGACATGCGTTCGGCCTTGATCCCGATGGACGATGCAAGCGATCCAGCCGCATGGAGCAAGCCGTTTTCTCTGTTCAAGGCCGACATCGAGCCGTGGCTGTCCTTTTACCGCGGCTACCGCGAATCCCGCCTTTTTCTGCAAGACAGCCATCCTGGCGACGATACGCAGGATGCGTCGCAGCTCGATTTTCCGGTACGCGCACTGCTTGGTCTGAAGCAGGCAAGCGCGAAAATCATCCTTGAGCCACCCGTCCAGATCAATGGGTTGGTCGAGTATCACGACCTCGAAGGAGAATTGAGCGTCTGCCGCGATGCCACCCTTGCCAAGGCCTTGTTCAAGGTTGCCAATGAAGTCCACGAAAGCCATTTGAGGAAAGCCGTCGATAAAGGGCGGGAAATGGGCAACCAGCTATACGACGCAATGATGGGCGAGGGCCACGCTAACTTGGTCAGGGCGTGGGAGAAAGTGTACCGACGCAAGCCCACCATCGATGAACTGCACTTGATGCTGACCACGGGGCGCGTCAGGCAGACCGGGAAGCGGATGCAGGTACCGGAACCGAGGGGCATCGTACGTCAGCGCATTGCTCCGGTTGCCAGGGGCGCGGCGCCGGATGACCGGGACGATGCAGTCGTCGTCAGCCTGATCCAATCGCCCAGGAGCGACGCTGTAGTGGCAGTATCGCCAGCCCAGACGGGGAAGGATGCCTCTGCCGTAGAAGCCGGGTCCGAACCTGGCCGGAAGCGCTCGATCCTCATTCATCTTGTGCAGGCACTCGCCTGCTGCGCCGCGCTCGCCGCGCTGGTATTCGTGCTCTGACGTCACGTCCGCTGGCGGGGTGAACCTCGCCGCCCAAATTGAGTCTTCATGAAAGCTTGCCATGACGACGACGGCATTTGTCCAATCGGGTTTGCGGGCATGCGCGAACGGCGGCTTCTCTCGGCCAATGGAGGACATCGATGGCGACTCGACAGCTTGAAGACAAATGCGCGCTGCCGCGCTGTACCTGTTCGGTGCCGGCAGGGCAACGATATTGCAGCGAAGAATGCCGGCGCGAGCACGCGAGCCAGGATGAGCAGGGCGAACAATGCCCCTGTACCCATGCGGAGTGTTCCTCGGCTGGACCCAGCGGCGGCGTCACGCTTTAGTTCCTCCGCATCGCGACAGCTTTTCGGCTTCCAGCCGGAGGCTGGATCCACAATTCACCTTTTCTGCAACTGCGAGGCTTCTGCGTTGGATTGTCCGCAGGAAACCACGCCATACGCAAGTCTTTCATGGCGGGCCGCAGCGCGCCAGGCGCCCCCATACGGAAGAATCGCTGACCGGGACTTATCTAAATCGATGTACTTCACTCACACGGGAAAG
>JAKACN010000167.1 GCA_021821365.1 Pseudomonadota bacterium | reverse complement strand
GGTCACGAAGGATTTCGGCATAGCGACGGATGTTGGCCGCCGACGGCGTATTCTGCGCCAGCGCATTCAGGTAAGCCAGCCCGCCAACCTCCTCCGCCCTGCCGCTGGTGGTCATCGCCTCGTACACGGTAATGACGTCGGCCGGCCTGGTGGCATTGATCAGCTTGACGATGTGCTGAAAGATGACGCGGTGGTCGTAACGATAGAAATCGTCTTCACTGACAAAGTCCGCGATGCGATCCCACGCCGAATTATCCAGCAGCAGACCGCCCAATACGGACTGCTCTGCTTCGATGGAATGGGGTGGCACGCGAAGGGAATCCAGTTGAGGATCGGTGCGGGTATTCATGGCGCGCATTATACCTGCACACCCCTCGCTTCAGCACAGCAACACGGGGAATATTCAGCATTGCCGAAGCACCAATTCTTTTCTTTTTTCCAATTCACTGATGCAGCACTGATTGCCTTGACATTAACTGCCTAGGCAACTATATTACCGTCTCTTGTCATGATCAAGCTGACACCATGTCCCACCCTTATTCCCTGAAAAATTTCACCCCGGGCGAAAGCATCGGATACCTGCTCAAGTGCGCCGGCGGCAAGCTGACCCTCGCCGTGGACCGCGGCCTTGCGGAATTCGACATGACGCATGCCCAGCTCGGCATCATCCTGCGACTGGCCCATGGATACGCAAAGACTGCAGCGGACCTCGCGCGCGACCAGATGACCGACACCGGCGCGATCACGCGCATGCTGGATCGCCTGGAAGAAAAAGGCTTCATCCAGCGCGCGCGCAGCAGCGAAGACCGCCGCGTGGTTGAAGTCGCCCTGACTGCCAAAGGGACGCAGCTCGCGGATCAAATGACCCAGGTCGTCGTGGATGCGCTGAACCACCACCTGCGCGGCTTCACGGCGGCGGAAATTGCCCAGTTCAAGGATTTTCTGCGGCGCATGGTCGCCAACGCCTGAATGCAACACCCCCGATCAACCCGACGAACAAGAAATCCAATGACCAGAATTCTTCGAACGCTACAACACTGCAGCGACAGACGTAAAACGGGGCTGGCCATCGTTTCCATGACCACCCTGCTGAGCGCCTGTGCGGGATTCCAGCCGGTCTCGCCACAGGTCAAACCGATCGACAACGTCACCCTGGAAAACCATGCGCAGGTCGCGCAGGTGACGGACGCGTGGCCGCGGGACGAATGGTGGTCGGCATACGGCGACGACCAACTGAACCAGTTGATGCAGCGTGCGCTGAAAAACAACCCGACGCTCGCCGGTGCGCAAGCCCGCATTGCGCGCGCCCAGGCTGCGGCCAATCTTGCACGCTCCACGGAATCGCCGCAGGTCGGCACCGGCGTCGATGCGAGCTACGGCCGCCAATCCGAGAATTACCTGCTCCCCCGCCCGCCCCTTGGCAAGGGCGGCCAATACGTCAGCCAGGGTCAGGCAACCGTCAATTTCGGCTACGAGCTAGACCTGTGGGGCAAGAACGCAGCCTTGATTCGTGCCGCGCAGGCGCAACTCAGGGCCGCGGAATTCGATCGCGACGCCGCACGGCTGGCGTTGACAACCTCCATCGCTCGCATCTACGCGCAACTCGGCTCGCAATACGATCTGCAGGACATCCTGCAGGCCACGCTCGACCAGCGTCGCGCCATTCACAAGCTGATCGACGAGCGTGTGGCAAACGGTCTGGACACGCGCGTCGAAGTCAAGCAGGCGGAAACCAACGAGGCTGCGCTACGCATCGACCTCGAACAGCTTGCCACCGCCATCAAGGTCACGCGCCTGCAGCTCGCCGCGCTGGCGGGCGACATGCCGGCGGCCGCCGGTTCCATCAAGCGGCCGACAATGACTGCCGCGCCATTCAACATTCCTGCGAACCTGCCCCTGGATCTTCTTGGACGCCGGCCGGAACTCGCCGCGCAACGCGCGCGCATTACGGCAGCCGTCGGCGAAGCGGAAGCGGCCAAGGCGCAGTTCTACCCCAACCTCAATCTCAATGGGTTCATCGGCTTCCAATCGATCGGCCTCGGCCAGCTCTTCTCCGGCGGCAGCCTGATCAACAGCGTCGGCTCCGCATTCCGCTTGCCGATCTTCGACGGCGGACGGCTGCGCGCGAACTACGCCGGCAAGGCAAGCGATATCGATGCGGCAGTGGCGCAATACAACCAGTCGGTCCTCGCAGCCGCGCAGGACGTAGCGGAACAATTGACGCGCATTGATGACCTGTCGCGCGAAGAAGCAGCCGCGCGCGAAGCCCTGGATGCCGCCGAAGAAGCGCATCGGCTGGCGACCTTGCGCTACAAGGGCGGGCTGTCGCCTTACCTGACGGTGCTGACAGTGGAAACACAGTTGCTGGCGCAACGCCGGGCGGCCGCCAATGTAAAGGCGCGCCGCGACGACCTGCAAGTCAGCCTGATCCGCGCGCTCGGCGGCGGATTCAGCGAAGCGGCCAATGCGTCGCAGCTTTCCGCCGCACCACAGGCAAGCAGCCGCAACCCATAACGAGGAATTCCGAATTCAGGAGAAATTCATGAGTGCAGTTCCCAATTCCCCCAGTAACGCCCCCGGCTCCGCGCCGTTCACGCCGCCCGAAGCGCCGGCAAGCGGCAAACCGGCAGGGTCGCCGAAGCGCAAGAAAGTGCTGACGACAATTGCCGCCATCTTCGCGCTCGCGGGACTCGCGTATGGCAGTTATTGGGCTCTTGTGTCCCGCTATTACGAAGAGACCGACAACGCCTATGTGCAGGGCAATGTCGTGCAGGTCACGCCGCAGATTGCCGGCACGGTAACGAAGATCCACGCCGATGACACCGCCCTGGTCAAGGCCGGCCAGCCGCTGATCAGCCTCGATACCGCCGATGCGGACGTCGCCTTGGCGCAAGCCGAAGCACAGCTCGCGCAAACGGTGCGTGAAGTGCGGACCTTGTTCGCCGCGCAGGCGCAGGCGAAGGCCAACGTGTCGGTACGCGAAGCGGAACTGGCAAGGGCGAAGGACGACCTCGGCCGCCGCAAGGCACTGGCGGGCTCCGGGGCCGTGTCCGCGGAAGAGATCCGCCACGCAGAAAGCGCGGTCAACGCAGCGCAGGCCGCGCTCGATGTCGCAAAAGAGCAGCTCGCGTCCGGACGTGCATTGACCGAAGGCACGACAGTCGCCAATCATCCGAACGTGCAGCGTGCCGCGGCGCGCGTACGCGAAACCATGCTTGCGCAGTCGCGTTCCACGTTATATGCACCTGTCTCGGGGCAGGTCGCCAAGCGCAGCGTGCAGGTCGGCCAGCGCATCACCCCTGGCGCACCGCTGATGGCGATCGTGCCGCTCGACCGTCTGTGGGTCGATGCCAATTTCAAGGAATCGCAACTGCGCGAAATGCACGTCGGTCAGCCCGTCACGCTGACGTCGGACCTGTACGGCGGCAAGGTCAGGTACGACGGCAAGATCGTCGGCCTGGCCGCGGGCACCGGCTCCGCCTTTGCCTTGCTGCCTGCACAGAACGCGACGGGTAACTGGATCAAGGTGGTGCAGCGGGTGCCGGTGCGCATTTCCCTCGATCCGAAGCAGCTGGCCGAGCATCCCCTGCGCATCGGGTTGTCGATGCGCGCGGACGTCGACCTGCATGACCAGCAAGGCCCACGCATCGGCGATGCCGTCGGCACAGCTAACGCGATGACTGCCTATGCGGTCGCCGCGGAAGAAGTCGAAGCGGCCGCGAAGTCGCGCATCGATGCGATCATCGCCGCCAATCTGAAATAAGGAAACCGGATGTCCGCCCAAACGACTTCCACATCCCGGAGCGGCCCAACCGGTGGAATGCCGGCGCCGCCCGCCCTTCCGCCGCTGACCGGGCCGGCACTTGCCTTGCTGACGATTGCGGCGGCGTTGTCGACCTTCATGGAAATCCTCGACATCACGATCGCCAACGTCTCGATTCCGACTATTGCAGGTGCACTCGGCGTATCGCCCAGCCAGGGGACATGGATCATCAGCGCCTACTCGGTTGCAGCGGCCATCGCGGTGCCGCTGACCGGCTGGCTCGCCAAGCGCGTCGGCGAAGTGAAACTTTTTTCCATTTCGGTCCTGGCATTCACGCTCATGTCCGGCTTGGCAGCGTTCTCGGTCAACCTGGAAATGCTGGTCGTGCTTCGCCTGCTGCAAGGCCTGGTATCCGGACCAATGGTGCCCTTGTCGCAGACGCTGCTGGTCCGCAACTTCCCACCCGAAAAACGCGGTGCGGCGATGGGCTTGTGGGCGATGACCGTGATTCTTGCGCCTATTGCCGGCCCGCTTCTCGGCGGCTACATTAGCGACAACTTCCACTGGTCCTGGATCTTCCTGATCAACATCCCGATCGGTCTGTTCGGCGGCATTACCATCTGGACCTTGATGCACAAGCGCGAGTCGCCCACGTTCAAACTGCCGCTTGACGTCGTCGGATTGGTTCTGCTGGTGGTCGGCGTCGGGAGCCTGCAACTGATGCTCGAAATCGGCAAGGATTACGACTGGTTCGCCTCGCCATTCATCACCGCGCTGGGTATTACCGCAGTCGTCGCCCTCACCTTTTTCATCGCATGGGTGCTCACATCGCCTGACCATCCCATCGTCGAACTGCAGTTATTCGCGGACAAGAATTTCTGCTACGGTGTGATCCTGCTGGCCGTCGGCTTCATGACCTACTTCGGTACCGTCGTGATCTTCCCGCTCTGGCTGCAAATGGTGATGGGCTATACCTCGGCGCAGGCCGGGCTTGCGATGTCGCCGATCGGTATTTTCATGCTCGTCCTGTCGCCGATCATCGCACGAAACATCATGCGGCTGAACTTGCGTGCGCTGGCGACGTTCGCCTTCACGGTGATGGGTGCGGTGTCGCTCTGGAATACCCAGATGTCTCTCGATGTCGGCTTCTGGGACATCGTCAATCCGCGCCTCGTGCAAGGCATCGGCATGGCATGTTTTTTCCTGCCGGTGCAGACGTTGATGCTCTCGAACATCACCCCGGACCACATGGCTGGTGCGACAGGGCTGTCGAACTTCCTGCGTACGCTCGGCGCTGCAATGGGGACCGCAATCAGTGTCACGGCTTGGGAACATCTCGCCTCCGACCATCATTCGCGCCTGGTTGAAAACGTATCGCGCTACTCGCCCGCCAGCAACGAATATCTAGGCACATTGCAGGCCGGCGGCCTCTCGCCTCAACAAGGCTATGCCGTTGTCGAGCGCATGATCAACGCGCAAAGCTACATGCTTGCGACCAACGAGTTCTTCCTTTACTGCGCAGTGGCGTTTTTCGCGCTGATCGGTATGGTGTGGCTCACCAGGCCGAAGAAAAATCCGGTGGTCACGATGGGGCACTGACGTTTTCCCCGGGCCAAAATAAAAAAGCCGACCCGCGAAGGTCGGCTTTTTCATGATGCCTTTGCGTGGATCAGGCTTGCTCGCCCAGTACGGAAACGGTGACGTCCACAACGACATCCGTATGCAGCGCAACGGAGATGTGATGATCGCCGACAGTCTTCAGCGGGCCTTGCGGCATGCGGATCTGTGCCTTCTCGACCGGGAAGCCTTGCTTGGTTACGGCGTCAGCGATGTCGGCATTGGTGACGGAGCCGAACAGACGGCCGTCGACGCCGGCCTTCTGTGCGATCTGGACGGTCATGCCGTTCAGCTTCTCGCCTTGTGCCTGCGCAGCAGCCAGCTTCTCCGCTGCTGCCTTTTCCAGTTCAGCGCGCTTGGCTTCGAATTCGGCAACAGCGGTTGCGGTAGCGCGGCGAGCCTTGCGTTGCGGGATCAGGAAGTTGCGTGCGTAACCGTCCTTGACCTTGACCACTTCGCCCAGGTTGCCCAGATTGACGACTTTTTCCAACAGAATAACTTGCATGTTTTTCTCCTATTCTTCAGTCGCAATCAGGCGTTGTGCAGATCGGTGTACGGCAGCAACGCGAGATAGCGTGCGCGCTTGATCGCGGTATCAACCTGGCGCTGGTAGTGCGCCTTGGTGCCGGTCAGGCGAGCCGGCATGATCTTGCCGTTTTCCTGAACGAAATCCTTCAGGGTGTCGACGTCCTTGTAATCCACCTGCTCAACGCCGGCGGCGGTGAAACGGCAGAATTTCTTGCGCTTGAACAGCGGGTTTTGCTGCTGGCGCTTTTGCTTGAGTTTGCTCTTGTCGAATTTTTTACCGAATGCCATGTTTGGCTCCTGTATCTAGTGATCTGGTGTATAGCTCTCGAAATCCGTGACGTGGAAAACGAGGCTTTTGCTGTTGCGGCTCTTGCGTGCCAGGAATCCCGTAAACCGGAATGCCACTCCCAATTCCGCCTGGTTGAATCTTCCTGAAATTTCGCCTGCCGCGATGGCGGCGATTTCAAATTCGACCTGGCGTGGAATGCCCGCTTCGACCTGTTCCGAACCGTGGGCCAGGCTGGCCGACACAATCGGGATGCCTGCCGGCGTGTAACGCAATACGTCCCGCTCGGCAATACTGGCGACTAGCTGAAGCTGGTTCACACTCCCCGGCAACTGCAATTACGCAGCGGACGCCTCTGCACGCTGGCTCTTGGCAGCGTCTTCTTTCTGCACGGCCTTCATCATCGGCGACGGTGCGGTCTCGGCCTTCTTCATCTTCACGGTGAGATGGCGCAGGACGGCGTCGTTGAATTTGAAGCCGGTTTCGAGTTCGGCCAGAGTTTCGTTGTCGCACTCGATATTGATGCAGACATAGTGCGCCTTCGCCAGCTTCTGGATCATGTATGCCATCTGGCGGCGACCCCAGTCTTCGACACGGTGAACCTTGCCGTTGCGCGCGGTGACGATGCCCTTGTAGCGCTCGATCATCGCGGGCACTTGCTCGCTTTGATCCGGATGGACGATGAATACGATTTCATAATGACGCATGTAATCTCCTTTTGGACTTGAGAAACGCCCACCCCGGCGTCAAGACGGGTGCGGGAAGAGGAAAGCCATAGATAATAACCCGATTGCAAGGAAAATTCAATGCATTCAAGCGCTTAAGGGCCCTCGCCGCCTATTTGCCCATTCGTGCGGCAAATATGCTTGCATTTCGGTATAGGCTGTATAAAAATACAGCCTGTCTTTATGCACAGCGCTTGCCGGCGCCCTCCATCTGCCATGATCAAACTGACCGCACGCCAGGAACAGATCCTGAACCTGATCCGGGAAGCTATCGAAAACACGGGCTTTCCGCCAACTCGTGCCGAAATTGCCGCCGAGCTCGGATTCCGCTCGGCCAATGCCGCAGAGGAGCATTTGCAGGCGCTGGCGCGCAAGGGTGCAATTGAAATCTCGCCCGGCACCTCTCGCGGCATCCGTCTACGCGATCTCGGCGCAAACAGCGGACTGACGAAACTGAATTCCCGGCAGATGTCCCTGCCTCATCCGTCACTGATGCAGTTGAGCCTGCCGCTGGTCGGTCGCGTGGCCGCCGGATCGCCAATTCTTGCCCAGGAGCACATTGAGGCAACGTACAGTGTCGACCCCTCGCTATTTTCGGCCAAACCCGACTTCTTGCTGAAGGTGCGCGGGCTCTCGATGCGCGACGTCGGCATTCTTGAGGGCGACCTGCTGGCGGTCAAGAAAGTCGACAGCGCCAAGAACGGCCAGATCGTCGTGGCACGGCTTGGTGACG
Source organism: Pseudomonadota bacterium (assembly GCA_021821365.1). Taxonomy (GTDB): domain Bacteria; phylum Pseudomonadota; class Gammaproteobacteria; order Burkholderiales; family Burkholderiaceae_D; genus Noviherbaspirillum. Next base: position 3,749 of record JAKACN010000167.1, on the reverse strand, counting down.
ACGTGACAGTCAAGCGCTACAGGAAGACCGGATCAGTCATTGAACTCCTGCCCGAGAATCCGGACTTCGAGCCGATTCGGGTCGATTCGACGCAGGATTTTGCGCTGGAAGGCTTGGCTGTGGGCTTGTTGCGGGCTTGGGGTTAAGGAATAAGCAACCAGGCTCGGCGACGGCCACCTCCACGGAACGCCAACAGGCTTGTTATTCCGACCGTTGAGCCGGACTCAACGACCCAGCTTCAGCAATACCTGCCGCGCAATCCCTCTCAGGATATTGACCTCCTCCGTTTCCAGTTGCGTCCTTGAAAACAGCCGCCTGAGTCGCGGCATCAGCTTCTTGGGGTTAGCGGGGTCGAGAAAATCAATGGCCACCAATGCTTGCTCCAGGTGCGTATACATTCCGTCGATCTGGGTGAGACTGGCAGCCTGGCCCTGGAAGCCGATCGGCGTCGACGGCACACTGTCCCCGACACTCGCAAGCCGTGCTTCATAGGCGAGCACTTGCGCAGCCTGGGCAAGGTTGAGGGACGAATAATCCGGGTTGGAAGGAATATTGATCAGGGCGTTGCACCGCTCGATGATTTCGTTCGGCAAGCCATATCGCTCGCTGCCGAACACCAGCGCCGCCTGCAGACTATCGCCAGCCGCCAGCTGTGCGGCCAGGGCTCGCGGCGTCAGCACGGGCGGCGAATACTCGCGCAGTCGCGCGCTCAAGGCAGCGGCAAAATTACAGCCGTCCAGCGCTTCGTCGATCGATCCGACGATTCTTGCCGCTCCAAGCACATCCAGGGCACCACTGGCAAAAGCAATGGCCTCCTCCTGCTGACGCGCATCCGGAAAACGCGGGTTGACCAATACGAGTTGTGAAAAGCCCATGGTCTTCATCGCGCGGGCGACGGCACCGATATTGCCCGGATGACTGGTTTCAACCAGCACAAAGCGCAAGCGCGTAAAAAGAGAAGTACTGGTTCCTGGCTGGTTCATTTAAAATAGCGGCATTGCGCGGTAACGGATTGGTTGGACTTGCCCGGCCGGATTGCCGCATCGTTCATTAATTCATTTCAATGCGGTTCCGGGCGCGGTATGCGACGGTACCGCAATTTTAACGGAACCCTCCTATGCATCCCATGCTGAACACGGCGGTGAAGGCTGCGCGCCGCGCTGCTTCGATCATCAACCGCGCTTCCTTCGACATCGACCGAGTCAAGGTCACGCAGAAGAGCCATAACGATTTCGTCACCGAAGTCGACCAGGCCGCGGAACAGGCAATCATCGAAGTCCTGAAAACCGCCTATCCCGACCATGCGATCCTGGCGGAGGAATCCGGTGCATCGTCCAACCTGCACGACGAAAACGACAACGTCTGGATCATTGATCCGATCGACGGCACCACCAACTTCATCCATGGATTTCCCCAGTATTGCGTCTCGATCGCGCTCCAGCAGCGTGGCCAGATCACGCAGGCTGTCGTCTACGATCCGACCCGCAACGACTTGTTTACCGCGACCAAGGGCGCCGGCGCCTTTCTGAACGAGAAACGCATTCGCGTCAGCCGCCGCGACAAGATGGCCGATGCGCTGATCGGCACGGGGTTCCCGTTCCGCGGCACTGACGACCTGAATGAATACATGAAGATGTTCAAGCTGCTGTCCGAGAAATGCGCCGGCCTGCGCCGTCCTGGCTCTGCCGCGCTGGATCTTGCCTATGTCGCTGCAGGCCGCTACGACGGTTTCTTTGAAAAAGGCCTGCAGCCGTGGGATATGGCGGCCGGTTCGCTGCTGGTCACGGAAGCAGGCGGTATCGTTGCCAATTTCTCCGGCGAATCCGATTACCTGTACAAGGGCGACGTGATTGCAGGTACGCCGAAAGTCTTCGGGCAGATGGTAAACCTGCTGTCGCCGTTTGCGAAATAATCCTTTTGATCCGGCATTGCCGCAGCGGGTACCGCGATGGCGCGACCCGCTCGGCACGCAACACCGTCATCCGTTGCCCGGATTCCTGCCCCGCCTGTGACCCATGCGGTCCGCTGCCAAAACGGTGGCAAACGCTTTTTAAGAGTTTTCATGTCATTTTCCAAACTCGGCTTGTCCGAAGAAATAGTCCGCGCCGTCACCGAACAAGGTTACAACGCGCCGACCCCCATCCAATCCCAGGCCATTCCCGCCGTTCTGCAAGGCGGCGACCTGCTGGCCGGAGCCCAGACCGGCACCGGCAAGACAGCCGGTTTCACTTTGCCGATCCTGCAGCGCCTCGCACATCGCAAGCATCCCGCTGGCGGGACCCGTCGGCCTGTGCGCGCGTTGATTCTGACACCGACCCGCGAACTTGCCGCGCAAGTCGAGGAAAGCGTCCGCACCTACGGAAAGTATCTCAAGCTGAATTCGGCAGTCATTTTCGGCGGCGTCGGGATCCATCCGCAGATCAAGCAACTCGAGCGCGGCGTCGACATCCTTGTCGCCACGCCGGGGCGCCTGCTCGATCACATGCAACAAGGGACGATCGACCTGAAGTATATCGAAATCCTGGTGCTGGACGAGGCGGATCGCATGCTGGACATGGGCTTCATCCGGGATATCCGGCGCATTCTTGCAGCACTCCCTCCGCAACGCCAAAACCTGCTGTTCTCGGCCACCTTTTCCGACGAGATCAAGGCGCTGGCCGACAGCTTGCTGAATTCGCCGGCGATGATCGAAGTCGCGCGGCGCAATTCGACGGTGGACGTGATTGCGCAGAAAATCCATCCGGTAGACCGCAACCGCAAGCATCCGCTATTGAGCCATCTGATCGGTTCGCGGCAGTGGTCGCAGGTGCTGGTGTTCACTCGCACCAAGCACGGCGCCAACAAGCTGGTCGAGCAACTTTGCAAGGACGGCATCACCGCACTCGCCATTCATGGCAACAAAAGCCAAGCCGCACGCACCCGCGCGCTTTCGGAATTCAAGAACGGCAGTCTGCGGGCGCTGGTGGCAACGGACATTGCGGCGCGCGGCATTGATATCGACCAGTTGCCGCATGTCGTGAATTACGACCTGCCGAATGTACCGGAGGATTATGTCCATCGGATCGGGCGCACCGGTCGCGCGGGCGCCAGCGGCGAGGCCGTTTCCCTTGTTTGTGTGGACGAACACGACATGCTCAAGGGGATCGAAAAGCTGATCAAGCGCAGCATCCCCAGTGAAGTCATTCCCGGCTTTGAGCCCGATCCGAATGCGCGTCCCCAGCCGATCCAGCTGCGCAGCGGTAACACGGGCGGGCGGAACCAGGCCAGGCAAGGCAAACCTGCCGACAAAGGCACGACGCGCAGCCCTGCGCCGCAAAAGAGCGGCTCGCGGCCCGCGCCGGGCAATAAGTCGCTCGCACCTGCCCCGTCGCCCAAACGCCGCCCGAATGAACGCCGCAAGGACGCCGCCTGAGGACAGGGTCGGGTCATGCATCGTGACCTCGCCCGGTCGTCTTCCGAGATGCTTGACCAAGGTCATTGAACCATCTAGCGGTGCCACGTAGCATCGATCAGCGGCGCGGCGAAATCCCGCCTTGCGAATCGCAACTGCAAACGGCATGGCGAACACGGCGACATGCGATACACATCGCCCCGGCAGGGCGCTTTCACAACGGGTTTCGGAGCTGCCCATTGCCAACGTGTGATATAACGTCAACCTGCGCGCGCAGCTTGACGTTGTGCATCGTTAGGCGATTCGACAGGGTGTCCTGATTGTGGCTGCAGATCCTGCCGCCTATCCATTCCGTCCC
>JAKACN010000166.1 GCA_021821365.1 Pseudomonadota bacterium | reverse complement strand
AAGGGTCCCCGAAATGTGCCCGTCGTCGACGGCGATATGGATGGCATCGTCATGCGTCGGCATAGGACTCCAGCCTCGCATATTTCGTGATGGGACCGACGCGATCGTCCGTACCGCGGAAGTAGACATCCGCATCGTCCGGCACGGTGCAGTCCTCGCCGTAAATTTCCCGCGTGAGCGCGCAAACTGCGTCCAGCGAAGGATCGGCGCGGAAGGCGCCGAACGCGGCGACCTCCGCGGCGCTTGCGCCGCCGATGCGCCAGGACTGTTCGAGCACGCCGGAGTAGCGGCGGCCTCCTTCGTCGAAGCCCTGTGCCACGTCATAATTGCAACGCGATGCAAACATGCCGGGAAAGGATTGCATCACTGTCGCATGGTAATGGCGTGCCTGCGCGATGGCTGTCAGCATTTCCGGCCCAAGTTCCAGCTCCAGCAAGGCGTCGAAGCCGCCGCGCGCGACGATCAGGCGGGAACCGCCGTAGACCTCTTCGCCGGCGTTGTTGACGGCAAGCTGCTGCGTACCGCAGTAGGTTGCAAGCATGTCGTCCACCCGCACCTGCCCCACGCTCAGCGTCGCGACATCGGCCAGATTCTGTTCCAGCACCATGCCGCAGCGCGCCACTTCTTCCGCATCGAGATCCTGCAGGCAGGCGTCGAGTTCATCCTCGTCGGTCGCCACCCATTGCCCGAGCCCGCCGATTCCGCTGGCCAGTTTGAGGCGCACCGCGCCCCGCTCGAGCAGGCTGCCGCCTGCCTTGCGCGCATCCTCGATCGAGAAGGCGGAAAAGCCAGGCAGCACGACGTCCTGCAAGCGTCGCGCGAGCTCCCAGGACCATCCCTCGGGCGCCTGCGCTTCGGCATCGCATAGCGGGTGCGTAATGGTCTTGGTGGCAATGAACGGGAAAGGTACCACGCCGCCGAACAGATCCTGTTCGCCGCGAACCCCGAGCCGATGCGCGGCATCCAGCGTGACAAAGGTATCGCTTGGCACAAAGTAGAGCGTCCCCGGATACGCCGAGGACGGATCGAATTCACCGCCGAATTCAAACCCCTTGATGTGCGCAAGCCGCTGCGCCAGCGCACGGTGGGTCACGCTCTCGTGGTGGCACAAGCGTCGTTCCATGTTGCCGGCATGCACAACGACCATGCCGAGGCCGGCACCGGCAGCGCGTCCCGCGGGCCACGCATTAAATGGATTTAACAAGGAGCCCATCCTGCCGCCTCCATGCTGCATTGCCGGAATGACTGCATGCAATCCGGCTTCGAAGACTGAGCACACGCAAGAAGCGAGCCGCCGGATCGATGTCTACGCAGGCTTCTGATTTCGCGACTTGCCAAAATGCTTGCTGTCGAACCGGCAAGTTGCGGAGCGGGCAGCCCTTCGCGATAATGCGAACGGCATTGCCTGCCATCCCGCAAACCCCCGTCCCGTATCCAACAGCGCGTTCTCGAACGATCCGGCTTTCCGCATTACCCATTGACCACGATGAACAGGACGCTCGACAACCCGCTGTACTACCTCGACAATTTCCATCGGGTGCTTGCATGGATTGCCGAGCGTTACGACGACCTGCTGTCGGCGGACGAACGCGCCTTCCTCGAATGCTTTCCCTCCCTGCCCCAGGCTTCGCGCGCCTTGCTCGTCAGGATGGTGATGCGCAAGGGAAACCTGTTCCGTGCGAGCAAATTGCGCTATGGAGAAATCGGCGACACGCGAGACGCCGCGCTTCCCCTTTCCGCGCTCGGCTGGATCGACGACCGTCCGCTGCTGACGCTCGATCAGGCGTTCTCCTTGCTGAGCAAGCCCGAGATTACGGACGCCTTCGGCGACGCTCTGTCGAATCCGCAGGCACGCAAGGCGGAACAGCTCGACGCCCTGCGTGAAAAATATGCACACGCGCGTCATTTCGACGCGTGGCATCCCGCCATCGAAGACTGTGTCTATCAAGTGCGCATCGACGCGCTGTGCGAACGCCTGCGCCTGATGTTCTTCGGCAATCTGCATCAGGACTGGACGGAGTTCGTGCTCTCCGACCTGGGCATCTATCGCTATGAGAAGGTCGCATTCTCCGCCTCGTCACGCGGATTTCGTGTGCGCGAGGATCTCGACATGTACATGCACCTGTTTCGTTGCCGCGAACGCTTTGAACAGGGCGAAGCGCCGAAAGACATCCTCGGGGAGATTCCCGCAACGGCTCTCGACAACGACTGGCTGGAACGCCGCCGTGCCAGGCTTCTGTTCCAGATCGCGCAGCACTACGAACGCGCCGGATCGCTCGCCGAAGCGCTGGCCATCTATTCCGCATGCAGCCATTCCGGGGCTCGCCTGCGCGCGATCCGCGTGATGGAGCGTTGCGAGCAATTCGACTCCGCACTGGCCCTCGCGAAGGCTGCGCAGGAGTTGCCGGAAGATGAAGCGGAACGCCAGCAGCTCATGCGCATCCTGCCGCGACTGCAGCGCAAGCTCGGACTGCCGAGGATTCCTGCAGCGCCTGCAGTGCCGGTGCCGCGCATCGACCTGAGCTTGCCCGAGGCGGCGTATTCGGTGGAATGGCTGGCGGCGGAACATCTGGCACAGGACGACGCGCCGGTGTTCTATGTCGAAAACACCCTGATCAACTCGCTCTTCGGGCTGTTGTGCTGGAACGCGGTGTTTGCCGCGGTGCCCGGCGCGTTCTTCCACCCGTTCCATGCCGGCCCCGCCGATCTGCACAGCACGGACTTCCAGCAGCGCCGTGCAGCGGAATTCGATGCCTGCCTGGGGCAACTCGACTCCGGCAAGTACGTGCAGACGATCAATCGCCATTTCACGGAAAAATCCGGCATCCTGTCGCCCTTCGTTTTCTGGGATGTCCTGACCGAAGAGCTGAAGGATCTCGCGCTGGCCTGCATTCCCGCTTCGCACCTGAGGAAATGCTTCGAGCGCATGCTGCGCGACATCAAGGCCAACCGCGCCGGTTTCCCCGATCTGATCCAGTTCTGGCCGGCGGAAAAGCGCTATCGCATGATCGAAGTGAAAGGCCCTGGAGACCGCCTGCAGGACAACCAGATCCGCTGGATGGACTATTGTGCCGAGCACGGCATGCCGGTGTCCGTGTGCTATGTCCAATGGGCGGGAGACGTGGCGTGAAGTACAAGGTCGCCGTCCGCGAGCTGACGGAATTCACTGCCAAGCAAGGCGACCTCGACCTGCGCTTCACGCCCTCGCCCTCCGCGCAGGAAGGCATCGCGGGCCATGCGCTCGTCACCGCGCGCCGCGCTGCCGGGTATCAAACGGAAGTGAGCCTCGCCGGCGAATACAGGCAGCTGGCCGTGCGCGGCCGTGCCGACGGTTACGATCCCGAGCGCAAGCAGCTGGAGGAAATCAAGACCTATCGCGGCGACCTGGAGCGCATGCCCGCCAATCATCGCCATCTGCACTGGGCGCAGGTGAAAATGTACGGCTGGCTGATGTGCGACAAGCTCGGCCTGGGCGAGATACAGCTGGCGCTGGTCTATTTCGACATCGCGAGCCAGAAGGAAACGGTGCTTGTCGAACAGCACAGCGCCTCCGCGCTGAAGCAGTATTTCGAGGAGCAATGCGAATGCTTTCTTGCCTGGGCCGAACGGGAATTGGCGCACCGCGTCGCGCGCAACGCGGCGCTCTCGGCATTGCAATTTCCGCATGCTGCGTTTCGCCCCGGCCAGCGGCAACTGGCGGAAGCGGTGTATCGCGCCACCACGAATGGCTGCTGTCTGATGGCCGAGGCGCCGACCGGCATCGGCAAAACCGTCGGCACCCTGTTTCCGCTGCTGAAGGCTTGCCCCGGACAGGCGCTGGACAAGGTGTTCTATCTCGCGGCCAAGACTTCCGGACGTGGCCTGGCGCTCGATGCGCTGGATCGCATCAGGCAGAATGCGCCGGACCTGCCGTTGCGCGTGCTGGAACTGACCGCGCGCGACAAGGCGTGCGAACATCCCGACAAGGCTTGTCATGGCGAGTCCTGTCCGCTGGCGAAGGGGTTTTACGACCGCCTGCCGCAGGCGCGCTCCGCGGCGCTCGCCCATGGGGCGCTCGGCAAGGAGGCATTGCGCCGCGTCGCACTGGATCACCAGGTGTGCCCGTACTATCTCGCCCAGGAACTGGCGCGCTGGTGCGATGTCGTGGTCGGCGATTACAACTACTACTTCGATTCGAGTGCCATGCTGTTCGGCATGACGACAGCGAGCGAGTGGCGCGTCAGCGTGCTGACGGACGAAGCGCATAACCTGGTCGACCGCGCGCGCAAGATGTATACCGCCGAACTGGACCAGTCGGCCCTCCATTTCCTGCGGCAGTCCGCGCCCGCCGCACTGAAGAAAAGCCTGGAGCGGCTCAACCGCGCCTGGAACGCACTGCACAAGGAGCAGGAAGCGCCTTACCAGGTCTACCCCGAAGTCCCTGAGAAATTTTCCTTCGCGATGCAACAGGTCATCGCCGACATAACCGATTTCATGGCCGAGAATCCAACGCATGTCGACAGCAGGCTGCAGGCTTTCTACTTCGACGCGCTGCAGTTCTCCCGATTGACCGAGACCTTTGGTACGCATTCGCTGTTCGACATCACGAAGCAATCCGATGCGCGGCGCACCCGTTCGCTGCTCTGCATCAGGAACATCATTCCCGCACCCTTCCTCGCGCCGCGTTTCGAGGCCGCACGCTCGGTCACGCTGTTCTCGGCCACGCTCAGCCCATGGCATTACTACAGCGACACGCTCGGGCTGCCGGAGAACACGGCCTGCATCGATGTGGAATCGCCGTTCAGCGCGGAGCAGTTGTCCGTGCGCGTGGCCGGCAACATCTCCACGCGCTACCGGCACCGCGAGGATTCACTCTCGCCCATCGTAGAACTGATGGCCCGGCAATACGAAGCAAAGCCGGGCAATTACCTGGCCTTCTTCAGCAGTTTCGACTACCTGAAAAAAGTGACCGAGCTGTTCCAGGCGCGCCATCCGCAGATTCCGGCATGGGAGCAATCGCGCGGCATGGAGTAAGCAGAGCGCGAGCGATTCCTCGCGCGCTTTACGCTCGACAGTTGCGGCATCGGCTTCGCGGTACTGGGCGGGCCGTTTGCGGAAGGCATCGACCTGCCCGGCGACCGGCTGGTCGGCGCATTCATAGCGACGCTGGGACTACCTCAATTGAACCCGGTCAACGAAGAGATCAGGGATCGCATGAATGCAACCTTCGGCGCCGGCTACGATTACACCTATCTGTATCCCGGCATCCAGAAAGTGGTGCAGGCCGCGGGCCGCGTGATCCGCACGCAATCGGATCGCGGCGTGGTCTGGCTCATCGACGACCGTTTCGGCCGGGCAGACGTGCGACGCCTGCTGCCGCGTTGGTGGAAGGTGGAAATCTGAGTGGGTGGCTCGTCGCCGAATCTGTGGTTGCCTCGCTCGCCGCAGGCATCAAGTGGTTGATGCTCAAGGCCAAATAGTGATGACGAGGCGTATTTTTTGGGGTGTTTTTCCCGGAACACCATTTTTTTCTCTCGCCAAGACGCCAGGAACGCCAAGGGAAGGGGAAGAGTGACGGTCGATGCGATCGGGAATCACAAGATCGCTCGCGTCGTCAATCGTCCGGAACGAGAATCGTTGATTCCTTGGCGTTCCTGGCGTCTTGGCGAGAGAAAACTTCTTCCCTCTGCCCCGACGAATTCTGCCGACGAGCCGAGAAAGTAGCGCAGCGGTTCATGATTCCGCGGCCAGCGCGAGCTGCGCCATGCGTAATGCACCATCGAAGGATCGTGCCGCGGCAATGAAGCGGCCGTTGTGGCAGAACAGTGCGTCGGGCACGCCGGTGACGGCCGCAAGTTCCCCTCCCTGCAATCCGGCCCAGGCTGCCGGCAGATCCTTGCGTGCATCGAAGCTGTCCTGCGCCGCGGGCACAGTGTGCAGCAGATAGCGCTGCTCGGCGACGCTGTAGCTGATCACGAACAGGACGTTGGGCATGGCATTGCGCACCACGGCCGCCCAGGGCATGGCGCTGTTTTCCAGGAACAGCACCCTGCCGTCTTCCAGGACCTCCGCGTTTCGTACCTGTTCGATGGAAAGCAAGGCACCGACGCGATACGCGACGGCGTTGACGATGATGTCTGTCACGAACTCCATGGCGCGGAGAAACTGCACCTGGCGCAATTCCTCGGCCGCCGCGACGCTGCCGGCGCGCTGTTCGTCAAGCCAGGTGGGATTGAATCCGGAGATGACCGCCGACAGGCCGAAACCGCCGGGCGCGCTTCGTGCCGCACCGGTGTCGGACATGTCGAGGTATTGCACCAGATCGGCATCGATGGCGTAGGAGATCTCGCGCGCCTGTTCCTCCGTGAGCGTGTGTCCGACGCGGGTTTCGGATACCAGCGCAACGCAACGGGGCCCGTGTGTTTTCCAGACGAGGCCCGCGCTGGCATACACCACGCCCGATTGCCGCGCGCCTGAAAATCCTTTCTGATGGTGGTCGAAGCGCCCGGCAGGCGGATCCCAGGTACCGCCAACGTCAACCGCGAAGTCGGCCTGGCGGATCAGTTCCGGATCGCGCGTGCGCAGCAGCGTGCAGCCGGGGAACACCAGATCGAGCACGGCGACCGCCCACACGTCGTCGGCGTGAAACTTTCCTGAATGGGTTGCAATGATCATGTCGGAGCCACTGAAAGCCCGCATTGTAAACCGGCGACGCATTCCCTCCTTCCGGATTGGATCATGACAATCCGGAAGGTTCCCTTCAGCCTTTGCCTGCGGATTCGCGCAGCAAGCTCACCCGCCCGCTACCGCCATCCACTTCGAGCATGTCGCCATCGTTCACCCTGCGCAGGATTCCCGGCAGGTTCACTACGGCCGGAACCGCGAATTCGCGCGCGACGATGGCCCCGTGCGACAGATAGCCGCCGGTTTCCATCACCAACCCGCCGGCCTTGAGGAAGAGCGGCGTCCATGCCGGGTCGGTCGACGGCGCTACCAGGATTTCTCCGTGTCCCAGGCGCGTTCCTTCAGCCGGATTGTGAATGACGCGCGCGATGCCGCGCGCAAAGCCCGCGCCGACGGCGACACCCGTCCACACATTGGCATCGTCGCGTCGCGGCTGTGCGGCGGTGTGAGCGACGCTGCCGCCCTCGAAAATGACATCCGGCGCAGGATGCGCGTCCCAGTGCTCGCGCAGCACGAGCCGGTCGGCCACGCGCGCTGCAATCCCGCTGGCCGGCGTTCGTCCATCGAGCGCCAGGCCGATCTCGCTCAGGGTCAGTTCGAATACATGTTCCGCCCGCGTCAACGCGCCGGCTTCCATCAGCTTGCGTCCGACGTGCAGGAACAGCGGACGCATGCCATTCGTCAGCACGACCATTGAACTTCGCGCCAGCTCCCGATGATTGGAGTCGCGCGCAGCATCGGCAAGCAGGAGGCGGAGATGCGGCCTCGCATGCCACGGCAGGCGCTCGCGCACCTTGCGCCACGCCTCGTCCCGCGCCTGCTGCTGGCGCGCGCGCAGAGCGGCGGTATCCATGTCGAGCAGGCTCGCCATGTTGTCCAGCAAGTAGCCGGGTGCCTCGCGCCAGCGCGGCTGCCGCCAGTAGCTTTCATACACGGCGCGGTGGCCGTACTCGTCGAGGAATGCCTGGAAGCGGCGCCTGAACGGATGTCCTTCGTGCCAGCCGCGCCATGCATGGTCGTCTCGTTGCGGATCAATCAGCCAGGCGCGTACGGCATCGTCGGATGCCGCCAGTTCCGCGAGCGCGGCGAGTTCATAACTTTGCTTCGCGGTCACGCTCGGCTCGCCGCCGGCCAGCAAGGCGGCCGCCACCGTGTAAGCCTGCTCCGGGAAGTATTTCGCGAGATGTGCCACCAGCATGGTCAGGCTGGCGCCGCTCGCCCCTTGCAGCAATCCGAGTTCCGGCTGGTCGCGCACCATCCGGGCGCGTTCGAAGATCAGATTGCGGCATGCACGGAGATCGTCCGGCAGCGGCGCCTGATGCCAGGCCTTCGCATGGACGCGCGCCTGGTCGGCGACATGCTGCGCCTTGCGGCGAACGGCAAGCGACTTGCGCACGTAGCGCAGCAGGCGCGGAATCCGGCGCACGCCGTCGCCGAAACGCGCCGGCGGCACGGTGATTTCCGGCTGATGTCCGCCCGCCATGTCGTTGATGAACTTCGGCGCCACGCCGAAGCCATCCCATCCCTCCCACATCAGCATCGAGAGGTTCAGGTAGAGACGGCCGTTGCGCAGGGCGGCTCGCTGCCCGCCGGGAAGCAAGGGATAGCCGGCAATGCGATACCCCTGTTCGAGGATGACGTTCACCAGGCGGCGCGTGCTGCACCAGTCGAGCGCCGACTCCGGCAACGGCATCACATCGCGCGTATTGCCGTTCGACCAGATGGTCGGCTGATCCGCTATTTCGGGATAGGTGTTGCGCGCCATGGCGGTCACCGGCCGCCCTTGCACAATCCAGAAGCGCGCGCCGTCCCACACCCATTCGATATCGTAGAACGGTCGCCCGAAATCCAGCGCGAAGGCGGCGTCGCGCACCAGTTCGCCGAGTTCCACCGCCTGCGCATCCGTCAAGACTGCCGCCGTACGTTCCTCCATCGGCGTGTCGACGGTTTCCGTGCCGCCTTCGGTGCGTGTCATCGTACGCCGCGCCTTGCGGCCGATGCACCGGTCGACCACGGCGAGCCGCGTGTCGAGCAGGTCTTCCTGCAGACGATACTCGTCGCCTTCCGCCTCGCCGGCGACAAGTGCTTCGCCCAGTCCCCAGTGCGCGTGCAGGATGATCTGGTCGTCGCGTCCGCTGCGTGGATCGCAACTGAAGGCAATTCCTGCCGCTTTCGCCGGCAGCAGCGGCATGACCACGACGGCCATTGCAGCATCATCGGCGGCGATACCGAAACGCGCGCGGTACACCGCGGCGTGCGGTGTCCACAGCGAAGCCCAGACATCGCGCACCGCATCGACCAGCGCGTCGAGACCGCGCACGTTCAGGCGCGACAGATGGATGCCGGCGAACGAGGCTTTCTCTGAATCTTCGCAGGTGGCGGAAGAGCGCACCGCGAGCGGCAGGTCGTTCCAGCCGCGGCGCTCCAGCTCAAGCTGAAGGAGCACTTTCAAATCTTCGGGAAGAACACATGCAGCAAATCCGGCGCGGCACTGTGCGAGGACCGCTTCATCCGGCTGCGCGTCCTGCCGGCCCGCCACGCGCGCGGTAATGCCTGCCGCATCCATGACCGCGCGGCAGACCGTCGCCGGAATCACGAAGCCGTCGGGTACCGGCAATCCATAGCGCGCGAGCAGGCCGAGCTGCCAGCCTTTGCCGCCGGCTTCCTGGCGGTCTGCGGCGGCCGCGTTCCAGTCGAGCAATCCCATCATCTTGAGCGGAGCGTTCATTTCGCATCCCTTCCGGCGCCGGCAAGGAAAAGGTCGAGCATGATCATGAATTCATCCTCCAGTTTGCAGCCGGGCGTGTCCAGCCAGCGCGTGTAGGTGGCGAGGTAAAGAAATTGAAAATAGTGGACCAGCGTGGCGATGTCGCGGTCGGCACGCAGCCGCCCGGCTTCCTGCGCATCGCCGAACACGCGGAAGAAGAAAGCTTCCAGGCCGCTACGCTCCTCGTCGCGGCCACGCAGATTGGCGATGCGGTAATGCAGATAGTGCGGCCAATAACGGCGGTGCTTCTCGGACCAGTTCGCCGCATGGCGCAACATGACCCTGATCCGCTCGATCGTATCCGGCGTGCGCTTCATCCTGCCGATCACTTCCGGCGCGGTCGCGGCGATCTGCTGGTGGAAATAATGACGAAGCAGCGCCTCCTTCACCGGGAAGTAGTTGTAGAGCGTGCCCTTGGCCACGTCGGCGGCAGCGGCGATCTGCTCCATCGTCACGGCTTCATAACCCTGCGCCTCGAAGAGTTCAAGCGCCTTTTCCGCCAGCAGGTCGGCAGTCTGCTGGCGCTTGCGTTCGCGCCGCCCGGGTGTGGAATCCATGGAATGTCCGATTAATATTTGAACGTCGTCTAATTTTATTCTTCGTTCATTTTTTATGCAAACCGAACCGCGACACTGCCTGAGCTGCTTGCGTAGGATCAATGAACCACGCTCCTGCCTGTGCCAACCTGCCATGGCAGGCTCTTGTCAAACGGCCGGGAAAAGTGATTGATAACGGGCGGATGGTTTCACCGATGCCATAAAAACCATGTCCACGGAAAACACAGAAAACGCGGAAGACAACCGTATCCTTCGTATTTTCCGTGGACATCGCATTTTCAGAGACTAGTCATGGGCAAGCGCATTCTTCTCATTCAGGGTCACCCGGATGCGGGCAAGTGCCATCTCTGCCACGCGCTGGAAGATGCCTACGCCGGCGGCGCGCGCAGCGCCGGCAATGAAGTGCGGCAGATCAACGCCGGCACGCTCGATTTCCCGGTGCTGCGCAGCCAGGACGAATGGGAACACGGCACCCTTCCCGCGAGCCTGGCCGATGCACAATCGGCGATCAAATGGTGCGAGCACATGGCGCTGTTCTTTCCGCTGTGGCTGGGCGATATGCCGGCCCTGCTCAAGGCGTTCCTGGAACAGGTCGCGCGCCCAGGTTTCGCCTTTGCCGGCGAAGGAAAAAATCCGCTCGCCCACAAAGGACTGGCCGGACGTTCCGCCCGCGTGGTGGTCACCATGGGCATGCCCGCCGCCGTATATCGCTGGTATTTCCGCGCGCACAGCATCAAGTCGCTGGAACGCAATATTCTCGGTTTCGTCGGCATTGCACCCGTGCGCGAAACACTGGTCGGCAGCGTCGGCACCATGAGCGACGGGGAGGCAGGAAAATGGTTTTCCCGAATGGAAAAACTCGGGCGCCTCGATTCACGCAGCTGAATCAGCCGAGGCAATCGCGAAGCGCGTCGAATTCCCGGCGATACCGTTCGACGAGCCGCTTCGCCGCCTGCCGCAATAGTTCGCGGTCGATGGCACAGGCCCCGTCCATGGCGGCAGCGAGTCTGTCGACGGCGACACTGCGCGGCATGCCGCTCACGTCCCAGGCGGCGGCGAAGGCTTCATGCTTCGACACTTCCTCCACCTGCGACGGCGAACGCAGATTGACGCGCGGCAAGCCATATGCCATCGCGAGTATCCTTCCATGCAGGCTGCTGCCCGCATAGGCGCTGCCGCAAGCAATCAGCGCACAGATATCCCACAGGTCAAGCGAATTGAATACATGCACCGAGTTCGTCCGCATGCGCGCCGCGATTCGCCGGTAGCAGGACAAGTCGTCGTGCCAGGGTGCGGCGCCCGCACGGAAGAACGCGATTCCCTTCCCATGCGAGCGCACGATGTGGTCGAACTGCTCCGCCAGCGTGTTCAAGGTCCGGTCGTCGCCGAAATCGGTGCTGCACTGCACGGCCAGGTAGCCTTGCGGAAAAGTC
>JAKACN010000165.1 GCA_021821365.1 Pseudomonadota bacterium | reverse complement strand
GGTGAAGTTGTTGAGCTTCTTCATCTTCGCAGTGATGAAGCGCTCGTAGTGTCCGAGGTCGAGGTCGGTCTCGGCGCCGTCGTCGGTGACGAACACCTCGCCGTGCTGGAACGGACTCATCGTGCCAGGATCCACATTGATGTAGGGATCGAGCTTGATGAGAGTGACTTTGATGCCGCGCGATTCGAGGATCGCGGCGAGGGATGCGGCTGCAATCCCCTTACCCAGGGATGAAACAACGCCGCCAGTGACGAATACAAACTTGGTCATTGCTGAGATGTGCCGGACGGCACGTGCGGGAAATTCAAATTATACCCCAAACCGGTATGCGCTCGCCCTGTTTCCGGATTTTCATGCCCTCTTCGCGCCCCACATCATGAAACGCCGAACAATCACGGCGCATAGGAAAACTGCAGCCGAAGATAATTCTGTGCGCCGATCGAATTCGCCAGTTCCCGGATTTCGTTGCTGCGCCGGACGATGGACATCCGCGCGCCGAAGGCTCCGCGCATCCAGGCGACACCCGCTTCCACTTCGCCGACGAAGCGCTTGGGGTCGACGGTATGGGGATCGTCCTTTGAAAAATACCCACCCTGCAACGTTGCGTTGTAACCGACCGCGCGCGCATCGCCGCGCAAAAAACCATAAAACGCAGGCTTCCCCGGCAAAATGTTCAATTGCCCGGCGCGGGCTGTCATACCGACGCCGACATCGGTGAAGATGTTGCCGAAGCGTCCGTTCAGGCTCGGGCTGATATCGATGTTTGTCGCCGGCGACCAGCTGACCGGTGCCACATCGGCATAGAGGACCACGCCAGGCTCGTTTCGGACCTGGCTGCTCCATCCCTGCGGCAATGGCTGTTGCAGGATGCGATGCAGCGTCGTCTGCGTCCAGTCGCCGCCGGCGCATGGACCGAGACAGCCGAGGTCGACGCCGACACGCGTGTGCGTACCGTCCGAGCGCGTGACATCCCTGAAAAATCCGCCATACAGCCAGCCTGCATATGGATGATCGGGCGGCCCGACCAGCTCGGGCGGCAGTTTGATGTCGGACGCGGTGTACAGCTCCTGTCCGAACCGCCAGCCGTAGGTGGTCGCTGCCCCCGCCCTTTCCATGGAACGCGTGTAGGTGTAACGGATACCGCTGGTGTAAAACCCGTCCTCCTTGTTGAGCAGGAGCGAATCGTTGTCGATGTCGACGATGTGCGCGCTCCGTCCTTCGGCGCTGACCGTTCGGTAATCGGCGAGCAGCCCGTCCAGCGATGCGCCGCCCGCAATGCCGCTGGCGGCAAGAAGGACGCAGCCGGTAATCTGTCTGACGTAAGTATCTCGCATGGAAATCTCAGGAATGCGTCAATGATTGGATCATCGCATGTACTGCATTGGCGGCGACGGCAGGCGACTCCATGGGAAACAGGTGACCGCCGGGGACCAGGGTGAAATGCCTGCCCACCAGCCGGCGCGTCGCCCCCAGCCCCGCCTGCCGGCATTCCACCGAATCCGTTCCGCCGATGAAACCGACCGGCACGGGAAATCCGCGCCGCACCATCGCCCCCATGTCATGCGGCAGCGTCCGGTACACCCTCGTCTCCGTCTCGCGCGTAAAACGTAGCGTGACGCCTTCCGGGTGCGGCGCCAGGCCGTGTTCGATGTAGTCATGCAAGACCTCCGGCGCCCATGCGGCGAACATCGGCTTGGACGCGTAATGCGTATAGGCGGCGTCGGCATCCGGCCACCTATTGCGGCGCTTCTCCGAAAACTTCGCCGGCGAAAATCTGTTGTCCACGCCGAGGTGCTTCGCGGCCCGCAGCAGGACCGCACGCCAGCCCGCGACGACCGGGGAATCCAGCAGCACGACGCAGCGCACCAGGTCGGGCCTTGCCTTGGCAGCCATCAGGCTGAGCATGCCGCCCATCGAATGGCCCACGAGATTGACCGGTTCACGATGACCCGCCGCCAATGCATCGATCAGCTCCTGCGCGAGCTCCATCCAGCCGTTGGTCACCGGGTAGGCGGGATCGTGCGCGTGCATGGCAAGCGCATCGACCTCGAAATGTTTCTTCAGGTGGTCGAAAAACACGCGATAAGTCCCCGTCGGGAAACTGTTCGCGTGCACGAAATGGATGATGGATGAGTTCATGTCGCGGCGCTTGCGGGCGCCTCCTGCCGGATTGAAAAATTGAACCGCATTGTAATCCGAATACGGACACGGATGCCGGCCGTCTATTCCACCGCGTTCGGGCGATCGTACCAGTAGCGCGCATGCGCGGCGCGATACTCCTCCACCTCCAGACCACGACCGAAGCGCAGAGTCACCGCACCGGCATCGTCGCTGCGAATGCGCCTGATGCCCATCTGCCGATAGCGTTCGAACACTTCGGCCTTCGGATGGCGATAGCGGTTCCGATACCCGACCTGGAACAAGGCGATATTGGGTTTGACGGCACTGAGGAAGCGCGGCGTGGATGAGGTGCCGCTGCCATGGTGCGGCGCGAGCAATACCGTCGAAGGCAATTGCTCGCGGTCGTTCTCGACCAGATCGGCTTCCTGGCCCGCCTCGAGATCACCCGGCAGCAGGATCGACTGCGTGCCGATCGTGATTTTCAAGGTGCAACTGCGGGCGTTTGGTTTCAGACTCGGGTTGTCAAAGCTTTCCCCGGCCGGGTGCAGCATATCGAACCGGATGCCGTCCCACGCCCACTGCTGCCCTGCCTCGCAGCGCTCATGACGGCGAGCATGGGACAGCACGGCGTGGCCGGCCGGAAGCGAGGTCGATACGGCGGCCACATCGATTTCGTCGAGTATCGATGCCGCTCCTCCCGAATGGTCGTTGTCGCTGTGGGAGACGATCATCAGATCCAGCTTCGCTATGCCGCGCGCCTTCAGGTAAGGAAGGATGACGCGGCTGCCGCCGTCGGAGTCCGTGGAGTAGGCGGGTCCCGTGTCGTACAACAGTCGACGATGCGGCGTCTCCACCAGCAGCGCCATGCCCTGCCCGATGTCGAACGCCGTCACCCACATTTCGCCTTCGCGCGGATGCGCCGCGACGTTCAGGAAAATCGGGAACAGGCCGACAAGGCCGAGGCAGCGCGCCGGCCAGCCGGAGGGCGCGAGCAGCCACAAGGTGCCAATCAGCGCGGCCAGGAATGCCCACCACGCCGTGATGGGTGATGTCCATACCGCGAAGGAAAATCCGCTCATCCATTGCAGCGCCAATGCCAGCCATTCCACCAGGAGGTGAGCCAGTCCCAGCACCCATCCGGCCAGCGGTGCAGGGAGCACGCTGCCGACAAGCGCAAGCGGCGTCACGAGGAGGCTGACCAGTGGAATCGCGATTGCATTCGCAACGGGGCTGATCAGCGATACCTGGCCGAACAGCAGCATGGTCAGCGGCACCAGCCCGAGAGTGACGACATACTGCGTATGTATCGCGCCGGCCAGCATCGCCCGCCATTTCTCCCTGCCCTTCAAGCCGGCAACATGGCGATTTCCCCGCCCGACGGAGGCGTACAGGATAATCGCCACCGCGCCGAAGGACAGCCAGAAGCCCGGCCATAGCACTGCCCATGGATCGAGTAGCACGACGATGCCCAGCGCGGCGCACAGGACATGCGATACGCGTGTAATGCGCCCGCACCAGAGCGCCGCGGCAACCACGGCAAGCATGTAGAGCGTGCGTTGCGCCGGCACGCCGAAGCCGGCCAGCAGCACGTACAGCAAGGCGGTCGCGGCGCCGGCCAGGGCCGCGACCTTCTGTGTCGGCAGAAGCAGCGGCAACTGCGCCCGAGTGAAGAACGAGCGACGCCACAGCGCAGCGGCAAGCGCCGCGAACAGGCCGGCGACCATGGTGATGTGCAAGCCAGAGATCGATACCAGATGTCCGACACCCGTCCGGTTGAACACCTTCCAGTCCGATTGCACGATGGCGCGCTGGTCGCCGATCACCAGTGCAACGATCACTCCGGCATATTCCTTGTCGGGCAACGCGGCGACAATTCGGTCGCGCAGCCACGCGCGAGACCGTTCGACGACATTGCCGAAACCCGGCACGAAGGCGTCGATGCGTTCGTTTTTCAGTGACGACCGGCGGTCCGGGCGCACATAGCCTGTGGCGCGCAGGTTCTGCTCCAGCAGCCACACTTCGTAATCGAAGCCCTCGGGGTTGGCATTGCCGTGCGGCCGTCGCAGACGCACAGTCAACTGCCAGCGCGCTCCGGGTTGCACATCGCCGACGCCCTGCAGATCGTCTTCATGAAATGCCGAGTACCAGGACAATGCGAGGCGAGGCGGCACGGTGGGCGCGTCGCCTTCGGGATCGACGATACGCTCGACGGCGAAGTTGAACCGGACACCCTGCTCGAAACGATATGGCAGGCTGTCGATGGTGCCGACCACGGTCACATCCCGCCCCTCCCATTCCTTCGGCAGCGCGTGCGCAAGGTAATGTTGTGCGAACAGTCCGGACCATGCAAAGCCGGCGAGCAGTCCGCAGGAAACGAACAAGGGGATGCGCAACGCCATCTCCCGGATGTCGCGGGTACGCAACGCGACCAGGATCGCGAGTATCAGCATCAGGGAGAGCAGGACCGTCGACGGCAATGCCGGCTGATTCTGCAACAGGGCCGCGCCTGCGACGAAGCCGATAATGATGCTTCGCATCGCTAGGCGGCAAGTCTTGGCAGCACGGTGCGTGCGTTGTCAGACGTGATTTGCGCAATCGACTCGATGTCCAGCCCGCGCAATTCTGCAAGCACTTGCCCTATGCGAGGCAGTTCCTCCGGAGTGTTGCGCTGTCGCGGAATCCAGGCTGGAGGGATATCCGGCGCATCGGTTTCCAGGACGATGGCATCCTGCGGGAGCTCGGCGGCAAGCGCGCGAATCTGCAAGGCGCGCGGAAAGGTCATCGCACCGCCGAAGCCGAGCTTGAAGCCGAGGCCGATGAAGGCATCCGCCTGCTGCTTGCTGCCGTTGAAGGCATGCGCGATGCCGCCAGGGACAGGAAAGCGGCGGAGAAACTTGAGGATCGTGTCCTGCGCGCGCCGGATGTGAAGCAGCACCGGCAGGTTGAAGTCACGCGCAATTTTCAGCTGCTCGCTGAAAAAGAATTCCTGACGTTCGCGCATCGGTCCTTCACCGAGGCCGGGGACGAAGAAATCCAGGCCGATCTCGCCCACGGCCACGAAGCGTGGATCATCCCTTGCCTGCCCGATCGCTTCGCGCAACGCACCCAGGTCATCCTCGCCTGCGTCTTGCACGTACATCGGATGAATGCCCAGCGCGTACGCGCAATTGGCGTTGCGCCGTGCAAGTTCCCGCACAGCGGTGAAATTGCTGCGCTCCACTGCCGGAATCACGATGCGGGAAACCCGCAGGCCCGCCGCGCGCGCGGCAATCGCATCCGGCTCGCCGGCGAATTCGCTTGCGTCGAGATGGCAGTGCGTGTCAATCCACATAGGGATGCAGGCCGTCCTCGGAAAGGCGCAGGACGCGGTCGCAGTGTCGCGCCAGTTCGATGTCGTGCGTGACGATGACGAAGGCCGTGCCGAGCGTGCGGGACAATTCGAGCATCAGGTCGAACGTCCGGTGCGCGGTGCCGCGATCGAGGTTACCGGTCGGTTCGTCCGCCAGCACGCAGGCCGGCTGCGTCACCAGTGCGCGCGCCAGCGCGACCCGCTGGCGTTCGCCGCCGGACAGCTCGCCCGGCACATGCGAAACGCGATTGGCGAGGCCGACGCGGCCGAGCACCTGCCGCGCAGCTTCGCGCGCTTCATCGCGGCTCTGCCGGCGGATCAGCAGCGGCATCGCGACGTTGTCGAGCGCAGAAAATTCAGGCAGCAGGTGATGGAACTGATACACGAAGCCGAGCGACTTGTTGCGCAGGTCGCCGCGCGCTTTTTCGTTCAGGCTGGCGAAATCCTGGCCAAGCAGGTTGACGCTGCCGGCCGTCGGCACGTCCAGTCCGCCGAGCAGATGCAGCAAGGTGGATTTGCCGGAGCCGGAGGCGCCGACGATCGCCACCCGCTCTCCCCGCGAGACGTCGACATCGATGCTCTTGAGAACGCTGACGGAATACTTCCCTTGCGTGAAGGTTTTCGCAAGGCCGCGGCAGGACAATACGGTCTGGTCCATCGTCATTCCAGCGGCGTCTGCGCGAATGCAGGCAGGGATTCGCAAAAGGAAGACAACTTTTCCAGTCGCGGATAACGGCCGGCGGGAAACTCCGCCGGCAGGACATACTGCGCAAAGCGCACGACCACGGCCATGGTGACGTCGGCCTGGGTGAGCGGCGCGCCCGACAAGGCCGGGGACAACGGCAGCGTTTCCAGCATGCCGAAGGCGGTGTGCATCTGTTCGGTGCAACGCTCCACCCACGGCGCATAGGTGAATTCCTTCGGACGCAGCGTCGTCTCGTAGTAGATCTGCACTGCCTTTTCAACGGCGAGCAAGGCAGTCGCACACTGCTGCTGCACCCTGCGGCGCGCCTCGCCGGCGGGCGGCGTCAGACGCTGTTCGGCCGGAACCTCTCCATCCAGATAGTCAAGGATGAAGCTGCTTTCGACCAGCTTCTCCCCGCTGTCGAGCACCAGCATCGGCACTTTCAGGAGCGGGTTGATCTTGCGCATTTCGTCCTGGTTGCGGAAAACCGAAAGCGCTACATGTTCGAATTCGAAACCGTACAGGCGCAGGGAGACCGCCACGCGGCGGACATAGGGGGAATCAAACAGGCCGACCAGTTTCATCGTTTCTCCTTATTCATAACGCAATGCTTCGGCCGGACGGACATTCGCCGCGCGCCAGCTCGGATACAGGGTGGCAAGGAAGGCGAGCACCACCGCGACGCTGCCGATGGTCCAGACATCATGCCAGCGCAGATCGGACGGCAGCTCGGTGATCAGATAGATGTCCTTCGACAGGAACTGCACCCCGAGAAGGTGTTCGATGAAAGGCACGATCACGTCGATGTTCAGTGCCACCACCACACCCAGGCCGACCCCGATCGCGGTACCGAACAGGCCGACCAGGCCGCCCTGGATCATGAAGATCTTCATGATCGAGCCCGGCGACGCGCCGAGGGTGCGCAGGATCGCGATATCGGCCTGCTTGTCCGTGACGGTCATGACCAGCGTCGAGACGAGGTTGAATGCAGCGACCGCGATAATCAGCGTGAGGATGATGAACATCATGTGCTTTTCGGTCTGCACGGCGGCGAACCAGGTGCGATTCTGTTTCGACCAGTCGAGAATCAGCAGGTTGCCGCTAAGGACATGCGAGAGATCCAGCGCGACTTCCGGCGCGCGCTGCATGTCCTTGAGACGCAGGCGCAGGCCAGTCGGCGCGTCCAGCTTGAACATGCGCATCGCGTCGTCGATGTGAATGAAGGCCAGCCCCGAATCGTATTCGTTGTGACCGGCCTCGAAGATGGCGCCGACAGTAAACTGCTTCAGCCTCGGCAGCACGCCGGCCGGCGTAATCTGGCCCTGCGGTGCGACCATCGTGACCTTGTCGCCGGGATGGACCTGCAGCGCACGCGCCAGTTCCTTGCCGAGAATGATGTTGAATTCGCCGGGCTGCAGGCTGGCGAAGCTCCCTTCACGGATCTGGTTCGCCACATCCGACACCTTGGGTTCCTGCTCCGGCAGGATGCCGCGGATCACGACGCCGCGCACCGTATCCTCGCGGATCAGCATGGCCTGCGCCGCGACGTAGGGCGCCGCGCCGATGACCTCCTTGTTCTGGAACGCTTCCTTCGCCGTGGCCTTCCAGTCGGGCATGCTGCCCGATGCGTCGAAGATTTCGATGTGAGAGAGGACCGACAGCATCCGGTCCCGCACTTCTTTCTGAAAACCGTTCATGACGGACAGCACCACGATCAGTGCCGCGACGCCAAGGGCAATGCCGGCCATGGAAATCAGAGAGATGAAGGAAATGAAACTGTTTCTACCGCCTCGGCGGCCGGCGCGCGTGTAGCGCATGCCGACCAGCCATTCGAACGGCATGTTTTTAGTCAGACTCAAAAGAATGCTCCTGGATGAAGTCGCCCCATTGTAGCCGCGGGCAAGCGGGTCCGGGCCAAGGGCCAGGTTTGTGAACTGATTGGCAACTTCCGGTACAGGGCGCAGTGTGCCACAGCATTGCCGCGGGGAACAAGGGGTTCGTCGACGGGATTGCGCGCGCGGACGCTGCGTCATGCTCCGGGCGCGCGGCTGCGGCCCGCAGCGCGCAGCAGCGTCATGAAATCCCGGAGCGCGGGCTTGAGCGCGCCCTCGCTCCGGTGCAACAATCCGACCGGCTCTTCCGCTCCTTCAGTCTCCACAGCCAATGGAGCGAATTTGCGTGCTTCAAGTTCATCGCGGATGGCGCCCGCCGACACGAACCAGACCGCATCGGACTGCAGCACGATGGCCCGGGCGACCGACACAGACATGGTTTCGATGCAGTTGTGCGGCAGGGCAAGGCCGTGCGATTGCAACAGGCTCTCGGTGTTGTGCCTCGGGATCGTTCCCTTCATCGGCACGATGAGGGGAAACGCCATGGCTTCGCTCAGGGACAGCGTGCTTTGTCCGGCGAGCGGATGTCCGCCCCGGACAAAGAGCTTGAGCGGCTCGACATAAAGCAGCTCGAAGACAAGGCCCACCATCATTTGCGGATCGGCCATGCGGCCCAGCACGCAATCGATCTCGCCCGCCTTCAGCATTTGCAGCAGGATCGCATTGGTTTCGGTCCGGATCGTGATGCCGACGTCGGGATGGCCGGACCGGTACTCATACAATACGGCAGGCAAAAGGTCGGGCGCGACACTGGGAAGCGCGCCGACAACGATGGATTCGCCGGGCGGAGCACTGGTTGCCCTAAGCGCATTGCCGACGGCATCCAGCGCCTCCAGTGCCGGCACAGTCCGTGCGAGGAACGTCTCGCCGTCGCGCGTGAGCTGCGCGCCGAGGCGGTTTCGTTCGAACAGGCGGGCGCCGACAATTTCCTCCAGTTCAACAAGTGTCTTGGAAACAGCCGGCTGGCTCAGGCGCAGGCGCTCGGCCGCCTTGCGCAGATTGCGCTCCTGCGCTACGGCAAGAAAGCAATGGAGGTGGCGCAGACGTATGCGGCTCTGGAACAGGTCTTTATCCATAACCGGAAGTTATCACCCGCCGCAGATAAATTCAATTTACATGAATATTTTTCCCACATAAATTAGGCCCATACCAAGAATCACCAAGGAGACGACATGGAAAATTCGATGGAGCGGCCTGCGGAATTCCTGCAGCGCGACCGCAATGTGCATCCGCCCGCCTATGCGCCGGAATACAAAACCAGTGTGCTGCGTTCACCAAAGAACGCGCTGATCTCGCTGCAGAACTCGCTGTCCGAAATTACCGGGCCGGTATTCAATCGGGATGAACTCGGCCCGCTCGACAACGACCTGATCCGCAACTACGCGAAAGACGGCCTGCCGATCGGCGAACGCATCATCGTCCACGGCTTCGTGCGCGACGAGTTCGGCCGTCCGGTACGCAATGCGCTGGTGGAAGTGTGGCAGGCCAACGCCGGCGGCCGCTATCGGCACAAGAAGGACCAGTACATCGCGCCGATCGATCCCAACTTCGGCGGCTGCGGGCGCATGCTGACCGACGACGACGGCTACTACTTCTACCGCACCATCAAGCCCGGCCCCTACCCCTGGCGCAACCGCGTCAACGACTGGCGGCCATCACACATCCACTACTCGCTGTCCGGTTCCGGCTGGGCGCAGCGTCTCATCACGCAGATGTATTTCGAAGGCGACCCGCTGATCGCCACCTGCCCCATCCTGCGATCGATCAACAACGAGGAAGCGATACGCGGTCTGATCGCGGCGCTCGACCTCGGCGCGGCGGTCCAGTTCGACTCGCTGGCCTACCGCTTCGATATCGTCCTGCGCGGATCGCGCGCGACCTTGTTCGAAAGCCATCTGCAGGGAGTGAAATGATGCTTGATCCGCGCCATCAACTGAAGGAAACCGCTTCGCAAACCGCCGGGCCGTACGTGCACATCGGACTGGCGCCGCAACAGGCGGGCTTCGACATCTTCGAGAAGAACTTCACGAACGTGCTGGCCGGACCAGCGACCAGGGGTGAACGCATCAGGATCGAAGGCAGGGTGATCGACGGTTCCGGCACGCCGCTGCGCGACGTATTGCTGGAGATCTGGCAGGCCAATGCAGCGGGACATTACAACCACCCCGCGGACCGGCAGCGGAAGGAACACGACGAAAGCTTCCGCGGATGGGGGCGCGCCTGTTCGGATTTCGAAACGGGCGAGTATCGCTTCGAGACCATCAAGCCGGGGCCGGCCATGGGCCGCAACGGACGCGAGATGGCGCCGCACATCAATTTCTGGATCGTGGCGCGCGGCATCAACATCGGCCTCAACACGCGCATGTATTTTTCGGATGAAGCCGAACGGAATGCGAAGGATCCCGTGCTGAACCTGATCGAATGGGAAGTGCGCCGCAAGACGCTCGTCGCCCGGCGCGAGGAACGCAACGGCGAAGCGGTGTATCGCTTCGACATCCGGATCCAGGGCGAAGACGAAACCGTTTTCTTCGATATCTGAGCGACACCATGCGCCTGCCGCCCACCCAGCCTGCGATCCGCGTGATCCAGGAAGAACACGACCTGCTGAGCGCCATCATCCGTGGCATGGAATATTTCGTGCGTGCCATCGACGAAGGCGGCAAGGCGCCCGATGCCAAGGTGTTTCGCGCCATGCTGCTGTACGTCAGCGACTATCCCGACCGCGTGCACCATCCGAAGGAAGACAACTACCTGTTTGCGCGGCTGCACCAGCGCTCCGACAAGGTCGACGATGCGCTCTCCCGGCTGGAGTCGGAGCACCGGCAAGGCGATCAACTGGTGTTTGAATTGCAGCACGCGCTGACGCGGCTTGAATTTCACGGCATGAAGGCATTCCCGGACTTCAAGGCACTGGTGCAACGCTACGCGCAGTTCTACAACGGACACATGCGTCTCGAAGAAGATGTGGTGCTGCCGGCAGCGCTGCAGTTCCTCACCGGAGCCGATTGGAACGACATCAACGCCGCCTTCCAGGCCAACGACAATCCGCTCGCCGGCACCGACGACAAGGAAGACATGCAACAACTCTTTTCGCTCATCGCCAACATCGCGCCGCCGCCAGTCGGCTTGGGACCGGAAGCCTGAACGCCCCACACAAAAACAATATCGAGGAGACAAGCATGAAAACACAAGTCGCCATCATCGGCGCCGGGCCATCCGGCCTGCTGCTCGGGCAGCTGCTTCATCGACAGGGCATCGATACGGTGATCCTGGAAGCGAAGAGCCCGGAATATGTGCTCGGCCGCATTCGCGCTGGCGTACTGGAACAAGGCGCCGTGGAGCTGATCCGCGAGGCGTGCGCCGGCCAGCGCATGGACCGCGAAGGCCAT
>JAKACN010000009.1 GCA_021821365.1 Pseudomonadota bacterium | reverse complement strand
ATTGCGGAGCCGCCGGATGGCATGAAGGATACAGGACTGATTCCGGTAGTCATGTCTCTGCGTTCCATGCAGCGCCAGGGTGGCGGGATCCTGGTGATGGAGCTTGACGTCGACAGCCTGCTTGCCCATTACCGGGAAGCGAGCGATCTGGCGCACGCGACCATTGAAGTGCGGCGCTTGGACGGGGCGCTCCTCGCAAGGCTTCCCGGCGCTCGTTCGGCAAGCGTAAACGGTGCCGCGATACGTGACGCCAGCGCCTCTACGCGCACGGAACGCCTCCCGTTGCGCATCGTGGTGACGCCGGATGCTGAGGCCATTCTTGCCGGGCTTTCGGAGCAGCATAAGGCTTACTTCCTCATCACAAGTGCGATCTCCGTAGCCATGCTCCTGGTGATCGCCGGCTTATTGCACCTGCTGCGACAGAAACTCACACTTCATGATGAGCTCGCCAGTGCTGAGGCCAAGGAACGTGAATTGAATGAACTGGTGAAGAGCGAGCAAGCGCGAACTTTCGAGCTGGCATCCTATGATTTCCTGACCGGCCTCCTGAATCGGATGATGTTCCATCGTCTTGCTGCCGCTGAACTGGCGCGCGCGAGGCGCAGCCGCAAGGTATATGCGTTGTACTTTCTGGACCTTGACAAATTCAAGACGATCAATGACACCCTCGGTCACGCTGCGGGAGATCAGCTGCTGAAGGCTGTTGCCGCACGCTTGCGGGGAGCGCTCCGCGAATATGATCTTGTCGCGCGGCTTGGCGGGGATGAATTCGTTGTGCTGGTTTCGGATCTCGATTCAACGGAATGGGTGGGAAGGATCGCCGGCAAGGTGGTTGAATCCTTGTCTGCACCGTATCCGGATATTGGTAGCGAACCTGTGGAGGTGACGCCCAGTATCGGCATCGCGCTCTATCCGGGCGACGGCCAGGATATCGACAGCCTGCTGTCCAATGCCGACGCAGCAATGTATGACGCCAAGCGCTCGGGTTACGGGACGTACCGATTCTTCGACGGTGCACTGAACACATCGTCTGCGCGCAAACGCGAACTGATTTCCTGCTTCCGACGCGCTATCAGATCCAGGGAATTCTGCCTCCACTACCAGAAGCGCATCGGTCTGGTCGACATGCAGCCAGTAGGACTGGAGGCGCTTGTGCGCTGGCAGCATCCGGCCCACGGACTCCTTTATCCGGGCGAATTCATCGGGCTTGCGGAAGAAAACGATTTCATTGTCGCGCTCGGACATTGGGTGATCGAGGCCGCCTGTGCGCAACTGGCGGCGTGGCGCAAACTTGGCGTCCCGCTGCTCCCTGTCGCCATCAATATTTCGGCGAAACAGCGGCGCGATGAAAAGCTGGCCGGTTTTGTGCTGGACGCTCTTGCGCGTCACACGATTCCGGCGAAGCTCCTCGAAATCGAAGTCACCGAGAGCTGCTTCCTCGAACGCCCGGATACCGCAAAACGTGTGCTCGAAAATCTGCACGAGGCCGGCATCAAGATTTCGCTTGACGACTACGGAACGGGGTTTTCCGGCTTGAGCCACTTGAAGCAGTTGCCCATCAGCGCAGTTAAGATCGACCGCTCGTTCATTCGCGATATTCGAAACGACACGAGCGATGCCATGATTGTCTCGTCGACGATATCGCTGTCGCACAACCTCGGATTGAGGGTGGTGGCGGAAGGTGTCGAAACAAAGGAGCAGCTCGTGCATTTGAAAGCGGCGGGTTGCGACGAAGTGCAAGGCTTCTTCTGCCATCGGCCGGCGGACGCGCAGTCGATCGCCGCGGACTTGAGCAAGCCTGTCGCTCAAGTTGCCTGACGGCGATCCTGGTCATGCATGTTGCACGAGGGCCGCATGAACGGTTGCGAATCACATTGACATACATTGATGGCAGGCCAACGCCCGCCGGGGAGGCAGAAATGAAGTGCACCATTCCGAGCGGAGCAAGAACGGGTGGTCGGCAGACCACCCCGCATCCGGGCGGACATGGTGGCTGCCTGTCTACCGTCACACATATCGTTTGCGTGTACCGCAGATGGAGCAATAATAGTGGCCAAGTGCTACAGGAGCATGACATCGCGTGCGTTACAGCATGGCCGTTGAGCCGCCGTGGAAGATAGGCGCAGCGATTGGCGGCGACAGGAGTGGTCCGGCGTTGGTACATTATAGTGACAGCCTCCGTCAGTCATGCGATGACGGTGCGCAGGAAACCTGGCAACGGCGACGGTCGAGGCTCGAGCAACAAGAGGACACGGCGTGCCATGCGCCGACAGTCGTCAACTGGCGTGACGGCAACAAGACGTCAATTGAACAAGAGGATGTGGAATGTTTGCAGCGGTAGACTTGGGTTCGAACAGTTTCAGGCTTCATATCGGATTTCATGATGGAGATGCGATTCGCATCGTGAAGTCCGCGCGCGAGCCCGTGCGACTGGGGGCCGGGATGGACGCCGAAGGCAATCTAACGGCAGATGCAAGGGACGCGGCGCTGCGGTGCCTGCGCAATTTCAATGCAATTCTTGCCGAGCACCCGCTTGAGGCTGTGCGCGTGGTCGCGACCAATACGTTGCGCGTGGCGAATGATGCCGCCGAATTCCTGCCGCTGGCGGAAGCAGCGATCGGTTATCCGATTGAAATCATTTCCGGAGAAGAAGAGGGCAGGCTGATATACATGGGCGTGGCATCTGCGCTTGCCGATCGGATGGAAGACCGCCTGGTCATCGACATCGGTGGCGGCTCGACGGAAATTGTTCTTGGCCGCGGCCCGGACATTCTTCATGTGGAATCCTTCAGCATCGGCACGGTCGGCCAGAGCGCATCGTTCTTCCCGGGCGGATGCGTCGATGAGGCAGCCTTTGAGGCCGCGACATTTTCGGCACGCTCTCTTTTCGAGGACGCGGCACCCGCCTATGACCCGGCACTTTGGAGCCACGCATACGGCACGTCGGGAACAATACGGGCTCTCGCCGAGGTTATTGCGATGAATGGCATAGGCGACGGCACGATGTCGTTCAGCTCACTGGCCGCGCTCAAGACGGTGTTTGTCGAAGCCGGCAGCGCAAGCAAGGCCGGGCTGCAGGGCGTGAAGCAGGAACGGCTGCCTGCAATTCTGGGTGGTCTCGCCATCATGCTTGCAGTGATGGAGGAGTTGGGAGTCAAACGCTTGACGGCGGTCAATGCCGGTTTGCGGATCGGTGTGCTGTCGGACCTGCAGTTGCGCGCATCCAGGCGGGACAGGCGAGAAGACGCAATCCTGGAGTTCGCACAACGGTTTCATGCGGATCGGGATCGGGGCGAGCAGGTTGCGAAGACAGCGCTGGAGTTGTATACCCGGGCCAAGCCGGAGACCGCCGATTATGCACGCTGCCTATACTGGAGCGGGCTGGTGCACGAGGTCGGCGTGGCCGTATCGCACACCGGATATCACAAGCATGGCGCCTATCTGGTCGAGCATGCGGATCTTTCCGGATTCACCACCCGTGAACAGCGGCTCATGAGCACATTGGTGCTGGGGCAGAAGGGTAACCTGAGGAAGATCGCCAATGCGATGCTGGACCAGGATTTCGCGAAGGCGATCCTCGCGTTGCGGCTCGCCATCATGTTAATGCATTCAAGGGCCTGTTCGGAAGTAACGCGGATTCGCGTGAAGATGAAAGGCAGGAGCAGGATCGAGTTCGAGGCAGGCCGTGCGCTGATGGATCAGCATCCGACGCTCGAATACTGGATCCGGAAGGAGCGGAACTGGTGGGCCGAGATCGGCATGGAGTTTCTGCTGAAGGTGAATTGAGCCGGCGGCTGGTTGCATAAATAAAATAAACGATTTATATTGTTTATATTAATAATGAAAAGGAGTTGCGCATGCCAGCCACATCAACCGCCGGAGCCAAGACTTCCAGGAAAGCGACGGCACCTCGGACAGCAGGAACCACACGAAAGGCAGCCGCCGCAAAGGCAGTGCCGCGAACAGAACCCGTCGATCTGCCCGCGCCGGCGGGCAAGAAAGGCAAGGGTTTGGAAAAGAGGGCGGAGAAGGAGAAGCTTGCGAAAGTGAAACCGCCCAAGATCAAGCTGGTGCGCGACAGTTTCACCATGCCGGAAACGGAATATGCCGTCCTCGGTGAAGTGAAGAAGGAATGCCTGAAGGCGGGTATTGCCGTCAAGAAGAGCGAATTGCTTCGCGTGGGCGTCTCATTGGTGCGCAAGCTTGACATCAACGCACTGGCAAACCTTGTCGCTGCCCTGCCCGTCCTGAAAGCGGGACGTCCGAAGAAAGACAAGTGACATGGCGCGCTCCATGAGCCTTACGCCTGGCTCGTGCGAGCGATCCGTCGCCGTGTTCCCATAAAGTGAACGCGGCAAACGGCTTATTTGCCGACCAGATCCGGCGCAAGCACCGCACGCAAGAATGGTCTCGCGTTTTCTGTATCCTTCTGCGCGATCCAGAGGACATTGCCCTTGCGGATCGTCCAATCCTGCTGGACGCCGGCAAGGATCAGCGACGCCGTCTGACCCAGCGTGGGCTGGTGGCCAACGATGAGCACGCACCTGCTTCCGGCAGGCCACTTCGACTCATCGATAATCTGCCCGGCGGTCGCTGATGGACTCAGCTTATCGCTGACAGTGTACTTGCGGCCGAGAGCATCTGCGGTCTGCACTGTCCGACGAGTAGGGCTGCAAATAATGCGGCAATTCTGCGGAAGATGACGATCGAGCCATTTTCCCATTGTGGCTGCCTGCTTTTTTCCCTTCGTGGTCAACGGACGCTCGGCATCGGGTTCGCCCGCTTCGGCCTCGGCGTGGCGCAACAGAATCAGTCCCATGCAGGCGCCTCCCTGTCAATGATCGGATGATACGGGTGCACCGAGACTGGCGGAAAGATGCTGTTGTGCACAGAACGCCTTCTGCTTGCCTCGCGGCTCTCGCCGTGAATAGGTTCCGTCCCCGTGTAATTCCCAGGCATTCACGTTGTCCTTCAGGTACGGCAACAAACCTTCGTTGATCACACGTCGTTTCAACGTCCGGTCCAGGACGGGGAAGGCTACCTCCACGCGCCGAAACAGATTTCGGTTCATCCAGTCGGCGCTGGCAAGATAAACGCGGTGCTTCAGGTTGTTGCGGAAATAATAAATGCGCGAATGTTCCAGGAATCGACCCACGACAGACAGCACCCGGATATTTTCCGACAGATCCGGAATTCCCGGCCGCAGTCCGCATGCGCCGCGCACGATCAAATCGATCTTGACTCCCGCCGCAGATGCGTCATACAAGGCCTGGATCACGCCTTCATCCACCAGTGCATTCATCTTGGCAATGATTTTCGCGGGCTGTCCTTGCCGCGCAAGTGCGGCCTCGGCAGCGATTGCCTTGATTATTTCCTTGCGAAGCGTAAAGGGGGCAAGCCAGAGGTGGCGCAGTGTCTTGGGCTTCGTCAGACTGGTCAGATGAATGAATACTTCGTTGACCTCGGCAGCCAGCTCCGGATGCGCCGTGAGCAAGCCGAAATCGGTGTAGAACTTTGTGGTCGTCGGATGGTAGTTCCCGGTGCCGAGATGTGCATAACGTTTCAGCTCCCCACCCTCCCGGCGCAGCACGAGGGCGAGTTTTGCGTGAGTTTTGAGACCGACCACGCCGTACACGACCTGGGCGCCTACCCTTTCCAGGCGCTCCGCCCAGTTGATGTTTGCCTCTTCGTCGAAACGGGCCATCAGTTCCACGATGACGGTGACTTCTTTTCCCCGTAACGAGGCGGTGACCAGCGCCTCCATCAGGTCTGAGTTCATGCCGGTGCGGTAGATGGTCTGCTTGATCGCGACGACGTCCGGGTCCATCGCGGCGGCCCGAATGAACTCGATGACGGGTTCGAACGACTGGAAAGGATGGTGCAGCAGAACATCTCGCTTCCCGATGGCTTCAAACAGATCGCCAGTCGAAAGAGATCTCGGCATCCCCGGAGAGAACGCCGGAAAATGCAAGGCCGGATCGGTGATGCTATTGGCGAGTTCGACCAGACGAACCATGTTGACCGGGCCGTCCACCGCATACAGGCGACTTTCATCAATGGAGAATTGCTCCAGCAGAAAATTCGCAAGATGCGAAGGACAATTTCGGGCGACTTCGAGTCGCACTGCAAAACCGAACTGGCGACTGTGGAGTTCGCTTTGCAATGCCTGACGCAGGTTCCTGACATCTTCTTCGTCCACCCAGAGGTCGCTGTTGCGCGTCACGCGGAACTGGGAGTATGACACGACGTTGCGACCCGTGAACAGGTCGGCGATGTGGGCATGGATGACCGAGGAGAGCAGACAAAATGAAATGCATCCCTCCGACAATTCCTCCGGCAGCCGTATGAGGCGTGGCAATACGCGTGGGGCCTTCAAGATCGCGATTCCCGTGCCTCGGCCAAAGGCATCCTTGCCCGACAGTTCGACAATGAAATTCAGACTCTTGTTCACGACCTGCGGAAACGGGTGCGAAGGGTCCAGACCGATCGGCGTTAGAATCGGTCGCACTGCATGCTCAAAGTAGTGCTTCACCCATGCGCGTTGCGCTTTGTTTCGATCTTCATGCCGTAGCAGGTTGATGTGGTGTGTCCTTAGCGCGGGAAGAATCTCGTTGTTGAGCAACTCGTACTGCCTTTCGACGATCGCGTGGCATTCGGCACTTGTCCGCTCCAAGGTGTTTGCCAGTGAAGGTGTCGGCACTGCACCACCTCCCATTTTGTTATGGACGAGCATACTGGCGAGTCGAACTTCAAAGAATTCATCAAGGTTGCTGCCGACAATGCAGAGGAAACGCAACCGTTCAAGCAGTGGAAGAGTGCGATCTTCCGCCTGCGCGAGAACCCTCCGGTTGAACGCGAGTTGTGATAGCTCACGATTGAGGTAAATGGCGCTCGGCTCACGGCTCTGCGCAGCGCTTTCGAATTTTCTCATGCTGCCACTTTCCGCTGATCAAACGGTGTCAATGTAAGGCGGAAAAATGACAAGTTTGTGACAGGCTCGGCCTCGCATCATGCATTGCCGTGACGAATGCAAATGTCACTTTGCTGTCACATTCGAGCGTTAAAGTGCCGTCGGTTATTTGACAAACCTGTAGGAGTAAACATGCGACTGAACAAAATTGTGCCCTGCGCGTTGATTGCCGTCGGCGCTGCATTTTCCTTTAATGCTGCCAAGGCAGCAGAGATCACGGGCGCTGGTGCGACGTTCCCGTATCCGATCTACGCCAAGTGGGCGGAGGAGTACAAGAAGGCAACCGGCACGGGTCTGAATTATCAGTCGATCGGCTCGGGCGGCGGCATCAAGCAAATCAAGGCGAAGACGGTCGATTTCGGTGCTTCCGACATGCCGCTCAAGGCCGAAGAGCTCGAGAGCGAAGGCCTGATGCAATTCCCGGCCATCATGGGCGGCGTGGTCCCCGTGGTGAACGTCGAGGGCATCGCGCCCGGCCAATTGAAACTGACCGGCCAAGTGCTGGCAGAAATTTATTTGGGCAAAGTGAAGAAATGGAACGACCAGCAGATCGCATCGCTGAACCCTGGCGTGAAGTTGCCTGCCGAAGATATTTCTGTTGTCCACCGAGCCGATGCATCGGGCACGTCTTTCCTGTTCACCGATTACCTGTCCAAGACCAATCCTGAATTCAAGTCGACCGTTGGTGCGGGTACCGCGGTCAAGTGGCCGACCGGCGTGGGTGGCAAGGGCAATGAAGGCGTCGCTGCAAACGTGCAGCGCCTGAAGAATTCGATCGGCTATGTCGAATACGCTTACGCGAAGAAGAACAAGATGAGCCACACGCAACTCAAGAACCACGATGGACAGTTCGTGTTGCCGGATGATGCCACGTTCAAGGCCGCCGCGGCTGGTGCGGAATGGAGCAAGACGCCTGGCTTCGCAGTGATCCTGACCGATCAGCCTGGCAAAAGCAGCTGGCCGATCACTGGCGCATCTTTCATTCTGATGCACAAGATGCAAGCCGATATTGCCAAGGGCCGGGAAGTCCTGAAATTCTATGACTGGGCTTACAAGAATGGCGGCAATATGGCAGCCGAGCTGGACTATGTCGCCATGCCGTCGAGCGTTGTGAAACTCGTCGAGGATGCATGGAAAGTGCAGCTGAAGGACGCTTCGGGTAAAGCCGCCTGGTAATTCCGCTATAGCGAGCTTCGCGCGCCTTGCATGAAACCTGTCGATGCAAGGCGCATTTTCATTGCGGGCACACGCATCCCATCGCCCGATTTCCCTGTCTGAACGTGACGACTGATCCAACCATTCTCATTGTCGAAGACGAACCTCCCATCGTGGAATTGGTGTCGTTTACCTTGCGCGCCGCAGGGCTGCAAACGACGGCCGCAACCACCGCAGCCCAAGCCATCGAATGTCTCCAAAAGCAGCGTCCGCATCTGATGCTGCTGGACTGGATGCTGCCGGACCTTTCCGGCTTGCGCCTGCTGGGACGCCTGCGCAGTAGCCGCGAATATCAGGACATCCCGGTCATCATGCTGACGGCAAGAGCGATGGAGGAGGACAGGATTCTGGGCCTCGATACCGGTGCGGACGATTATATGACCAAACCGTTTTCTCCCCGGGAGCTCGCATCGCGCGTGAAGGCGCTACTGCGGCGCAAGGGACCCGAGCAGGCGGAGGCGGTGCTGCACGCCGGCGCCATCGCACTGGACCCGGGGAACGTCACGGTGCGGGTCGCCGGCCGACGGATCGACATCGGGCAGGCCGAATACAAGCTGCTCAAGTTTTTCCTGACGAATCCAGAGCGCGTTTTCTCACGCGCGCAGCTGTTGGACAAGGTGTGGGGACTGCAAGCGGCGATCGAGGAGCGCACGGTGGACGTGCACGTGCTGCGCTTGCGCAAGGCGCTGGGGGATGCGCAGAAGCAGGTGCGCACCGTCCGCGGCGAGGGCTATCTCTTCTCGCATCAGTGATCGATGCATTCCATGATCCGGCTTACTGCATCATCGTCGGAGGGCACGGAAACAGGCCCGACGGCATTCGCAGATATGCCTCAATCGAGGTGCACCGCACCGTCCTCGCCCCAGTTGACTTTCGTGATCCCTGGCTCCTCGGCTTCGAGACGCCGTACTTCCATTTCCTGCGGCGTCAGCTCCCCGCGCTTGATGCGCGACTCGTCGGCAAGGCGGCGCTCCTCACGGGTTTGGTCGCGCCGTTCGAATGCCAGGGTAAAGTTCTTTTTCAAGTCGTCTGCCTGCCATGGCTTGGCGATATAGCGGAACACTTCGGCCCGGTTGACCGCGCTCATGATCGCGTTGAATTCCGTCGACGCACTCAGTACAAGGCGCACGGCATCGGGCTGGATTCCCTTGATTGCTTCCAGGAAGTCGACGCCGTTCATCCCCGGCATCCTGTAATCCGACACGATCACGTCGAAGGCCATCTCGCCGCAGCGCACCAGCGCCGGCTCGGGATCGGCAAACAGTTCGATCCGCAGGTCTTCGCCGGCGAAACACTGGCGCAATGTTCTCTGCAGCGCATTCAGTACGTTGGGTTCATCATCCAGCAACAGTACGCGTCTCATTTTTTGTGCTCCGTAAGAACGTAAACGGTGAACGACTCGTTCGACGATTTTTCAAAGTCGGCAATCTGGCGGATCAAACGCTCGCTCAGTACGTGCTCGGCCGACAGGAGGAGTGAGCCGTCGCGCGTCACGAGATCGCGCGCGAGGGCCATGCCGGGTTGCAGCGCGGATACGCGTAGCGGTTCTCCCTGCGGCGGATCGACGATGTTGCGTCCCTGGATGGCATCCTGAAACGCACTGACGACCAATGGATCGTAGCGCTTGCCGCGATTGCCGACGATGGCATTGAACGCCTCGTCCGGGCGCAAGCGGCGCTGGGCAAGCGCGCCGATCTGCAGGTTGTCATAGTCGGACGCGATGGCAAGGACGCGTGCGCCGAGAGGTATATCGAATCCTGCCAGCCCGTCAGGAAATCCTTCGCCGTCAAATCGTTCCTGATGGGACCGGACAATCCTTGCGGCTTCACGCAAGTCTTCCAGCGGCATAAGAAGCTGCTCGCCCCGTATCGGGTACTTGCGATACTGGCCAAGCTGTTCGCCGTTCATCAGCGAGAGCGGCAGCGAAAGAAGATCGTCCGAGAAACCGATCTTGCCGATGCTGTGCAGCAGTCCCGCGATGAATATATTCTGGCTTTCGAAGCTGTCCAATCCCATGCGCGTGGTAATTCGGCGCGAAAGGTCTGCCACCCGGCGCGAATGGCCGGCGAGATTGGCGCCGCGCATTTCGATCATGCTGGAAAACACCTTGATGGAGGTCAGGTAGTTCGCCTTGAGTCTTTCGTTCGATACCAGCAACTCGTCGTGCACCTTCCGCAGCTCGGCGGTGCGCGCCGCGACCTTGCTTTCCAGGTTGGCGTTCAGCGCCTTCAGCTCTTCATTCTGTTCGTAAGTGAGGGCTTCAAGGCGCCGCTTCTCGGCTTCGAGCGCCTTGCGTTCCAGAGCGTGGCGAACCACCAGCACGATATCGTTGTCGTCCCAGGGCTTGGTAATGTAGCGATAGATTTCGCCGCGATTAATGGCGCCAAGAATCGACCGGATATCGGCGTAGCCGGTCAGCAGCAGGCGAACCGTATCCGGCCAGCGGATGCGCACGCATTCGAGAAACTGTGTGCCATCCATGCCCGGCATCCGCATGTCGGACACCACGATATCGACTTCCGCACTTTCCAGCACCTTCAGGCCGGCCTCGCCGCTTTCGGCGATCAGGACTTCGTAGCCGAGCGGACGGAACAGGCGGCGCAATGCGGTGAGGATATTCGGTTCGTCGTCCACGCAAAGGATCCGCGCCGGCCGTTCGCTGTCCGCCTCGGGACGGGGTAAGGGCTCCATCATGTCATGTGATCCATGTTCTCGTTATCCGCATTTGCATCTGCTCACCATCATTCCGGCCCCAGCACGCGATACACCTCGTCCAGCGTCGTCAGGCCGTTCTGCACCTTGGCATGCGCGTCTTCCCGCAAGGTCAGGAAACCATGGGCGCGTGCGTACTGGGTAATCTCCGTGATCGCGGCCTGGGAGGCAATCATGTGGCGCATGTGATCGTCGGGCGCAAGCACTTCATACAGGCCGATGCGGCCCTTGTATCCGGTGCTGTAGCACGCCGGGCATCCCATGCCTTTGTAAGCCGTCACGCTCTGCGTGGCAAATTTGCCGCCCAGCCTGCGCAGCAGGTCCCTGTCCGCTTCCACCGGTGCGCGGCAGTGCTGGCAGGTCTTTCGGACCAGGCGCTGGGCAATGACGGTTTCCAGCGCGGAGGCCACGACAAAGGGCTTGAGGCCGAGGTCGAACAGGCGCGAGATGGTGGCGATCGCCGAATTCGTATGCAGCGTCGAGAATACCTGGTGGCCGGTCAATGCCGCATGGAATGCGACTTCGGCGGTCTCGAAGTCGCGGATCTCGCCGATCAGCAGCACATCCGGGTCTTGCCGCAGGATCGCACGCAACACCAGGGGGAAGGTCAGTCCGATCTTCTCGCGCACCAGGACCTGACCGGCGGCGTCCAGGTAATATTCGACCGGATCTTCGATCGTGATGTAATTCTTCTCGCCCGTGGCGTTGCTTTGCAAAAGACTGTAGAGCGTCGTCGTCTTGCCGCTGCCGGTGGGCCCGGTCGCCAGCACGATGCCTTGCGGCTTGTCGGAGGCGTGATGGATTTTCGCCATGTCGGCTTCGCCGAAGCCAAGCGCCTCGAGGTTCAGCACGGCAGAATTCCGGTCGAGAATGCGCATGACGACCTTTTCGCCATTGATCGTCGGCAGCGTTGAAATCCGGAGATCGACAGTACGCTTCGGCGTCTTCACCGCAAGCCGTCCGTCCTGCGGGCGCCGCCGCTCGGAAATATCCAGCTCGGCCATGACCTTGATGCGGGATACGATCGACTGATGCATGTTGTGCGGGATCTGGATCTTGTCGACCAGCACCCCATCGATGCGCAACCGGACCATGACGTTTTTGGCGCGCGGCTGAATGTGGATGTCGGAGGCGCCGAGGCGGATGGCTTCGAGCAGGATCGAATTCACCAGCCTGATCGCGGGTGGCTCGTCGGTTCCCTGCAGCAGTTCTTCGACGGAAAGCGTATCGGAATCGTCTTCGATGACAATTTCGATACCTTCATACGGATCCGGCGAGCCGAAGGCGGTTTCGAGATCGGTGATGTCGGCCGATCCCGTCTTGTACACCTCGGCGATCTTGTCATCGATGGCGCCGATCGTTGCCAGTACCGGGTCCACTTCAAGCCCGGTGACGAAGCGCAAGTCTTGCAGCAAGCCGGCATCGAGCGGATCGGCCATGGCGAGCGTCAGTCGTTTGCTGTCGACCCGCAAGGGCATAACGAGATGCCGGTGGCAGAGGCCAGCCGGCACCAGCGCCGCAACCGCCGGATCGACGACGAATTCATTGAGGAGGACCTGCTGCAGCATCAGCTCCTTGGCCAGCAGGTCATGGATCGTCTTCTCCGACAGCCAGCCGCGGTCGACGATGCTCTTGATCATTGCCTCCTTGCGTGGCTGCTGTTCCCGCATCAGCTGTTGCACTTGCGCGACGTTGAGCAGGCCGCGCTTGTTCAGCACAATGGCCAGCTGGCTGCGGTTGGCGACACTGAATTTCGCGAGATGTTCGATCTCCCTTGCCTTTGCCTGGTTTTCCTGCGTCAGCGCGGCATTCTTCTGTTTCAGTTCAACCTGTTCCAGCGCAAGCCCGACCGTCACTCGCAAGTCGTCGTCGTTCCACGGCTTCAGGATGAACTTGTAGACGGCGCCGGTCTTCACCGCACTGACCACCGCATTCACGTCGGCATGCCCTGTCAGCATGATGCGGATCATGTCTGGTTTCGCCACCCGCGCCTGCCGCAACAGATCGCCGCCATTCATTTCCGGCATCATGTAGTCGGTGATGATGACCTGGAATGCCTCGTCGCGCAGCCGTGCGAGCGCCTCCCTGGGATCGGTGCAGCAGGCGATCTCGTAGTTTTCCTGCCGGAACACGCGCCTGAGCGCCGACAGCACGTTCGGTTCATCATCCACCAGCAGGATGCGGTAGCGCGCCGCTTGCCGCTCGTCGGCCGGCGTCGAGGGAGGCGCCCCGGTAAAGAGATGGGCGTAGCTCATGTCCGCTCCTCGTCGACGCCGGCGCCAATAGCATCGCTGGCGACGGGCAAGTAGATGGTAAACGTCGTGCCTGCTCCCGGGGACGTATCGACTTCGATGCGCCCGCCGTGAGCGTTCAGGATATCCCTGCTGACCGTCAAGCCCAGTCCCATGCCTTTGCCCACGTCGCGCGTGGTGAAGAACGGATCGAAAATCCGCCCGACCGTCTCCGCCGCCATGCCGCAACCGTTGTCGCGTACCGCGACGCGAACTTCATTGCCGGCCATGCCGCTTGCAACGTGGATCAATCCGCCGCCTTCGGGCAAGGCCAGGCGTGCATTCTGCAAGAGCGAGAACAGCACCTGGTTCAGGCGGCTGGCATCGCCGCTCACCGGAGGCAAAGGCTGGAGGTCCATTTCCAGCCGCACATCCGGCGGCAGCTGGTCCTGGAGGATGCCGGCCGCAGCGCGCACGGCGCCGTTCATGTCGACCGGCGTGCCGTCCGTGCAGTCGATGCTGGCATACGCCTTGAGATTGGCCACGATGCGCGAAACCCGGTCGGCGCCGGCGGTCGATTCGTCCAGGAGTCCCGTGAAGTCCTCGAGGAGAAAATCCATGTCGAGCTTGCGCCACAGGGAGCTCATCTCCGGACCGCCATGCCTGCGGAAGGCATCGAGCATTTTCCGGATGGTGTCGAGATAGATGGTCGCCGTGCCCAGGTTGCTGCGAATGAAGCCCAGCGGATTGTTGATCTCATGTGCCATGCCCGCGGCAAGTGTGCCGACCGCCGCCATTTTTTCGCTTTGGTAGAGCTGGCGCTGCGTGCGTTCGATCGTGTCGACCTGTGCCTTGACGCGCTGTTCGAGCTGCGCGGCAAGGTCGCGATAACGCGCCTCCGACTCCAGCAATGCCGCATGCTTTGCCTGCAAGGCTTCAAAGTCGGCATGCACGGTTTCGAGGTGCAGGTCAGCCGCCATGCGGTAGCGCATCGCGCCCGCCAGCACCATCTCCAGCCATGTCGAGGCGACCACGGCATGGGCCTGCCGTGCTTGCGGCGCCTGAATGTGGCCGACCACCTCGATATCGATGCGCAAAGGTGCCAGCACGGCGTCCGTCGGCATGGGCGACGATGACTGACGTATTGTTTGGCCATTGGCATCGGCGATCCGCCAGCACTGGCCGAGCGTTCTTGTCATGACCGCATCGAGCTTTGCCGGCGGCACCCCGCGCAGCAGGTCGCCCAGCGGAATATCCCGGTCAAAGGCTTCGGGCCGCGGCATCATCGCTTTCCTCCGGTAGCGGCGATAAAGGCGTCGCGCGACAGTTGGTGGGTCGCTGCGAGGGAATGCTGCATGTCGAGCCGGTCATACACGCGTTCCAGTAACGAGACGAAGGATTCAAGCACGCCGGATCCCTCCATCGCCGAGGCGAAATGCAGGGGCCAGGGCGCGGCCGACCAGCGGTCGAGAATTTCCTGTTCGTCCAGGATCTCCGGCAGGTCGCGCTTGTTGAATTGCACGACCAGTGGCAGGGTGGCGATGTCCATGCCAAGGATGCGCGCATTGGACATCAGGTTGTCGAAGGAAACGCCGTTGTTCACCGCCTGGTTGCGTTGCGAATCGGCGACGAAGACGACGCCGTCGGCGCGCGACAGCACCGCTTTGCGCGTCGCGTCGTGCACAACCTGTCCCGGCACAGTAAACACCTTGAACTTGACGAGCAGGCCGGAAGGCGCGGTGAACCCGACCGGCAGCAGGTCGAAGAACAGCGTGCGGTCACCTTCCGTCTCAAGCGTCATCATGTCCCCAATCAGCTCGGCCGCGAGCAAGTCATGCAAGCGCGTCAGGTTCGTGGTCTTGCCGGACAGGGCAGGGCCGTAATAGACGAGCTTGATCGTCAGGCGATTGCGTTGTTCGTCCAGTTCAGCCATGGGCGTTTCGTTTTTCCGGTGGTGGGAGGCTGGCGCGCGGCGCGGCCGGTCGGCGCGCGTTCATACGAATTCTCCCGGCGTGAAGGTGATGAGCTTGCCGCGCGCCTGTTCGTCCTTGCCCATCGATCGCGAAACGACCGCGAAGCGTACGCCGTCGAGCACGGCATCCTGTGCTGCCCCATCCTCGCCGCCGCGGATCAGGTGCACGACTTCGGGCATGAGCCGTGAAGCCTTGCTGCCGAGCAGTTCTCCGGCGTTCCGGAAAAGGCTTTGCGCCGCGACGTTGGCAAAGGTAATGATTTCGTCCTGGTCCAGGCCGATGATCGGCAAGGACATGTGATTCAATGCTTCGCGGACGATGTCGAGCGTGGTTTCGTCACGCTTGATCTTCTGCTGCTTCTGCTGCAGCAGTTCCTCCAATTTGCGGTTGACTGTGGCAAGGTCGTGGTTGGCCGTGCGCACTTCCAGGTTCAGACGGCGGTTTTCGTCCGACATTTCCTTGTGCTCGAACGCCTCTTCGATATGCTCGCGCAACTTGGCGTCATCCCACGGCTTGGTGAGGAATTTGTAGATCGCGCCTTCGTTAACCGCATCCGTGACGGACTTCAGTTCGGTGAAACCGGACAGCACGATGCGCACGGTGCCGGGGTACGACGTCTTCACCGCACGCAGGAACTCGACACCTGTCATGCCCGGCATGCGCTGATCGGAAACGATCACGTCCACGTCGTTCTCTTTCAGCAGATCCAGACCTTCCTGGCCGCTGGCCGCGGTGAGAATGCGATAGCCCGCGTTGCGCAGGAGTCGCTTGATCGAGGCAAGGATGTTCGGCTCGTCGTCCACCAGCAGCAGCGTGCGTGGACGCCTATGGAGCCGCAGCAGCCGCTCCGGCAAACATCTCTGTGCCGCGAGCAGCAATTCCACCTCGCTTGCCGGGAGCGCTTGCGAGAACAGGAAGCCTTGTATCTCGTCGCACATGTTGCGTGACAAGAATTCGCATTGTGCCTCCGTTTCCACGCCTTCGGCGATGACGCGGATTCCCAGGCTGTGCGCCATCGAAATGATGGCATTCGAGATGGCCGCATCGTTGGCGTCGCGGGATATTTCAGCCACGAACGATTGGTCGATCTTCAGGGCATCGATCGGGAAGCGCTTCAGATAGGCTAGGCTGGAATAGCCGGTGCCGAAATCGTCAATCGACACCTGGACCCCAAGTTCCTTCATTGCACTCAGCATCGGTACGGTATGCCCGACCTCGTGCATGATGAGGCGCTCCGTCAGTTCAATATCGAGCAGGTCGGGCGGCAGCTGCGTTTCGTCCAGCACGTCAGCGATCAGCTTGACCAGTCCGGCTTGAGCAAACTGGCGCGCCGACAGGTTAACGGCCATGCGCAAATTGCCGAAACCGGCAAGCTGCCACTCGCGGGCCTGGCGGCAGGCGGTGCGCAGCACCCACGCACCGATTGCGTCGATCATGCCGGAATCTTCGGCGATGGCGATGAAGCGCGCGGGAGCCACCATGCCCAGTTGCGGATGACGCCAACGCGTCAGTGCTTCCATGCCGACCACGCGTCCGGTACGCAGGTCCACCTGCGGCTGGTAATGCACTTCGAGCTCCGATCGGTCAAGCGCGTTGCGCAGCGCTGACTCGATGAGCAGCCGCTCCTGGGCGGCGGCGTACATCGCGGCAGTGAAGAACTGCAGGCTGGACGATCCGCACGTCTTGGCGTAGTGGAGCGCCATGTCGGCATGCTCGATCAATTCGTCCGGCATCCCGTCATCGTTCGGGTAGACGGCAACGCCGACGCAGCAACTCAACAACAATTCATGGTTGTCGATGGTGATCGGTGCGGCCACCGCATCCATGACATGCCGCACGATGAATGTCCCCGTGTCTTCGTCGCGCTTCTGCGGGATGATCATCAGGAATTCGTCGCCGCTGAGGCGTCCGACGGTGCTGGATTCTCCTGCCGCGGCCTTGATCCGCGACGCAATCTCCTGGAGGAATTTGTCGCCCGCGCGGCGGCCGAGACTTTCGTTGACGAACTTGAAGCGGTCGATATTGATGAACGCCACCAAGGCCGACCCGCCGTCCCGCGTTGTGTCGATCACCTGCATCAGGCGTTCGTAGAGCAGGTTGCGGCTGGCCAGTCCGGTCAGGACGTCATGCGTGGATTGATACTCGAGTTCCGCCTGGTAGCGCCTGGTGTCCGTCACATCATGCAAGGCGACAACGAAATGATTGGTCTTGCCGGCGTCGTCCCTGACAGGCGCGACTTGCATCTCGGACCAGAACATCGCGCCATCCTTGCGGCGCATGCGCACGGTTGCCCTGACTTCGCGTTCTTCCGCGACAGCCTCGGCGATTTTCCTGAGACCGGCCTGGTTAGGCTCGTCACGCCAGAGCATGCGCCAGCTCCCGTTTCTCAGCTCTTCCGTAGAATAGCCGGTGATCGTCTCGATCACCGGGTTGGCGTGCACGATCGGATATTCCGGCGCGGAGGCGCCGGCGATGATGATTCCGTTAATGCTGGACGCAATCGCTTCCTCCCACAGGCGCAGCGCCTGGT
Organism: Pseudomonadota bacterium; assembly: GCA_021821365.1. Taxonomy (GTDB): domain Bacteria; phylum Pseudomonadota; class Gammaproteobacteria; order Burkholderiales; family Burkholderiaceae_D; genus Noviherbaspirillum. Next base: position 31,107 of record JAKACN010000009.1, on the reverse strand, counting down.
TGACCTCGACAAGTTTCGCCGTGCGTTCGTCCACCACCTGCTGGATTTTTTTCGAGCGCGCGGCAAGGGAATGGGCGTGCACTGCGGCGAGAAGTGTCATCAACAGGCCGCCGAGCAGGGTCAGAAAAGTGCCGAGATACGCCGTCAGCAGGGGAACGGGGGTGGCAATGACGACATGCCAGGGCTGCCCGGCCATTTCGAACGTCTCGGACGTACTGACAACGCGATAGCGATTGATCGCCGCTGATAGCCATGACGAGCCGGTCGCCCCGGCCGACGCGTGGTCGGTGCCGAATACCAGGTGGGCGGGGTCGGGAAAGGTTCCCGCATAGACGCTGATATGGGAGTTCGGAACGCGCAAGGGTTCGTCATTGGCCAGCGTATTCTGGACGAGCTCAGCACCGTCGAATGCCACCGTGTTATATCCGATCACCGCATCGCAGCGGGCCTGCGGATCCGAAGGTATCGCGCCGCGCTGGTAGATCGGCATGACGACGACGTATCCGGGTTGCCGGCCGCGGATCTGTGCGAGTCGATAAGGCTTGCTTGCGGCGGGAGTCCCGCTTCTGCAGGCGCGGCGCGCGGCAGCCTCCTGTTCCTTGCGCGAGTCCGTATCCAGGCCGAGTATTTTTTCATTGCCGGCCAGCGGTTCCACGTATTCGATCACACGGTAACGCGGCCGATCGCCTGCGGGAACGAGTTTCTCGCCGTTGAATTCGGTGATGGACGCACCTGGAAGCCGTTTGCGCAATTCGACTTCGAATGCCGGACGTTCCGCCTTGCTGACGATGCGCTGGTAGGTCAATGCACGGACATGCGGGTTCGCCTCGACGAGGGGCTGCACGAAATCATGGAACTGCTGGCGGCTGACCGGCCCGACCGTGCGGAAAAATTGATTGACCGACGAGACCAGGGAGATCCCGTCCTCCATGCCGTGCCTGATCTGGCCGATGCGTGTTTCCGCCTGCCGGTGGGCGTCGGTCTCCACGTAATCGTTTTCAAGCGTATTCGCCCCGACCGTCAGGATGAGGGAAAAAAGTGTCCCCAGCACCGCCACGGCAACTGCCTGGCGCGAAATGCGGCGGTGATGAGGCGCGCTGGCTTGAGGGGGGAAAGTCGGGTTGATATCCATGCTGAAAATTGTTCTTTTTTGGTTTCTCCGGGCAGGCTTCGCATCGGGTTCGCCGATGGCGTCGCCGCCACGCAAATTCGTTCGACCCGCAGGGGCGTCGGTTGCCTCAGGCATGGGCTGCCTGCGGACGGTCCTTTTTCTCCGGCCATGCCGGTGGACATGTCCACGTCATGCAGCCCGGTCTTGCATGTTCGACGCGTTCTTCGGAGGGCGCGCATCTTCCTGGGCAGCGCTTTTTGCCTGCTTCGGCAGCACCACCCTGAACGTCGTGCCCTTGCCGACCGTGCTATCCACATCGATACGTCCGTCATGTTTCTGCACGATGCCGTACGAAAGGGATAATCCCAGGCCCGTGCCCTTTCCGACCGGCTTGGTCGTGAAGAACGGTTCGAAGATCCTGCTCATATGTTCCGGCTGTATTCCCTTTCCCGTATCCTGGACCTCCACCCAGACGTTGTCTTCGTCGTGCCGGGTGCGAATCGTGATCTGCCCGCGTTCCTCGATGGCGTGGCCGGCATTCATCAAGAGGTTCATGAACACCTGGTTGAGCTGGGAGGCAAAGCATTCGATCTGTGGGATGCCGCCATAGTCCTTGATGACTTCGACCTTGTACTTGAGCTCGTTCCACACCACATTCAGCGTGCTGTCCAGACCGTCTTCCAGGCTGGCCCAGTGCTTTTCCGAATCGTCTACGTGGGAAAAATCCTTCAGGTCCTGCACGATGCGCTTGACGCGGTTCAGGCCATCCAGGGATTCGCTGAGGAGGTTTTCGATGTCGCCGCGCAGAAAGTCGAGGTCGATTTCCTGCTTGAGCTGGCCGATGTCGCGCCGGCTTCCTTCTTCCATGCCATCCTCGATCCGCTCGTACGCGGCCAGCAGTTTCAGCATGTCGCGCACGTAGGACTGGAGCGTGCCGACGTTCGAATTCACAAATCCGACCGGGTTGTTGATTTCATGCGCCACACCCGCCGCGAGCACACCGATGGAAGCCATCTTCTCTGACTGAAGCAATTGGTTCTGCGCTTCACCAAGCCGGCTGATCAACTTATCCTGGTGCAGCTTTTCGAGCTGAAGACTCGCGTTCGCTCGCTGCAAGTCTGCGGTGCGCTCCAGCACGCGCGCTTCAAGCTGATCGCGCGATTCGCGCAGCGCTTCTGCGGCACGTTGGCGTTCAGTGATGTCGTTATAGCCAAACACGCGCCCGATGATGCTCTCGCCGAGATACTGTGGACGCGACCGGCATTCAAAGACCCGCCCGTCCTTGAGGTGGAACAGATCTTCCGTTTCGCGGTTGTCGACGACCTCCTGCAGGCGCGCGCGGCAGACGTCCGATTCCACGACATGGTCGACCAGGAATGCGAGGATCGCCGCGTCGTTCCGTTCCGCAAGTAAAGCGTCGGGGATTTCCCACATCTTGCTGAACAGACGGTTCATGCTGGTAATCTGGCCATGCCAGTCGACCACCAGGATGCCGTTGCCGGTCGATTCCAGCGTTGCACGCAACTGGGACAAGGTTTGTTCGAGCGCGTCCTCCGTATGCCGCACGTGCCGTATATCGCGCGCCAGCACCAGCAGCAAGGGTTTTCCCTCAAGCTGGAGAACCCGGACGGATTTCCCCACTTCCAGCAGCGATCCGTCCGCGCATCTGTATTCTCCTTCCAGTGAATCGACTCTCTGGTAATGGCCGTTGCGGACTTCTTCCCAGTAAAAGACATCCTGCAGCGCGCTCTCGATATCCGTGATGTCCATTGCAAGGAGCTGCTCCCGGGTGTAGCCGAGCATCTGCTCCGCAATCCTGTTGGAGGCGATGACCCGCAGGCAGTCCGGGTCCACCATGAACGTCATGTGAGGACTGCTGTCCAGAATTTGTTGTGCAAGGTCGTTCATGCTGCGCCAGCCTCCTTTCCGGATTGGCCTGCATCGAAGTAGTAGCTGACGCGCTTGCGCGGGCTGAGGTAGAGATACACGTTCTGCGGCACTTGTGACGGCCGGATCGCCTTCACGATGTTCAGGTCGATTTCGCGTTCCATGTCCACGAGGATTGCTTCTTCCCTTGGGATGTTCGCATCGTAAATCACCACCATCGGCTTCATCGGCTTGGCGGTATTGATGGTCGCGACCATGCCGATCATGCCATTGGAGAATTGCACGATGGTCCCCGGCGGATAGACGCCGAGGCAGCGAATGAAAACCTGCAGCAGTTGCGGATCGAACTTGTTGCGCAATTTGGCGAACATCAGCGACAGGGCTTCGTGTGGCGTCATCGCAGCGGCAATGTTGACCGGATTGCACAGCTCATCGTAAAAGTTGGCGATGTTGACGATGCGGGGAAGCAGTCCGATCTCCTTGCCCTTGAGTTTGCGCGGATATCCCGTGCCGTCGAACTGTTCATGGTGCTCCTGGATCACGGACAGGATCGGTTGCGCAAATTGCAGCTGCTTGCCGATATCGACACCGTACTGGCAATGCAACTCGTAGAAATTCCGCTCCGCTTGCGTGAGCGGTTCACGTTTCAGGAGGATCTTGTCCGGAATATTCTTGTGACCGATGTCATGAAACAGGGCGCCCAGCCCGAGCGCACCGGCAACCTCCTGCGGCAGCTTGAGGTCGCGTGCCATCATGATGGACAGCATCGTCACGTTCAGTGAGTGGAAATACAATTCCTCACCGCCCATCTTGTCGCCCATCACATGAATGGCAAGCTCCGGTGCGGACAGAATCGAGTCGGCAATCTGCGTCACCAGCTTCGTCGCCTGGCTGATCGTTTCGGCAGGGCGGGAGAAGATGTTTTTTTCGACATCATTAATGGTCCGCGCGGTGTCGATGAAGGCGCTCTCGATACGCGCTGCCGCCTCGCGTTGCGCCTTGATGCGTTCGATCATGGCGCGCTTGGCTTCCAGTACCGGCGACACATCGGGCTTGGCGTCGGCTTCGGCGGCGGGTCCAGGTTCGACAGCGGCGTTGCGCGCGCCGGCAGCCGATGGCTGCGATTTCGACGGCGATGGATTAGTGTCGCTCAGCGACGGAATATAACGGACGGTCTTCACGCCCAGACTGCGCAACGTCTTGATCTGATCTTCACTCTTGATCTTGAAGCGGCTGAATGCGAATGGGTGCTCGAACCATTTGAGGTCGAGGTCGACGTAGAGACCAACTTGCAGTTGGTCGATTGCGATACTGACATTGTCAGATATCGTGCTGGCGGCTTGGGGATGCATGAAACGCCTTGGCCATGAATGTTTCCTTCAGGCTATATTAGCTGTGTCCTTTCAACGGCTCAAGCAAATGTCGGTCATACGTGTTGCGGATCGGCTCCGCGTGTTTACTGATGGTATCGGTGCGTATGGAATAGATGGTTTCATCGCACCATGATCCGTCGATGCGACTTGCGTCGCGGTGCAATCAGGCGTTATCGCGGCGCCCGCATGCGCGCCATGCAATGGTATGGATGAAGACAGGACTTCATCGCATTGTGACAACCGCACCACGAAAAGCGCGATTGCCGATGTGGCGGGCGGTGCACGGGTGATAGGATGCCTGTAGCCGATCAGCACGGCCTACTTCGGGCCGTGTTTCGTCTGTTCCTGGTCAACGTACGGAGATGTATGGTGATGAAATACTTCTTCATTCCGGAAAATCGATGGGCATGCAGGAAGAGGTAAATGGCAGATCATCAGTTTGACAAACTGTTTGCAGGTTTGAGGGCATTGGCGGAAAGCGCATTTCCCAAGCACTGCCGGAATTGCGGGCGAACGTTTGACACTGCCGAGGAATTTCTGCGCGAGACGCGTCAGATCGGCCAGGATCGTACCGGACTAAAACAGGGCAAGGATGACGACGATGTCACCATCGTCGAGGTCTATCGCAATTGCCCTTGTGGTTCGACGTTGATGGATTTCTTTTCCGATCGTCGCGACCGATCGGAAGCCGGCCTAAGGCGGCGCGAAAAGTTCGGAAAACTGGTTGAACAGCTTCTTTCCATTGGATGGAGCCGCGACCTGGCAAGGACCGAACTATTGAAAGTGCTGCGTGGCGAAAAAAGCGAGAAGATCGATCACCTGAAAGCGATGCAGCGTCCAAGGGGCCGATAACCTGAAGTTGCTCCGCTTCGCAAGACATATCGAGCGTCGCGGGTCATCTCGCCGGACAGGATTCCGATACGTTGGCGGGCGAGACGCCTGGCAGACCACGTCCGGCGTGATGCGGGCGCGTGGTTCGTCATTCGTGATCAGTTTGGCACGGGGCTGGCAGCATCCTTGCTGTCGGGAGCCGGAGCAACCGGAGTGCCTGCATCGACAGGCTTGACCGGTTCTGCCGGCACGATTTCTCCGGCGTTGGATTCGCTTTCGCCAAGTGCGGCGTCTTCGCGCGCCTGGCTCGTGATCCGGTCCATTTCATCGCTTCGCGGAGCCGACGGGGTTTCGGGAACATTCGGCGCATCCGGTTGCGGCACCGCAGCCGGCGCAGAAGGACGCGGCCGTGGATGGGCAGGCTCCTTGTCCTGCTTGTCCGATCCGAACCAGCCGTGGACCTTTTCCATGAGCGAGTCGAAGAACGAGGCCGGCGGTGTCGCAAAATGCGCATTCGCATCGATGAGTCGCGCATGCAGCGTTCGCCGGTAGAAGTCGCCGACGATGGGCAGCGCGGTACGCGCGCCTTCGCCCCAATGGCTGCTGCGCATCGCGATGCGTGCATCATTGAAACCTACCCATGCGCCCGCAACGAGATCGTGGTGCATCAGGATGAACCAGCCGTCCGTATTGCCCTGCGTGGTGCCGGTTTTTCCAGCGACATCGGCGCGTATGCCGTATTGCGCGCGGATGGCGCGTCCTGTGCCCTGGTTGACCACGCTGCGCATCATGTCTGCCAGGTCATAGGCGGTCTTTTCGGAAATCACGCGGCGGCCCGGACTGGAAAAGGTCTCCAGCACTTTGCCGTCCTTGTCCGCGATGCGGCTCACGAGAATCGGCTTGCGGACTTCTCCGCCGCCGGCAATGGTGGCATAGCCCGTCGCCATCTCCAACAGCGTGACCGGGCTGGTGCCGAGCGCCAGCGCCGGAACCGGGTCGAGCGGGCTTTGATCGACACCGAGCTTGCGCGCGAAACTGACGACGCGGCGCGGGCCGATCTCTTGTATCACCTGCGCGGTGATGGTGTTCTTGGAATAGGCCAGCGCCTCGCGCAGTGTCATCTCCCGTCCGCTCGGACGGTGCACGTCGGAGGGACGCCACACGCTGCCGTTCCCCATCGGGATCTCGACCGGTGAATCGGTAAAGCGCGTGTCCGGCGTCATGCCTTTTTCCAGCGCGGCACCATAGACGAACGCCTTGAACGTGGAGCCGGGCTGGCGCTTCGCCTGCGAGACGTGGTCGAACTGATCGACGGCAAAGTCCCGGCTGCCGACCCATGCCTTCACTTGTCCGTCGGTCGGATCGATTGCGACGAATCCGGTTTCCATGCGCGTCTTGTCCGCCGCCAGTCGCGTCATGAACTCGCTGTCTTTCCTGAGCTGTTTGAGCGCGGCCTCGGGCGCCGTGCCGGAGGCGACCGCAGCGCGATACGCGGACGATTCGCGGATGAAGGCGTCGATCAGCTCGCCGTACGATGCGCCGAAAGATCCGAACGGATGGGAGCGCCGTTGCGGGGCGGCGCCCGGCGAACGGTCGAGGCCGAGGCCTTTTTCGGCATCGAACCCCGCCTGCAGCATCTGCATCTGGCGCTGCATTGCCTGTTCCGCGAATTGCTGCATGCGCGAATCGATCGTCGAGGTGATCACCAGGCCATCGGAATACAGGTTGTAGTCGTTGCGGTCGGCCCATTCGATCAGCCACTTGCGCACGTTGGCGGCGAAATGCGGCGTCTTGCCGAACTCTTCCGGCTGGCGCTCGAAGTCGAGACGGATCGGCCGTGTCTTGAGCTTGTCGAATTCCGCCTGGCTCAGAGCCCCGCGCTTGACCATCTGCGCCAGCACGACGTTGCGGCGCTTCATTGCCCGGTCGGTGTTAAGCACCGGGTTGTAATAGCTGGTGCCCTTGAGCATGCCGACCAGTGTCGCGCTTTCGAGCACGTTGAGGTCGGAGGCGGATTTGTCGAAGTAGGTGCGCGCGCCCATCTCGATACCGAAGGCGTTGTACAGGAAGGGCATCGTGTTCAGGTAGGTGAGCAGGATTTCCTGCTTCGAATACGCGAACTCGATCTTGAGCGCGGTGATCAACTCCTTCAGCTTGCGTGTGATGGTGCGCTTGCGTCCGATTTCTTCCGGATAGAGATTGCGCGCGAGCTGCTGCGTCAGCGTCGAGCCGCCCTCCGGCTCGCCTTGCAGCGTGCGCACGATGCCGGCCGCTGTGCGTTTCAGGTCGACGCCGTGGTGATCATAGAAGCGGTGGTCTTCGGTCGCGATCAGGGCTTTGACGACGTAGGGCGAAATCTCGTCGAGCGTCACCCACTCGCGGTTCATGCGCTTGAAGACCGCCAGCTCCTTGCCGTCGCTGGACATCAGGACGCTCGGCGTCTCCGCCTTTGCCTTGCGCAGATCGGCGATGCTCGGCGTAAAGGGGATCAATACGACCGTATAGGCGACAAGCAGCGCGGCAGCAATCGCTCCGCTCGCGATCATTGCCTTGACCAGGGATTTGATTCTGACCGGCCAGCTGGCCGTGGGGTCGACGATCGACTTGAAGTAGCCTGTGATGCGGTCGCGCATCCGCAGCAGGCGGGCGCGCGGCGTAATGTCTGTTTCCAAAATGACGTTCCGGATTCAATCCACCGCGCAATTATTCCACCAATACAAGATTTTTTCCGGCTGTTGTGCCAGTTGTTTTGATACGCGGAACATTATTCCATCGCGTTATCGCTTGCGCGGCTTCCGGTGGCTGGCGACACCGGCGCGGATATGCGCAAGGCCTGACTCCAGGACGCCATCGACAAGACGTTGCGGTTGCCTTGCCCGGGCCAGAAGATTGGCGCCAAGGACGACGCCGAGCAGCATCTCGGCGTCTTTCCCGATGTCCTTCTCCGCTATTTCTCCACGCGTGACCGCTCTCGCAAGGGCAGCCCGCGCCGCCTTGAGGAACCGCGTCACGTAGGCGCCGGCCAGATCCGCGACATCCCCTGGCATATCCTGGAAAGCCGCCATGGTGTTGACCATGAAGCAACCCTTGCCGGCGTGGGTGGATAGATGCCGGCGCAGCGCGTGCAGGAATGCTTCCAGGTCATCCAGGCCGCCGCTTCCCTGCTCGAGGGACTGCAGCATGCCATCGGCGAGCGCCATCGAGTAGTGACGCAACGCTTCGGCGAAGAGCGCTTCCTTTGAGCCGAACGTGTTGTAAATGCTCGAGCGATTGAGTCCGGTGGCGGCTTCGAGGTCGGAAAGGCCGACATTGTCGTAGCCGCGTTCCCAGAACAGATGCGTTGCCGCCGCCAGTGCCGCTTCGCGTTCGAAGGAAGGAGGGCGTCCGAGTTTGATCTTATTTTGAACCATACGTTGCAGAATAGCGCGGCCTGTGCGATCATGCAATCTTTCTAAACTGTTCAGTACAAAAAAGGGCTCGCCATGAGCAAGCTGCATGAACGTCTTCCCAGCGGAGCAGCCGACCTGATTAACCGGCACCATGCTCCGTTGCGCATTGCGAGGCAGTATCGACTGCATGCCGCGCCGGAACAGGTGTTTTCCATCCTGGGGGACCTCGAAGGCATCACGAGTTTCTTTCCGATGATTCATCATGCGGACGTCCGGCATGCGGGGAGCTGCGCAGGCGAAGGGAGTGTTCGCGTCTGCAGCATCCGCGGCATGGGGAAAGTGAACGAGCGCATCGTATGGTGGGACGAGCCGAAGGGGTATGCCTACGCGGCGAACGGAACGCTGGTGCCGCTGCGGGATCATCTTGGCGTGATCGTGATATCCGACCTTGGCAATGGCGAATCCGCGGTCGAGTGGCGCCAGTATTTCAATACGCGTCTCGGGCCGCTGGGCTGGCTGTTTCCGTTGATGATGCGACGGCTGATGGACAGGTCGATCCGCAATATTGCCGGGCTGCTGCGGACGCCGAGCGCGGCTGCGGTCCGCAATTGAGGCAAGACGGCGTCCGCCGACGACCATCACCAGCTACCAGGGACCTTCTATCATGACCGTGGACAGATTATCGTCACTGCTGACGCATTTCTCGGTGCGCGCCGGGATTTTCCATGTCGGAAGGATATGCGGCGTCCATCAGTTCCGGGATGACCCGTTGCTTGGCCATCTGCACCTGGTAAAGCGGGGTTCCGTGCACCTGCTTGGCCAGCGCTACCAGGCAATCGAGATTGCCGAACCGACGATCCTGTTCCTGCCTCGCGCCGGTGCGCACCAGCTCGTCGCCGACGAAGCGACGGGAGCGGATGTGGTCTGCGGGACGGTGCGGTTTGGCGTCGGAGGCGGCAATCCCGTGACGGACTCGTTGCCGCCGGTTGTCATGATCGGCCTGGCATCCTTGCCGGGAGCGGAGGCCTTGTTGCGTCTCATGTTCGACGAAGCGTTTTCAACCTACGGCGGACGGCAGGCCGCGCTGGACCGCTTGTGCGAAGTGCTGGTGATCCTCCTGCTTCGCCACTGCATGGATCAACGGCTGGCGCAAGGGGGCATGCTCGCCGGGCTGTCCGACAAGCGCCTGGCCGACGTACTGCTCGCGCTCCAGGCCGACCCGGCGCATGCCTGGGATCTTCCGGAAATGGCCTCTCGGGCGGGCATGTCGCGGGCACGCTTTGCGGCCCGGTTCCGGGAAGTCACAGGGGAAACGCCGGCGGACTTCCTTGCATCCTGGCGGATCATGCTCGCGCAGCGCCTGCTGTGCGAGGGGCACCAGCTCAAGCAAATCGCCGACGATGTCGGCTATGGCAGCGCCAGCGCATTGACCAGGGCGTTTATCCGGAAGGTGGGATGCACGCCGACGGAATGGCGCAAGGGAGCGGCGCAGTCTGCGGAAGATGAGACGGCCGGTCATGCGAACGAGACGGACGGAACACTGCGCACCGCGCATGGCGCCTAGACTCGGAACCAGCGAATCGAAGCCGGGGAAATGTCCCCGACAGGAATTGTTCGCATGTTCGTTCAGGAGAATGTACCGATGCCAGCCATGCCGTATATCAGAAATCTGCGTCCGATCAATCACAAGACCGCCGAGGGCAAGGAGAAAGAGATTCTCGATTTCGCCCACGCCAGCCTGGGGTTCATCCCCAGCATGTATGCCAACATGGCGAACGCGCCCGCGTTGTTGGGCACGTATCTGAATGGCTACAAATCATTCCGTACCGAATCGGGGCTGATGCCTTCCGAGCAGGAAGTCGTTTTTCTGGCGATCAGCCAGTTCAACGGCTGCGACTACTGCACGGCCGCGCACAGCATGATCGCGGACAAGGTGTCGGGCGTTCCGCGGGAGGTGCTGAACGCGATACGCGAACGGCAGCCGATTCCCGACCAACGGCTGGCGGCGCTGTACGCGGTGACGGTCGAGATGGTGCGTACGCACGGCCACCCCGGCCAGGAAGCACTGCGCGACTTCTTCAGCGCCGGATATCAGGAACGTGAACTGCTCTACCTCATGCTTGCCATTGCCGTGAAGACGCTCAGCAATTTCAGCAATATTGCTTTTGCCACCGATGTGGATGAACGCTTCGCCGCCTACAAGGTGTCGTGACCTGAAGGCGCGACCTCCGGATCTCAAGGCCGTCGCCAAGGCGCCCATCGATGCTGATTTCAAGGATTTCTCCTTGAATGGGCGCGCAATCCTTCCGAAGAGGTGCCTGTAAGGAAAAACGGTTCGCCCCGACAAAAATCCTGAACCGGCGAACCGGTTTCATGCATTGCCGTCTCTACAGGCTGTAACCAACATCAATAAATGAAAGGATTTCGCATGAACATCGTGAAAATGGTTCTTCTGGCCGTTCTGTCCTCCGTCTTATCCGTTGCCGCGGCCGGCGAAATCAAGCCCTACACCCAGGACCGGTTCGATAGCCTTGCGAACGGGGGCAAGCCGATTCTCCTGGCCATCCATGCGACCTGGTGTCCCACCTGCAAGGCGCAGAAGCCCATCATTGAAGAGCTGTCGCGGCAACCCGCCTATAAGGACCTGACCGTCCTCATGATTGACTTCGACGCCGACAAGCCATTGGTGAACAAGTACCGGGCGACGATGCAAAGCACGCTCATTGCCTTCAAGGGCGCGCAGGAAGTGGGACGCTCTGTCGGCGATACAACCAAGGCCGGCATCGAGGCGCTTGCCCGCAAGGCGGTCAGGTAGACGATGGAATTCGGTGTTGCCTCCTATGGTTTCGGGTTACTGGCCGGAACCCTGTCCACGCTTTCTCCCTGCGTGCTGCCGATCATCCCGATTCTCCTGGCGACCGCCGTCAATGCCCATCCGCGCGCCCCGCTCGTCCTGGCGGGCGGCCTGGCCATCTCGTATGCCCTCATCGGTACAAGCCTGGCGTGGGCCGGCGCATCGCTCGGCATTGACAGCGCGGTCTTTCGGAATGTCGGTGCCGCAATTCTTGGCTTGTTTGGGCTGATCCTGATGTCCGCCAGCCTGCAGCAACGTTTCGCTTCGGCGACCTCCGGGCCGGGCGCTGCCGGCGACAAGTTCATGTCCCGCCTGCGTGTGGACGGCCTGTGGGGGCAGTTTCTGATCGGCCTGGTTCTCGGTGTGGTCTGGAGTCCCTGTGTCGGCCCGACGCTCGGCGCCGCCGTCGTCCTCGCCAGCCAGGGCTCGCACCTGCCGCAGGTCGCTCTCCTCATGGGGATGTTCGGAGCGGGGGCCGCGTTGCCGGTCGTCGCACTGGCTTACCTGTCGCGTTCCGCGATCGTCCGTTCGCGCGGCAGCCTCATGCGGACCGGCAAGATCGGCAAGACGATACTTGGTCTGACCATGGTCGTGATTGCGGCCGTGGTGCTCGCCGGCGTCGACAAACCGCTCGAAGCGTGGGTGGTGGACCACTCGCCCATGTGGCTAACCACTCTGACGACGCGCTTTTGATGCGCCAATGGCGATGATTTTCCGTCTCTCCGCGAATCGACTTGCCGTTTCGTCGCCTCTTAGCGGGTGAGGGACGTCCTCGAACACCTGACGAGAAAGGGAATCATCATGTTTTATGTCAAGAACGTACCGACCTGGGAACGCGTGCTGCGCGTGGTCATGGGCCTGATGGGGCTCGGTTTCGCCGCCATGAACTGGGGCGCTTCGGGCGCCGCTGTCGGAATCGGCATCATGGGCGCGATGCTCGCCATGACCGGCCTCTTCGGGTTTTGTCCGATGTGCGCCATGGTCGGACGCAAGCTCGACAAGAGCCGTTGATCCATGGCTGCCGGAGCCGACCGGACCGGTCTGGTCTACGCCGCCCAGACCGGCGATTCCGTCGCGATCGAGCGCCTGCTTGCCGTGTGCCAGGCAGACGCCCGTCGCTATGCCTACAAGCACTGCCACGCCAGCGATGTGGATGATGCCGTCCAGGAGTCTTTGCTGATCATTTCGCGCAAGGTGAGGGGGCTTCGCGCAGCGGCCGCATTTTCATCCTGGTTGTTTACGGTCATCAAGCGCGAGTGCCGCAAGCTCGCCCGGGCGATGTTCAGGCACGAGCCGATCGATGAGGAAGTCGCGGAACGGGAATTGGCGTGCCGGACCAACGGCGCTCTTCGCGTGGACCTTGCCAATGCCCTGGAATCCCTGCCGGCCCACTATCTCGAAGTCGTGCTGCTGCGCGATTTCGAGGAGCTGACGATCGCGGAGATCGCAGAGCGGCTGGACGAACCGGCCGGGGCAATCAAGAGCCGGTTGCATCGGGCGAGAGAGCTGGTACGGGAATACATGCTCGCCGGCGAGAAGGTTGGCGCCGGAACGGACTGAATGCCGTCCACTGTCCACGCCGCCCGCCTTGCCGGATAGGTTAATGCGCGTGCGCTGTCAGCCCGGCGCCCTGCGCTGCATCGGCCAATTCGACGCGGTTCCTTCCGGCCTGCTTGGCGCGGTACAAGGCGGCATCCGCGCGCGCGAGCCACGCGTTGCGCTGTTCCGACGTTCCCAATTCGGCGACGCCGATGCTTGCGGTGACAGTGCCGATGCCTTCGATATGACGTGCGGCAATGTTCGACCTCAGGCGCTCGGCAAGAATCGCAGCGCTGGCGATGCCCGTATCGGGCATCAGGACGATGAACTCCTCGCCGCCCCAGCGCGTCAGCGAGTCCGGCTTGCGCAGCGCCTCACGCATGCAGGACGCCACCTCTTGCAGGACACGGTCGCCCTCCACATGCCCATACCGGTCGTTGATTTCCTTGAACCGGTCCAGGTCGAGCACGATCAGCGCCAGTGCGTGACCGTATCGTCGGGAGCGATCAAGCTCCCTGTCCACGACTTCGTCGAAGTGACGCCGGTTCCATGCGCCGGTCAGCGTATCGGTGCCGGCAAGCTGATCGAGTTTTTGCATGGTTTGCATCAGCGCCTGCTCTTTCTCGTGAAGCTTTGCCACCAGATGGTTGAAGCCGAGCACCAGGTCGCCCACTTCGTCCTGCCGCGTCACGGGCAAGGGCGCAAGGTCGCGCTTGCCCTCGGCCATCTCGCGTATCGAGCGGGCGGCGCTAGTCAATGGCCGCAACACGCGCGGCAGCAGCGCAAGCAAAATCAGGATCATCCCCGTCATCGTTGCAAACGCGTTGCGCACCATGATGCGGCGCAGCTCCGTGACGGGCTGGAACACTTCAGCGGTGGGGGTTCGGGCAACGACGAACCACCCGGTACCGGGCACTGTCGCCATGGCGGAGAGCTCCTCGATCCCCTTTGCATTGACGGTGATGCCGGTGCCGCGATAACCCGCCATGGCGCGATCGTGCAACGGATTGGTTCCTTGCGCCGGGGTCGGCTGCAATACCATCGCGGGGTCGCTGGAGCCGACGAACAACTTGTCGGCGGGTGAAATCAGGAGGAATCCGCCACTGCTTCCAAGGCGCGATTGCAACAGGCCATCGAGAAAGCCCTTGGCGTCGAGTGTCACGATGCCCGCCAGCACAGCGCGGGTGCGGTTGCCGGCATCGCGCACCGGCGCCGCCACGACCAGGATCGGCGCGCCGTCGACGTCGTCCCGCCGCGGCCTGCCAATGAGCGGAGGGGCCGTCCTGTTCGCCGCCAGCGCTGCGGCGAACCAGTCAAGATCCGCATACGACGACCGTTTTCGGCCGGGCATGGCGGAATACTCCGCCAGCGGGTGGCCATCCGGCGCCAATACGAGCAGGCTGCGATTGAAAAGGGGATTGAGGCGCTCCCGCTCGCCCAGCCAGGACGTCAGCAGCGCCGGTTGCTCCAGCAACGCTGGCGGTAACATGGCGGCCAATTCGTGGATCAGTGCGCGCCGTACCTGAATCCTGTTGTCGACATCGCGCGCAACATACGTAGCAATGGACAATTGTTCGGCGGCCATCAGGTCATGCACGGGCTTCTGCACTGCGGGCAGCGCGGCGGACAGTCGCACCAGGATGCCAATGATGACTAGCAGAACGCCAAGCGCGATCAGGCGGCACTTAATGCTTTTGCAGTATCCCATGATGCAAGTCGGTTTTTGATCCAGGACAACAGTGTACCGAGCATTGGGGCAAAAGTCCGCACGGCTGGCGTGGTCATTGCGCTGGTTTGGCATGCGTGCGGTCCGCTTTCCCCCGCTGGGGTAAACTTTCCGATTGCATTGTCAACACACTTTTCCCATTCGACACGGAGAACCAACCCATGACCTCTTTCAAGGCCTATCAGATCGAGCAGGATGACAGCGGCAAGGCTTTCGGCCACATGACCCGGCTCACGCCGGACCAGCTCGACGAGGGCGAGGTGACGATCCGCGTCCACTATTCCAGCGTGAACTACAAGGATGCGCTGGCCGCGACCGGCAAGGGCAAGATCATTCGCCGCTTCCCCTGCGTGGGCGGCATCGACATGGCAGGCGAGGTGACCGAGAGTGCGGACCCGCGCTTCAAGCCGGGCGACAAGGTAATTGCGACGAGCTTCGATATCGGCGTAGCGCATCACGGCGGTTACGCGGAGCTTGCACGCGTGCCGGGCCGCTGGGTGGTGCCGCTGCCGGCGGGGCTTGATCTGCAGGCAGCGATGGCGTTGGGGACGGCCGGATTCACCGCGGCGCTCGGCATCGTTCGCATGGAGGACAACGGCCTGGCGCCGGAGAATGGTCCGGTTGTCGTCACGGGTGCAACAGGCGGCGTCGGCGGACTGGCCATCGATATGCTCTCGCAGCGCGGTTATCACGTCGTCGCACTGACCGGCAAGGACACGGAGGAAGATTACCTGCGCATGCTCGGCGCCGCCGAAGTCAAGCTGACTTCGACGATCGACCTGGAAAAGGTGCGTGCGCTTGATACAGGAATCTGGGCCGGTGCGGTGGACAATGTCGGCGGGCCCATCCTGCATTGGGTGCTGGCGCACATGAAGCAGGCCGGCACGGTCGCCAGCATCGGCAATGCGGCCAGCTTCAAGCTGGATACGACGGTGTTCCCGTTCATCCTGCGCGGCGTGAGCTTGCTGGGTGTCGATTCCGGCTACATGGGATTTCCGACACGCCAGCGCGTCTGGGATCGCCTTGCCACCGATCTCAAGCCGCGTCACCTGGCGGAGGTCACGCGCGTCATCGATTTCGACGCGCTGCCGGGCTGCTTTGACGACTTCATTGGCGGGCGCGTCAAGGGACGGACGGTAGTCAAGATCGCGGCCTGAGCACAGACGGAGAAATAAATGGATCTGCAACTGGAAAACAAGCACGTGCTGATCACTGGCGGCAGCAAGGGGATCGGGCTTGCCTGCGCCATGGCATTCCTGCTGGAAGGCGCGCGCGTGGCGCTGGTGTCGCGCGATGCCGGCAATCTTGCTGGCGCGGCGGCAACCCTGAAACAGACGCTTCCGGACACGGCAGCGCGTATTTCCGTCCATGCCGCCGACCTGACGGATCCCGAAGCCGCTGCGAACGTGCTGACCGCCGTGGAGCAGGCAGGCGGCCCGATCGACATTCTCGTCAATTCCGCCGGCGCGGCCCGGCGTACGCCTCCCGATGAGCTGACGCCGCAAGCCTGGCACGACGCGATGCAGGCAAAGTACTTCACCTACATCCACATGATGGATCCGCTGATCAAGCGGATGGGGCAACGCGGTTCGGGTGCCATCGTGAATGTGGTCGGTGCCGGCGGCAAGGTGGCGGGGCCGATTCATCTCCCGGGCGGAGCGGCCAACGCCGCGCTCATGCTGGCCAGCGCCGGCCTCGCCGCCGCCTATGGTCCCAAGGGCGTGCGCGTCAACGTGGTCAATCCTGGCCTGACGGCGACCGACCGGCTCATGGAGGGCATGGCCGCCGACGCGAAGCTCAAGCGGATCAGCCTGGACGAGGCAATGCGGCAGGCCAATGAGCGGTTGCCGCTGCGGCGGATCGCGCAGCCGGAAGAAATTGCCAACGCCGTCGTCTTTCTGGCGTCACCTCGTGCGAGCTATATTACCGGCGCCATTCTTGCGATGGATGGCGCGGTGACCCCGATGGTGTGATCGTGCACAGGCCATTATTTTCGACAAATATCGCGACATAATAATGGCATGAAAGTTTTTAATAGTTTGTTTTAAAAGGATTTTTTATTGTAAAATCGCGACGTGAATCACGACATTACATGAAGCATGCGCTCCCGGACTGATGCCTCTCAACAATCTCTTGTGCGCGCATTACGGCGAGGGCCTGCGGGCATTGCGTCGTTGTCGAAAGAGCTGGGCGTCACGGCGCGCACTGTTTTGCGGTGGTTGGGCGCTCGTCCGGACATATGTTCCGCTGGCGCGGCTTCACGCACCCGCTATGCGCTGCAGCGTCCGCTGCGCGGCAGACTTGAGCGATTCCCCTTGTACCGCATCGACCAGCGTGGAAGCGTTACCGAGGCAGGAAGCCTCGTTCCTGTCTGCCCGGAGGGTTCGTTGTGCAGTTTCGAGGAGCTGAATTGGCCCGTCGATGGCATCTCCATGGAGGGGTGGTGGGACGGGCTTCCTTATCCCCTGTACGACATGCGTCCGCAAGGCTATCTGGGACGTACTTTCGCGCGCCAACATTATGCCGAGCTGGAAATCTCCCCGGATCCGCGCCAATGGAGTGATGACGATGTCCTTCATATCCTGACGCGTGCCGGATGGGATGCCAGCGGCAATCTCATTCTTGGCGAAGGCGCCTTGCAGCGCTGGCAAGCCGATTTTCTCAACCCTGCGCCAGGCATTGCCGAGGCCGATCAGGCAGATGCCTATGCGACCCTTGCACAAGAGGTGGCCGCACTCGGCGTGGCCGGAGGCAGTGCGGGCGGCGAGTTTCCCAAGTTTACGGCGCTCCGCACCCTTGCGGATGCACATACCGAGCACGTCATTGTGAAGTTCTCCGGCGAGTTGATGCCCGGCGCCACGCAGCGCTGGTCGGATTTGCTGGTGTGCGAGCATCTGGCGTCCCTCCATATCGCCAGGCTTCCCGGTGTTTCCAGTGCGCGCTCCCGTATCCTGCAAGGGCGGAATCGCACGTTCCTGGAGTCCGAACGCTTCGATCGCGTGGGCAGGCACGGGCGCATTCCGCTCGTCAGCCTGGAGTCGGTCAATGGCCACTTGCTGGGCCTCGATGGCAGCGACTGGCGGATGCCCGCACGCCGCCTGGTGCAATTGAAGGCATTGGATGCCAGCGAGATGGAGGCGGTCTTGCGGATGTGGTGGTTCGGGAAATTGATCGCAAATAGCGACATGCATATGGGGAATCTCAGCTTCATCCCGGATGCGGGCATGTTTCGCATTGCGCCTTCCTACGACATGCTGCCCATGGCGTATGCGCCGTTGCCGGGGGGCGAACTGCCTGTCGTCACGCCGCAATTCACGTTGGCACCACCTTCCGAACTGGAGGCCTGGCGCGAGGCGTGCGAGTGTGCCGTGGCATTCTGGTCGCAAGCCGGCGCCGACGACCGTATCAGCGCATCATTCCGTGTCGTTTGCCGGGAGAATGGCGGCATCGTGCAGGGGATGCGCGAGAAGATTGCGCATCACTGATGCCCGCGCGTTTTTGACGGCGATGGCCGGGCGCATGTATTCCGAGACGCATAGACGAAAAAAAACCCGCAGGCCGTGAGGCTTGCGGGTAAATCCAATTCAAGAAGAGTTGGAGGAGACAGGTGTAACTATACTGCGGCGCAACAAATCTGGCTGCTTTATTCTGGTGATATGGTGATATTCACGGCCGGAATAATGTGAAGACTTACGGCAAGGATCCTGTATTCCGCACGGCGGGACTACAAAGGTGCGCACCTGGAGCGCGGATGCCGGACCGGCTTCCCCTATCTCGATAGGGAAGTTTTTGTCTTTTTTGCAAAATACATCGCGTCATCCGCATGCCTCAGCAGCTGTTCGATATGCTCGCCATGATCGGGATAGAGCGCGATGCCAATGCTTGGATGCATTTGCAGCGAGCGGCCTTCCAGCAAGACCGCCCGATGCGTGGCGACCCGGATTTTTTCCGCGATCGCCGCCGCGTCATCGGGATGCTCGATATGCTCGATCAGGACGACAAACTCGTCTCCGCCCAGGCGCGCAACGGTATCTTCCTCGCGCACGCACAGTTTCATGCGCCGCGCAAGTTCCTGCAGCAGAAGGTCGCCGGTTGCATGTCCGAGCGAGTCGTTGACCTGCTTGAAATCGTCCAGGTCGATATACAGCACCGCCGCGCGCTTGCTCTCGCGGCGCGCCCTTGCCAGCGCCGCCTCCATGCGGTCATGGAACGAACGGCGATTGGGCAGGCCGGTCAGGTCGTCATGACGGGCCAATCGCTGCAGCTCCGCATGCAATCGCTGGCGTTCGATGGCCGTGGCCACCTGGGTCGACACGTACTGCAACAGTTCCGTGTCTTGCTCCGTGTAGAGCACCCCCAGCGAACTCTTGACGATCAGCGCCCCGATCACGCTCTCCTGCGATGCAAGTGGTGCTGCAAGCCACGATTCGCCGCCATCGGCGAGAAGTCCCATCTCTTCCTGCAGGAGTACCGGTTGACGATCCCGGATGACATCGACGCAAAGCTGGCGGGCCGTGCTTTCCTGTAACAGTGGCGAATCGCCATAGCTGTCGAGCTGGTACGCGATATCGATCCGGTCACCGGCCTTCTCGCACATGGCGACAATGAAGCCGGTCGCCGGAATGAGTGTCGCGATGACACGATGCACTTCCCGGAACAGCGCGACAAGATCGCCGGCGGAGTGAGCGGCCTCGGAAATTGCATATACGGCCGCCTGCACGGCTTCGGCGCGCTTTTTCTCGGTGACGTCGCGCGCCACGCCGATTCTCAACCGGGCTTCTTCCGACCAGCGCGCGGACCACATGATGTGCGCGATCCGGCCATCCTTTCGGACATAGCGGTTTTCAAAGCCGATTCTCGGAAGACCAGCGATGACCTGCATGGCTTCTTCCCAGGTTCTTGCACGGTCATCCGGAAAGACGAACTCGATCAGGGCCTTGCCGATCATTTCCTCCGGCGCATAGCCCAGAATGCGCTCGCACGCCGCGTTCACATAAACGACGTGGCCCCGAACATCGACCATGAATACGGCATCGAGCAACAGGTCGGCGAAGTCCGGAAGGGTGACGGGTGTTTTTACAACCATTTCAAATGACTCGCATCAGGATGGAGGCGGTTTTCAGCATTGATCGGATCAATGGAAACTATCGGTATGATGGCATGGTTCGACGAAAAGTTCAGAGTCCTGCCGGCAAACCTGTGAGCCGGCGCATACAGAATCGGCGTTGCGCTGCACTGTAAGATTAACCACGACAAAGAAAACGGCGCATGTGTCGTGTGAAGCGGGAGTAGTATCTGTAACGGGGGCGCGTTATGGCTTAAGGGGCGGGCGCTGCGATTTCTTTTTCGTTTGATCCAGGCCAAAGACACTCCCGCTGTGTCTCAACGATTCTCATGGGCTTTGGCCTCGCGTAGAAACAGGTTGCACAATTCTGTGCCGTCGTAGCGGGACGCACTGCGGCCTTGTTCGACGCCCTTCATTGCACAACGCATTCCTGCACGAGGCCTTATTTCTCGCAACCAACCTTGGCGTTTGAATTCGATGGACAAAAAAATTACTGCTACCCTCATCCCCGGAGATGGGATCGGGCCGGAAGTGACCGCGGCCACTGTACGCGCTCTCGACGCGCTCGGAAGCCCGTTCGAGTGGGATACGCAATACGCGGGCATGGCCGGCGTCGATCACTGCGGAGACCCGGTGCCGCAGCAAACGCTGGACAGTATTCGCCGCAACGGCCTTGCACTGAAAGGCCCGCTGACGACACCCGTCGGCGCGGGGTTCCGCTCGGCGAATGTCCGCATGCGGGAGGAATTCAAGCTGTACGCCAACGTGCGCCCGGTGCGTACGATCATCCCAGGCCGTTACGAGGACATCGACATCGTCCTCATCCGTGAGAACATCGAAGGCCTGTATGTCGCGCATGAGCACTTCATTCCCGTCGGCGACGATCCGCGCGCAGTGGCGGTATCCACCGGCATCAACACGCGTGACGGCGCGCGGCGCATCGCGCGCTTCGCTTTCGACTATGCGCTCAAGCACGGACGCAAGAAGGTCACGATCGTGCACAAGGCCAACGTGCTGAAAGCGCTGACCGGAATTTTCCTGGAAGCGGGGCGTGAAGTAGCGAAGGAGTACGAGGGACGAGTCGCGGTGGACGACCGTATCGTCGATGCCTGCGCGATGCAACTGGTGCTCAATCCCTGGCAATTCGACATGCTCCTCTGCACCAACCTGTTCGGCGACATTCTGTCGGACGAGCTGGCCGGCCTCGTCGGCGGATTGGGCCTCGCGCCTGGCGCCAACATCGGCAAGGACGCTGCGATTTTCGAAGCGGTACATGGCTCCGCGCCGGACATCGCAGGCAAGGGCCTGGCCAATCCGATATCCCTCTTGCTGGCGGCAGGACTGATGCTCGAACACGTCGGCAAGCCCGAACTCGCCGATCGCCTCAGGAACGGCATCCAGCAGACCCTGATGGAAGACCAGGTCAAGACGCGGGATCTTGGAGGCACCGCTTCTACCGACGAGTTCACTGCGGCGCTGGTCAAGCGTCTTGCGTGAGCGGTTGGATCCCGCGTACTTTCTGATTTTTCTGTGACGTATCGTGTTTGCTGAATAGCACACCGAGGGTTGGCATACCTCTCGCCACCAGAGCCCAGGACCCGTTGATTTTATCAACGGGTTTTTTTACGTCTGTCGTATGGCTGAAGTTCCAGGTCATTTCGGGTGGCGGTCTCGAAATGGCGCGGATCGAATGACTCGGGACATTCATTCCAATTACCTCCCACGTAATTGAGCGCCGGCCGAACCTGGCCGATATTTTCACCTGCACGCATTGAACACGCTCCGCAGTGCAGGAGCATGCCATGGTCGCGTTATTCAGATCGTTCACGGCGATATTGCATTTCGGGACGAAGTTCATCGTCGTGAACAGGGCTCTTCCAACCCTTCGGGGGCGGTCCGAAATCAACTTGATCATCAACGGAATCACCATGCCGGATACAAACGCCATCGATACCTGCGAGTCTGTCAAACAGACTGACGTATTCAACTGGAGGATGTTGTTGCTCATGCTGAGCGGCACATTTATGGTGGTACTCGATTTCTTTATCATCAATGTCGCCGTACCGTCCATTCAGCATGAGCTCGCCGCCAGTGCTGGCGCACTGCAGTTCGTCGTTGCGGGTTACGGCCTCGCGACGGCTGCAGGGCTGATCACGGGAGGGCGCCTGGGCGACCTCTACGGCCGTCGGCGGATGTTCGCCGCGGGGCTTGCCGCGTTCACGCTGGCGTCGATCGCTTGCGGCATGGCGCAGAACGCCGAGGTGCTGATCGCAGCCCGGATTCTGCAGGGACTGGCCGGCGCGCTACTGCAGCCGCAAGTACTGGCGATGATCGGCGAGTTGTACATCGGGGAGCAGCGCGCGAAGGCTTTCTCTGCTTATGGATTGTGCCTTGGACTGGGTGCCGTGGCCGGCCAGCTGGTCGGCGGCCTGCTGATTCGCGCGGATATTGCCGGACTTGGATGGCGCAGTTGCTTCCTGATTAATGTGCCGATCGGCGTGATCGCGCTATTTCTTTCACCCAGGCTGATTCCGCCGCTCCGGCCGCAAGCGAGGGCAAGTCTCGACCTGATCGGCATGCTGCTGGCTGCTATCGCCTCGGTCTCGGTCATCCTGCCGCTGGTGGAGGGCCGGGAGCAGGGTTGGCCGGCATGGAGCGGCATCTGCCTGTCCGGTGCCTTGCCTCTGTTCCTGCTGTTCTTCGCTCATCAAAAGTGGTTGGCGGCACGCGGCGCAAGCCCGCTGGTTCCGCCGGCATTGCTGGCCCAGCGCCCCTATGCGCTGGGCCTCGTGATCACGCTCGCCTTTTATTGCGGAAATGCGTCGTTTTACTTTGTGCTTGCGGTGTATCTGCAGCAAGGGCTGGGATTGGGCGCGCTCGACTCGGGATTGATCTTCACGGTGATGGCCGCAGGATTTGTTGCCACCTCGTTGACCGGAGCGCGTATCGCGCGGCTGCTGGGGCCGAACACGATTGCCTGGGGGGCGCTGCTGCTTGCCGGCAGTCATGCATTGCAATGCGCGGTTGTGGCCTTTGCCGGCACCGGAGAGACCATCTTTTGGATGACGCCGGTTCTGGCTGCACAAGGAGCGAGCATCGGGGTCGTCATGGCGCCGCTCGTGTCCACGGTGCTGGCCGGCCTGGCAGGACAATTTGCCGGTGCCGCGTCCGGAGTGCTCACCATGGTGCAGCAGTCCGGGAACGCATTGGGAGTCGCACTGATCGGCGTGCTGTTTTATGGACGCCTCGAACATCACGCTGCGCGCCCGGATTACGATGCAGCGCTCGAAATGAGCTTGGGGTATCTGATCGTATTGGCGCTGATCGTAGCGCTACTGTTTCCACGGATGCGTCATGCACGGGCAAGCGCGGCACCGTCTTCAGGTTTGGGGGCCGGCACAAACGTCGACGGGATAACGAGGTAGAACTCCCCAGGGCTAATCACACGCGCTGCCGGAACATGCGGCACGTTCCGACGACGTGTCAAGGCGTGCGCAATTCGTCATTCATGACGAACTGTTGCAGCGCGCGACTTTGACGGCTGTCTGTTCGGGATTGAACGACAGCAGGTTGAAGGCGCCGCGCCGTTACGCGGCCTCCGCCAATATGCGGGCATCCCTCGGCTGCCGTCCGGACGCGGCGCCACGATGCTGCAGGAAGGCGCGCAGAATCGCCTGTTCGACCTTTACCCTGTCGTTGGGCCGGCAACTGTAACGCAGTACCAGCGTGGCTTCGTGCGCCTGCCGCAATTCCATCAGTACGCGCGGCGCCGCCGAGGGCAGGTTGACCAGATCGCGGGATTCGAGCTGCTTCAGATGCCTGTCGGCGTCCACCGGCCAGGGGGAAACACACTTCCCGTGCAGACTGCAGCGACGCCTTCTCCAGCGAAAGCAGATCCTTCGAAGGGCTGACGGTGATGTTCAGCAGGTTGATGACATGGGCGCCGATGGCGGCGCCGGAAACGGATCAACCCGGGCAGCGTTACCGCCGATGCACATCGCCCCAGAGTCTCCATTCTTTCGCGAATCTGATGCGCCTTTTCCTTCGTTCCGTTAGATAGAACTGTTGAGTTAATAGTAGAACGACGCTACTATCCACTCGAACCGAAGCAGAATGATTGGCAAGGCAGTGATCATTACACGCACAATGTGAGGCAGGAGAGTCAATGAAGCGCTATCAAATGATGATTGGGGCGTCCTGGCGAGACGCGGCATCTGGCGCCTGGATCCAGACGCCAGATCCGTTTTCCGGGCAGGTGTGGGCAGAGGTGCCACGAGGAAATGCGGAGGATGCGGGCCTCGCTGTGACCGCTGCTCACCAGGCATTTCATTCTCCGGAATGGGCAAGTCTGACCGCGACCCAGCGTGGAGCGCTGCTGCGCAAGCTCGGCGATCTCGTCGAACGGGATGCGGATCGCCTGGCGCAGGTGGAGCATCGCAGCAACGGCAAGAACATCACCGAGGTCTCGGGTCAGGCGAAGAACGTGGCCCAATGGTTTTATTACTACGCGGGACTCGCCGACAAGATCCAGGGCGCTGTGGTGCCAATCAACAAGCCGGGCGTCTTCAACTATGTGCGCTACGAACCTTTGGGTGTGGTAGTCGCCATCACGCCATGGAATTCGCCCTTGGCCCTGACTGCCTGGAAAATGGCGCCCGCGCTCGCTTGCGGCAACACTATCGTCATCAAGCCATCCGAATTCACGTCGCCGCCCTTGCTCGAACTGGCAGCGCTTGCGCTGGAAGCAGGTTTCCCAGCGGGCGTCGTTAATGTGGTGACGGGTTACGGCAATGAGATTGGCGAAGCGCTGATCAACCATCCGCTGACGGCAAAGATTGCGTTCACCGGCGGCGAAGCGGGCGGCCGTTTGGTGGCCGAAGCAGCCGCCAGGGGCTTCAAGAAAGTCACGCTGGAGCTAGGGGGCAAATCCGCGAACATCGTCTTTGCTGATGCCGAGATCGATCAGGCGGTCCGCGGCGCCGTCGCCGGTATTTTTGGCGCAGCCGGCCAGACGTGCATGGCGGGCTCGCGCTTGCTGCTGGAGCGCTCGATCCATGACGTTTTCGTTCGCAGGCTTGTCGAGCTTGTCGGTTCCGCACGAATTGGTAACCCCTCTGACCCGCAGACGCAGATCGGACCGATCGCCACACGACCGCAATTCGAGAAGATCCTCAGGTATATCGAGATAGCTAAATCCGAAGGTGCGACCTGCGTTCTCGGCGGCTATCCATTGTCGGGCGCGGAATACGGGCAGGGGCAGTTCATCGCGCCGACTATCTTCACCGGCGTGCATAACCGGATGCGCATTGCACAGGAAGAGGTATTTGGCCCGGTGCTTGCCGTGATCCCGTTCGACACGGTGGACGAAGCACTGCAGATGGCGAACGACACGCAGTACGGCCTGGCTGCCGCCGTGTGGACACAGGACCTGCACAAGGCGATCCATTGCTCGGAGCGGTTGGAGGCGGGAACGGTCTGGGTCAACAACTACCGCGCCACGAGTTTCACTACGCCCTTCGGCGGCTACAAGCACAGCGGCATCGGGCGCGAAGGCGGCCTCGACGGCGTGCATGAGTACCTGCAGGCCAAGAGCGTATGGATCACGACCAGGCCCGACCGGCCGAACGCATTCGTGCTCGGTTGATGCCGTCGCACGGCGAACAAGAGAAACAAGGAGAACAGACATGAATCAGATGCGAGAAGAGGTTGACGTCCTCATCGTCGGCTGCGGCGTGGCGGGGCTGTCTGCCGCTGTCACTGCACGGGAAAACGGCCTGACGACACTTAACCTCGAGCGCGCGACGCCGGACGATTTCGGCGGTAATTCGCGCTGGACCGAGGCTTACATGCGGATGAAGAATGACGAAGAAATCAGTGACGATTTCGAGGAACACTTCGCGCTCAACCCGGGCTTCAATCTTGACCCCAACGTGCTGGAAGCGGCAGGTGGCGCTCCGAGCCAGTGGCCGTCCTACGTCAAGTCGCATCCTTTTCCCGATCCGGAAGTCATCAGCACCTTCGCTGGCAAGGTTCCGGGCACGATCGGCTGGCTCAAGCGCTTCGGGTTGTCCTTCGAGCCTCAGCCCATCTATCTGCTGACGCAGAATACGACGCGCATCGCTGCCAAGGGAGGCGGCCTGGCGATCATCGAAACGCTGCGCGCGAAGGCGTTGGAGATGGGCGGGGAAATCGCCTACCGGACGACGGCGGTCGACTTGATCCGCGATGACCACGGACGTGTGTGCGGCGCAGTGGTGGTGGGTCCGGACGGTTTACGCCGATCCATTCATGCAAGAAATGTCATCCTGGCCAGTGGCGGCTTCCAGGGCAATGCGGAAATGATGACCCAGTATATTGGGTCGAAAGCATCCAGGATCAGGCCGGTTGCCATCGGCGGCTATTACAACCGCGGAGAAGGCATCCGGATGGCGCTGGCGGCAGGCGCCGCGCCGGCGGGTGAATTCGGCTCCTACCACGCGGAGCCCGTCGATCCACGCTCGCTCCAGGCAGAGGCCGTCGTCTTCATTTATCCCTACGGCATTCTCGTCAATACGGAGGGAAAACGCTTTACCGATGAAGCACCCGGCACGGTGGACGCGCATTACGACAATATTGCCCGCAGCTTTGCGGAGCAGCCGAGGGGCCTGGTGCATGTCGTCTTCGATTCCAAAGTCGAAGACATTCCACGTTGGAAAACCAGCATTCGCTCCGACCTTCCGCCAATTCAGGCACAAACCATCGAGGAACTTGCGAAAAAAATTGGTGTGGTACCGCACGCACTCTGTGAGACTGTTGCCGTTTTCAATGCGGCGTGTCCGGTGGGAGAGAGCGCATTCACACCATTCGACCTTGACTATCGCGCCACGCGGGGGATCTATCCGGCCAAGTCGCACTGGTCGCGGCCGATTGACAAGGGGCCGTTCTATGCCTATCCGATCATTTCGAGCAACTGCTTCACTTTCGGCGGACTCAAGGTCAATACCCATGCCCAGGTCCTTTCGCAGGATGGGTATGTCATTCCCGGCTTGTATGCCGCAGGCGAGACAGTCGGAATCTACCACCAGGTGTACACCGGCTCCACTTCAGTCCTGCGCGGGCTGGTATTCGGGCGAATGGCAGCCCAGCATATTGCAGAGCAGAGGCATGCAGACAGCGCCGTCGCCGCCAGTCGGTAGCGCCAGTGCCCATTATTCAGGAGACAATAATGAAACTATTTCGACATATCGCGCTCTGTCTGGGCATTGCCCTTGCAGGTTCTTCACATGCACAGGTCAGGATCGCGCAGCTCGACGGCGTGTCCGGGCCTTTTGCCAATGTGGGGGACCAGCAGCGCAAGACGCTGCAGGCCATGTTCGACGAAATCAACGCGCGCGGCGGCATCAACGGGCAGAAGCTGGAGCTCGTGAGCATTGACGGGAAGGGCAGCCCGCAGGAGTCGCTCAATGCATTCAAGCAGGCGGTCGATCAGGGGATCCGCTTTATTACCCAGGGCAACAGCTCGGCGGTGGCCGCCGCACTGTCCGATGCAGTGTCCAAGTACAACCAGCGCAATCCGGATTCCCCGGAGCTTTACCTGAACCACTCGGCCATCGATAACGACCTTACCAATGCCAAGTGCAATTTCTGGCATTTCCGGTTCGATCCGAACGTGGAAATGAAGGTGCAGGTGATTGCGCAGGAGCTGGTGCGCAACCCGTCTGTCAAGAATGTCTATCTGATCAACCAGAACTATGCGCTCGGGCAGCAGGTCTCCGCCTCCGCAAAACATCTCTTGCCGCTGCGCCGCCCGGACATCAAGATCGTTGGCGACGACTTGCATCCCTTTGGTCAGGTCAAGGATTTCTCCACTTATGTCGCCAAGGTGAAAGCCGCGAATGCGGATACGATCCTGACCGGCAACTGGGGCAACGATTTGTCCTTGCTGGTCAAGGCGGTCAAGGACGCCAATCTCAATGTGAGCCTCTACACCATTTACGGTTCCGGCTTCGGCGCTCCCACGGCAGTGCGTGAAGCAGGGATCGACCGCTTGCGAGTGGTGAGCGTCTGGGCGCCGAACATCCCGCAAAACAAGTCGGAAAAGTTCGCCGCGGACTTCAAAAAGAAATACGGGATCGAGCTGTACTTCCAACAGATCCGCACCATGATGCAGATGTTTGAAGCGGCGGCAAGGCAGGCAAAATCGAACGATCCCAAAGCCATCGCACTCGCCCTGGAAGGCATGAAATTTACTGCCGATACAGGGGAAGCGGAAATGCGCAAGGCCGATCACCAGATCATGCTCCCGATGTTCACCTCGACGATGAAGAAAACGGCCGCCAATGGCGGTCCGGCTGAAGTAAAGAACGATTCCGAAGGCACGGGCGTTGTCGGCTTCCAGACGAACAGCAAGTTCGAGGCATTCGTCAGCGCCTTGCCGACAACCTGCCAGATGAAGCGGCCATAAGCATAGCCGGGCTCTTCTTCGAGCCGACTGGCATTTCCTTGAACAATTAAGCGCCGGCGCCCCCACTCGTCTTCAGGGAAGTCCGACGGAAATGCGTGCCAAGCGCGGCAGGGGCCAACTCACGCCTGCATTTTGCAATGCGTGCCTGCCAGCGACGGCGCATATCGCCAGCAGAAATCTTATGAGTACTCTTGTCATTACCTCACTAAACGCCCTTAGCCTCGGACTGCTGCTCTTCCTGCTGTCGGCGGGCCTGACTCTGATTTTTTCGATGATGGGCGTCCTCAATTTTGCCCATGCCAGCTTCTACATGCTTGGCGCTTACGCCGCCTATGCGATTGGCGCCAGGACAGGGTTCTTCCCGGCGCTGTTCCTTGCACCCATTGCCGTTGCCACGCTCGGCATGCTGGTGGAGCGCTATGGCCTGCGCAGGGTGCACCAGCACGGCCACGTCGCCGAGCTTCTCTTCACCTTCGGGCTGGCATATCTGATCGAAGAAATCGTGCACCTGGCCTGGGGTAAGGCCCCCGTGGGGTATGAAGCGCCTGAACTCCTGCAGGGATCCGTATTTTCCTTGTATGGAATGGCCTTCCCGGCCTACCGGGGCTTCATCATGCTGATTGCTGTCGGCGTGCTTGCCGTGCTCTATCTGGCCATGACCCGCACCCGCGTCGGCCTGATCATTCAGGCAGCCTTGACGCATCCGAAAATGGCGGAAGCCCTCGGCCACAATGTGCCGCGTATCTTCATGTCCGTGTTCGGTATAGGCGTCGGCCTGGCGGGGCTGGCCGGCGCGGTCGGTGCCCCTGCTGCGGTGACGGAGCCGGCTATGGCGCACACCGTCGGGCCGATCGTATTCGTCATTATTGTGCTTGGCGGAATCGGCTCGCTGGCGGGTGCCTTCCTCGCCTCAATCCTGGTGGGCTTCATCCAGACTTTTTCCGTGCTTGTCGATGTGTCGCCATACCAGCTTGCGATGTCAAGCGGCGCGACAGATCTGGCTGCGGCGCTTGACACCGAGGTTTTCAGAATTACCGTCGCCCAGCTTGGTCCGGTATTGCCTTTCATGGTCATGCTGCTGGTGCTGGTCGTCCGCCCGCGTGGCCTGTTCGGAAAGCGGGAGGTCTGACATGCATGCACTCCAACCAGACAAGATACGATCCCGTGTCCTGATCGCTGTGGTGTTGCTTGCCGCAGCCTTGCTGGCACCAGGCGTGATGTCGCGCGGGTTCCTGTTGACCTTCCTCACCCAGGTCGCGATCACTTCCGTGCTCGCCATGTCCTACAACATGCTGCTGGGTCAGGCTGGCCTGCTGTCGTTCGGCCATGCCGTCTACTCCGGAATCGGCGCCTACTGCGCCATTCATGTCATCAACAGGTTCGGCGCCGACGGTCTTGGACTGGGGATGATTGCCGTCCCGCTGGTGGGCGCTGCGGGCGGATCGCTCGCCGGGCTCCTGTTCGGCTATTTCTCAACCCGCCGCTCGGGCACTGTCTTTGCCATGATCACGCTGGGCGTTGCGGAGATGATCGTCGCTGTTGCGGCGATGCTGCCCGGCACATTCGGCGGGGAAAACGGGATCTCCACCAACCGGATGCTGTCCACGCCGGTGCTCGGACTGGATTTCGGTTCCGCGAACGAGATCTATTGCCTCGCGCTTGCCTGGTCCGTGATCGCGGGCATCGGCATGTACGCATTCACGCGCACGCCGCTGGGCCGTCTTGCCAATGCGGTTCGGGACAACCCCGAACGCGTTGCCTTCGTCGGATTCAACCCGGGCTACATCCGTTTGACGGTCATGGTCCTGGCCGGTGGCTTTGCCGGTGTGGCCGGGGGAATGTCGGTGCTGAACTATGAGCTGGTCACTGCGGAAAATCTCGGCATCGCACAATCCGGCATGGTCCTGATTGCCACCTATCTGGGCGGCGTCGGGCATTTCATTGGTCCAGTGATCGGTGCGTTTGTCTTCGTCCTGTTCCTCTCCGTGATTTCGACCTGGACGGATGCGTGGCTACTCTATTTCGGCATGCTGTTCATCCTCATCGTTCTCTTTGCGCCGCAAGGCATCGCAGAACTGCTAATCAGCGGGGCGTACAGGCGATTGCGACTGCGTACAGCGGCAATGGCGACAGTCTCCATCATCGTGTGCATCGCCGCAGTGGAGAGTGTGTACGCCTGGCAGGACGAGAGCACTTTCCAGATCGCGGAAAAGCTTGCGCTCTCCGGCAAGATCCCGCATTACCTGGCTCCCGCAGTTTTTGCTGTGGCAGTAATTGCATGTCTTGGATATCTCCTCATGGCGAAAAGACGTCAGGTGCCGGGATTGGCCGTGCCAGGGTTCGACAGGAAGGGGAGATAGCGATGACTGATATTGCACTCAGCCTGCGCGGTGTTGCCAAGTCCTTCGGCAGTACGGAAATCATCCGCAATGTGACCATGGATGTGCTGGCTGGCGAACGCATCGCCCTGATCGGCCCGAACGGTGCCGGGAAATCAACCCTGTTCAACATGATCAGCGGCCGGTTTGCTCCCAGCAAAGGGGAGGTGCTGCTCAAGGGGTGGCAGATCGCCGGCCTGGAGCCGCATCAGATTTATCGTCGCGGCCTGTCACGGTCGTTTCAAATCACCAACATCTTTCAACGGTTGTCCGTCTTCGAAAACATCAGGTGCTCCGTACTGTGGTCGCTGGGGCATCGTTTTACCTTGTTTCGCTCGCTGGATTCGCTGCGAGATGTCGAGGAGCGTACGCAGGCATTGATGGAAAAAGTGAATTTGCAGGGAAGACGATCAGTCGAGGCAGGTCTGCTGACCTATGCCGAACAGCGCTCCCTCGAAATTGCCATGACAGTGGCGGGAGATCCCGCGGTGGTCCTGCTGGATGAGCCAAC